>JBDTXN010000020.1:0-35115 GCA_040006175.1 Gemmatimonadota bacterium | reverse complement strand
ATACCGATCCGCGGACGTTCGTCAACACGCTCAAGCGCATCGCGAACGACACCGCTGTGCACTGGGTGAATCAGATCGAGCCGAAGACCAAACTGCAGAACCCGATCGACACGGATCTCTTTCACGCGATCGAGAAGGCTTCGCACGAGCGGAATCCGGATGCGATCGTGACGACGCCCATGTTCACAGCGGCCTCCGACCGTCCGACCTACCGCGCGCTGGGCATCATCACCTACGGCTTCGACCCGTTCCTCGTCGAGAACGAGCAGATGCACAGCGGCATGCACGGCAACAACGAGCGGCTCGCCGTGAGCAACGTATCGTTCGGAGTGAAGTACCTGTACGACGTGCTGCGCTACGTGCAGTAATAGCGCGCGGTTCGCCAGCTCAATGTTCGAAGCTCCCGCTACTCGGGGAATACGGCGAGTAGGGTTGAGACAACCGATCGTACAGTCAGTTGTCTCAACCCTACCCAGCTCGCGCGAACTGCGTCGGTCCCATCACTGCAGGGTATTCGGTGTCGCCGCGCAGCTTCCATCCGCCTTGCGCAGCGTCGGATACGCGATGCCGAGCTGCTGCAGGTACGTCGGAAATTTCTTGGGATCGAAGTAGAACTTCTTCATCTCCGGACGATAGCGCGCGAGGATGTCCGTATTGAGCTCCGTCGCCGGACGATCCTCGGGGCGCATGAGGGGCTCGTACTTGATCGTCTTCGTCTGCACGTTCTTGAAGTAGCTCCACGCGGAGTCGACGAGTCCCGGCTTGAGCAGGATGTCGAGCATCGTCAGCGCCTGCGCCTTCGCTCCCGCGGTCGCGCCCTTGTGCGCGATCGGCGTGGCCATCGCGATCGCGTCCGACCAGTGGTGGCCCGGCAGGTTCGGCACGTTGCTCGGAAAGAGGAGCACGATCGTCGGTGCGTTCCACGAGATGTCGCCGATGTCATCGGAGCCGCCGCCGAAGTTGAGCGAATCCGGCACATCGGGCTCGATCTTGGCCACGACGGTATCCAGCCCCGTCGTGTCGCCCTTCACCTCCTTCTGAATCGCGCGCGCGAACTGCTGGTCGGCAGACGTCCACTTCGGAAGCCCGACGAGCTTGATGTTGTCCGTCATGTCTTCGGCGATCGGGCGATTGAAGTGGCCGGGCCACGCGGAGCCCATCACGCGCTCGGCGGCGAGCTTGGTGCCCGTCATCATTGCGGCGCCCTGCGCCACCGAATCGCCGATTGCCCAGAGATCCTTGATCTTCTTGTAATCGAGCTCGCGGAAATAATACCAGACGGCGGCCGTAGGCGGCACGACATTCGGCTGATCGCCGCCGTTGCGAATGACGTAGTGCGAGCGCTGCTGCAGCCGCAGATGCTCGCGGCGGAAATTCCACCCCACATCCATGAGCTCGACGGCATCGAGCGCGCTGCGACCGCGCCATGGCGCGCCAGCCGCATGCGCGGCCTGTCCCTCGAACGAGTAGAGCACGGACACCAGCCCCGATCCCTGCCCCGCGCCCCACCCGGTCTGCAGGTTGCTGCCGACGTGCGAGAAGAGCACGACGTCGACGTCCTTGAACAGTCCCTCGCGCACGAGATACGCCTTCGAGCCAAGCTGCTCTTCGGCGACGCCCGGCCAGATCTTGAGCGTGCCGCCGATGTGCTCGCGCTCCATAATCTTCTTGATTGCGAGCGCCGCCGTGATGTTCACTGCCTGTCCCGAGTTGTGCCCTTCGCCGTGCCCGGGTCCGCCGGGCACGAGCGCGAGGTGGCATGCGACGCCGGGAATCTGCGAGGCCTGCGGAATGCCATCGAGATCGGAGCCGAGCGCGATCACGGGCTTCCCGGATCCCCAGGTCGCGACCCACGCGGTTGGCATTCCCGCAACACCCTCTCGCACGGTGAAGCCGTTCTGCTTGAGAATGCCGACGATGTATTTCGACGTCTCGAATTCCTGGAAGCCCAGCTCACCGAAGCTGAAGACCTGATCGACGAACTGCTGCGTAAACTGCGCGCGCGTGTCGATGTCCTTCATCGCCTCCGTCTTCAGCGCAGCGAGGCGCGGATTCGCGGATTTGGCTTGCGCGCCGGCGCTCAGCGCATACGCGAGCAGCAGAGAGAGACAGGACACACTTCGGGTGAGATGCACGCGCGACTTCTCCGCTCAGGGTGAGGCGGCGAAGATGCGTCGCGCGCACGCGATGAGCAACCGCATGATGGACTGATCGAGCGTGACAGGATTGGAGAATAGTTAGGCTCAGCTCGCGCGTTTACCTTTGTCGCGTGCCCGACCGCCCTCTCGCTCACGCGCCGCGATCGCAGATTCTGTTCGCCTTCGCCGCTGTCTACATCATTTGGGGCTCGACGTATCTCGCGATTCGATTCGCGATCGAGACACTGCCACCGTTCCTCATGGTGGCAAGCAGATTTTTCGTTGCTGGCGTGGCCATGTACATCTGGTTGCGCGCACGAGGCGCGGCGCCGCCAAAGGCGGTGAACTGGAAGAGCGCCGCGATCGTCGCCATCCTCATGCCCGTGCTCGGCACTGGCGTGGTAGTGTGGGCAGAAGAGAAGGTGCCGAGCGGGACTGCGGCGCTGCTCGTGTCGATCGAGCCGCTATGGATCGTACTGCTCCAATGGTGGCGCCCGCGGGGCAAGCGCCCGAATGCCTGGGTGTTCTGCGGCATCGCGCTCGGGTTGGGGGGATTGTTTCTCCTCGTCAATCCAGGCGGCGACAGCGCGAAGGGGAATCTGCTCTTCGAGGGCATCCTGCTCCTGGCCGCACTCTCGTGGGCCATTGGATCGCTCTATTCGAAGCGTGCGCCGCGTGCCGAGAATCAGTTCATCGGTTCCGCGATGGAGATGATCATCGCGAGCGTGGTGCTGATCGCGGTGGGTCTCGCGACGGGGGAAGCGGGTCACCTCTCCCTCAGTGCCACGAGCACCAAGTCGTGGCTGGCGCTGCTCTACCTCATCACCTTCGGCTCGATCATCGCCTACACGGCTTACGTGTGGTTGCTGAAGGCCGTGAGCCCGACGCTCGTGTCGACCTACGCGTTCGTGAATCCCGTGGTCGCAGTGTTTCTCGGGTGGGCATTCGCGGGCGAGCCGCTGAATCTGCGCATGGTGATCGCAGCGGCGATCATCGTGGGCGCGGTGGCGCTGATCACGATCGGGGGAAGGAACGAGGACTGAGAACACGCGTGCGCTCCGGAAGGGCGTGCGCGCTTCTCCCCGCTAGATCGGTATCCGCCGGCTCAATCGCCGGCGGACAGCTCCGGTGCTCGCGTTTCGGCACGGGTGCGCTTGCGGCCGAGGAATCTGTGCGCGAGGCTCTCCTTCCACTCGTCCAGAATCTCGTAGATCGTCGGAATCACGATCAGCGTGAGAAGGGTGGACGTGATCACGCCTCCGATCACCGCGCGCCCGAGCGGCGCGCGGAAGTCGGCGCCCTCGCCATGGCCGATCGCCACGGGGAGCATGCCGGCGATCAGCGCGAGCGTCGTCATGATGATCGGACGCAGCCGGATCCGTCCGGCCTCGATCAGCGCATCGCGACGCGACATTCCCTTTTCGCGTGCCCACTTCGCGAAGTCGATGAGCAGAATCGCATTCTTCGCCACGATGCCCATCAGGAGCATCACGCCGATGAGGCTCATGATGTTCAGCGTGTCGCCAGTCATCAGCAGCGCGAGCACGACTCCGATGAGCGACAGCGGCAGCGAGATCAGAATCGCGAGCGGGTCGAGAAACGAACCGAACTGCATCACGAGAATGAGATACATGAGCAGAATCGCAATCCCGAGCGCCGTGAAGATCTTGGTGAAAATCTCGCTCTGGTCGCGCGACGAACCGCCCTGCGTGATGTGATAGCCCGGCGGCAGCTTCAGCGACTTGAGCTGCTTCTGGATGTCGGTGGTGACCTCGTTCAGCGAGCGCCCCTGCGTATTGGCCTCGACGGCAACCACCGGCTCGCGGTCGAGGTGGTTGATCTGCGCGGGACCAACGGTCTGGCGAATCGTCGCGATCTGGCCGAGCGGGATCGTCGTGGGGCGACCCTGCGCATCGCTGACGACGAGCGGAAGCCCCTGCAGATCCGAGAGATTCTCGCGCGCCTCCTTCGTGAGCCGCACGGTCACATCGCGCGTCTCGCCGCTCGGATCCGTCCACTCGCCGGCCTTGAGTCCCGCAAACGCCGGCCGCAGCGACTGCGCGACCGCACCAACGGTGATGCCGAGCGATCCGGCAAGCGGGCGATTGAGCTGCACGTCGAGCTCGGGCTTCTCGCCTCGCGTCGACAGTCCCACGTCCACCGCGCCGGGCACCTTCGCTACCGTGCCCACCGCCTGCTCCGCCAGCCGCGTGAGCACCACGGGATCGGGGCCGCGCATCTGGACCTGCACCTCCTTCATCGCGCCGCCGAATCCGCTCGTGAACACGGACACGGTCGCGCCGGCGACGTGCGCGAACTCGCGCCTGAACTCCGCACCCAGCTCGTCCTGACTCTTGCTGCGCTTCGCCTTCGGCACCAGGCGCACGTAGACGAGCGCCTGGTCCACTCCCGGCGCGCGGAATGGAATCGCGCCGCCGATCGACGTGTACGTGTACGCGACCTCGGGATGTTTGCGCGCCAGCTCCGCCACGGCCTCCGTGCGAAGCCTCGTGTATTCGAGATTGCTGCCGCCCGGCGCCTCGACGATGAAATTGATCTCGCTCCGGTCGCTCACCGGCACGAAGCCCACTCCACCGATCGACCCCTGCAGCACGAGCGCGAGCACGAACGTCCCCGCAGCGAGCCCCGTCACCGCGAGCCGGTGGTCGAGCGCCCACGCAATCACATGCTTGTAATTGTCCGCCTGCCGGTCGAACCACTTGTTGAATCGCGCAAGCGCCCGGCTGATCGGCCCGCGGCGGCCTTCCCCGTGGTCCTCGACCTGCGGATCGGGCCAATACGCCGACAGCATCGGGTCGAGCGAGAACGACACGAAGAGCGAGACGAGCACGGAACACGCGATCGTCAGCGCGAATGGCTTGAACCACTGTCCTGCCTCGCCGTACATGAAGCCCACCGGCACGAACACCGCGACAATCGAGAACGTCGTCGCGGTGACCGCGAGCCCGATCTCGTCCGTGCCCGTGTGCGAGGCGACGACGTGATCCTCTCCCATCTCGATGTGGCGCACGATGTTCTCTCGCACGACGATCGCATCGTCGATCAGGATGCCGATCGCGAGCGACAGCCCCAGCAGAGACATGGTGTTCAGCGTGAAGCCGAACGCCCACACCGCCACGAACGACGCGATCACGGACACCGGCAGCGCGAGCCCGGTGATCACCGTCGAGCGCCACGAGTTCAGAAAGAGGAAGACGACGAGCACGGTGAGCAGTGCGCCCTCGATGAGCGCCTCCTCCACGTTCCGCACCGCGTGGCTCACGCGCTCGCCAGCGTTCTGCACATCGGCGAAGCTCACATCCGGCGGGAGGGTCTTCTGCAGCTCCTTCACCTTCGCCTGCACCGCGGCGGCAACCTGCGTCGTGCTGTAGCCCTTCGATTTGAGGATCTCGATTCCTACTGCCTGCTTGCCGTTGAAGAGCGCCATCGAGCGCGGCTCTTCCGTTCCGTCGTACACGTTCGCGATCTGGTTGAGACGAATGAGCTCTCCACCGCGATCCGCGACCACGAGATTGCCGAAATCGGCGGCGTTTCTCAGGCGGCCGCTCAGGCGGATGAGCTTCTCCTGCAGGTTGCCGTTCAGCCACCCCACGGGAGACGCGAGATTCTGCTGCGCGAGCGCGGCGACGACCTGCGCCACGCTCACGCCCGCCGACTGCAAGTCTGCAGGGCGCAGCTCGACCACCATGTTGCGCTTCACCTCGCCGACCACGTTCACCTGCGCCACGCCCGCGATCGATCGCAGATCGCTCGCGAGCCCTGGGTCGGCGATGCGCGTGAGCACGGGTGCCGGCGTACTCGGCGACGTGAGCACGAGCGTGAACACCGGCGCCTCCGATGGATCGAAGCGCGTGAGGATCGGCTCCTTCATCTCCGGTGGCAGATCCTCGCGCTTCGTCGAGATGGCATCTCGCACATCCTGCGATGCCTGCTGGATCGGCTTCTCGAAGTTGAAGAAGAGCGTGCACTGCGCGAGGCCGTCGATCGAGAAGCAGCTCGACTTCTCACCATCGAGCCCGCTGATCCCCCACACCGCGTCCTCGACCGGCTTCACGATCTCGCGCTCCACCTCCGCCGGCGATGCGCCAGGGTACGGGATCGTCAGCCCGACGACTGGCGCCTGAATGTCGGGAAACTCATCGGTGTGGAGATTCACCAGCGCCGCGCCGCCGAAGGCGACGAGCGCCACCATCGCCGTGACGGTGATGATCGGCCGCTTGATTGCAAAATCGGAGATGAACATGTCCCTGTCCTTTCCGCTTTATTCAGCGATTAGCGAGTGCCCGCCGCCCGATCGCTGGCGGCGGTGATGCGAACCCTGGTGCCCGGTGCGAGCCCCTGCGCGGCGTTCACGAGCAGCGTGTCGCCCACGTTTACCCCCGAGCGAATCTCCACCCGGTCCGATGCGTTGTCCCGGACGCCCACTTGCACTGGCACGCTCTCGATCGTGTCGCTCCTGATGCGCAGCACGAGCGGAGAGACGCCACGCTCATCTACCGCGGTGGCTGGAACCATGATCCCCTGACGGCTCTCCGTCGCGACACGCCCGTCTGCGAACAGTCCGCCCACGAGCGTGCTCTTCTCGTTCGGGATCGTCACGTACACGCGCACCTGTCGCGTCGTCGGATCCGCCGTGGGATTGATGCGGTCGATGCGCCCGGTGAATGTCTGTGTACCGTAGCCGTTCACCGTGAACATTACCGGCGTGCCGATCTTCAGCGATGACAGCTGCTCGGCGGGCACGGAGCCCTCGAGCCGCATGCTCGCGGGATTCACGACCGTGGCGATCGTGGCGCCCGGCTGCACGACGTCGCCCGCGTTCACCGGACGCTCGCTCACGAGTCCGTCGAAGGGCGCACGAAAGGTCGTCTTCGTGAGCTGCTGCTGGGCGGCGGTGAGACGCGACTGCGCGTCCGCCATCGCCGCCTGCGCGGACGCGAGCGCGCGCTGCGCCACCTCGACGTCGCGTGGCGCCACCGCGCCCGCCTGCTCGAGGCGCTGCTGGCGCTCCGCATCGCGCGTCGCGTTGTCGAGCGCGAGCTTCGCCGAGCGCGCGGAAGACTGCGCCGAGAGTACGGCCTCGCGGATCGACGTGTCATCGATGCGGGCGAGCGGCTGCGAACGCTTCACGGCTTGTCCCTGCTCGACGTACGTCTGCACGATCGGTCCGGATACCTCGGCGCGCAGTGTCGCGGCCTCCTGCGGCGTCATCGTTCCCGAGATCGCGGGCCCGATGCGGATGTCCGACGTCTTCGCGACGACAATGCCTTCGGCGCCGACGTTTGAGGCCTCGGTCGTGTTCCCGATGATCTTCGGGTGCTTCTTCCGGTACTGCTGGTAGCTCACGAGCGCCACGACCAGGAGCAGGATCGCGGCGAGCCACCACCGCCATCTGGAGCCAGGTTGGCGATCGGTTCCGAACGTGGGCGTCATGGCGTCCCCGGTTGTTGGCTTGGCACACCGGGAGGAAGGCTTGCCGCGCTCCCTGTTTGTCCGGTCGTCGTGCTCGTGGATTGAGTGCCAAGCGGCACCGCGAGTGTCGCGGTCTGCGTGGTCACCTGCGTTTGAGATTGCGCCGCCTGCGCCGAGCTCCCGGTGAGCGGAAGATCGCGCAGCAGCGCGAGCCGCATCCGCGCGACCTGCAGATCGCGGGCAGCGGTGGCGCGATTCGCCTCGGCCTGCTGCAGCTGAATCTGCGCGTCGTTGAGCTCCGTCTGCGTCGAGATCCCCTCTTTGTAGCGCACCGTCGCGATCTGGTACGCGCGCGCCGCCTGAGCGGCCGTGCCGCGACTCGCATCCATCTGCGCCTGCGCGGCGCGCTGCCGGTTGAGCGCATTCAGCGCGTCGAGCTCCGCGAGCTCGCGCGTCTGCTGGAGCTGCGCGCGCGCTTGCTGCAGACCAGCGGTCGCGATCTGCTCGTCACCATGGATGTTGCCGCCCGTGAAGATCGGGAGCGTGAGCGAGCCTCCGACCGTCCAGTTCGAACGAAAATCCGACCAGGAGGGAAATATTCCCGATGGATACGCGACTCGTCCAAAGGCGGACGACAGCGCGAGCGACGGAATGCGCTCCGCGTGCGCGACCGTCACGGCACTCTTCTGCGCGGTGACGTTTTCCGTCGCCTGGCGCACCGGTGCGCGGCTCTCGGCCGCGGTGTCCGGCGACTGGGCGAGCAGCGTCGAGACCGCTCCCGGCTGTGCCGCGGTGGTGTCATCGAGCAACGTCGTGAGGGCGAGCGAATCCGTGAGCGGCAGATGCAGGAGCTGCTTGAGACGCACATATGCGACGTCCCGGTCGGAGCGCCGCTGGATCAGCACCGGTACCTGATTGTCGCGCGTCACCTGCGCGCGCAGCAGATCGAACTCCGCGGCATTACCGACCTGTCGCCCGAGCTTCGTCTGCGCCAGCGTAGTGTCGGCCTGCGAGAGCGTGGCAGCGGCAATCAGAACGAGCTGATCGGCGAGCTGGGCGTTGTAGTACGCCTGCGCGACATCGAGCGTGAGCTGTGCGCGCGCAGCGGTGAGGCCGATCGTGGCGCTGCGTCTTCCCGCATTCGCCGCGCGGTACTGGGCCGTCACCCTGCCGCCCGAAAACACGTTCTGCTGCAACGAGAGCCCGAGATTCCACTGGTTGGCGGCGCCAAATCCGAGATTCTGGATCGACCCGAAGGGACTACTGCCCGCGCCGCACCCGAGCGCGGACTCGAGTACAGAGAGTCGCTGGCTCACGGGTGCGTTGGGATCGACGATGAACGAGCTGCAGGGTGCAGGTCCGCCGCTGTCGCTGCCGAAGGAGAGTCCCTGGAACTGCGATTTGAGCGTGCGCGTGTAGCCCGCGCTCCCGAAGATCTGCGGCAGGAACTGACTTCGCGCCTTGTCGCGCTGCCCCTCGGCGCGCGTCACTCCGGCGCGCGCGATCGCGAGATCGGGGCTCTTCGCCTCCGCGCTCGAGAGCGCCTCGTCGAGCGACAGCCGGCGCACCTGTGAGAGGCCAGATGTGTCAGTGGCCTGCGCGTTCGCGTAGGGCGCAGCGAACAAGCACGCGGCGGCAAGAACTGCCAGCGCGAGAGCGGAGTGCCGGGTCTTCTTCACGCAGGGAAACTAACCTGTCGTTTGAAACGGGGCGATGCGATCGGTCCGCGACGCCCCTCGAGGCGCCGCGGACCGTGACGACGGTAACGCCGAGCGAAATTCGCTCGTGCTACATCATATCGGAGCGGCTTCCGCCAGCACCGACCGTCGCCTCATCGGACTCTCCGTCCATGTCATCGTCCTGGCCGGAGGGCGCGCCGTTCTTCGAGGCCCCACGCTTGGTGCCCTGCTTCGCGCGCGTGCGCGTTGCACCCCGCGCCTCCTCCTCGTCCTGCTCCTCCGCCTCGACGTTGATCGTGCTCTCTGCGAGCTCGGTGAGCAGCCGGTCCGTCTGCTCCTCCTCGTCCAGCGTCTCCTGCAGCAGCTCCGCCTGACGATCTTCGCCAATCTGGCGAGCCCACGTGCGCACGCAGCCGTAGCCCGCGATCTCGTAATGCTCGACGTGCTGCGCAGCCGCGATCAGTCCAACGTCGAGAACATCGGCTTCCGGCTTCTCCTTGATCAGCTCCTGCGCTTCCTTGATGAGTCCTTCCATGCCGACGCACTTCTTGCCACGCGGGCTCTCGTCGAGCTCCTTGAAGATGCGCTCGAGACGCTTGATCTGCCGCTCGGTCTGCTTGAGGTGGGTATTGAACGCCTTCTTGAGTTTCGGGTTCGTGGCCGCCTTCATCATCTTCGGCAGCGCCTTCGTGATCTGCGTCTCCGCGCTCCAGAGATCCTTGAGCTCCTCCACGTAGAGCTCTCTCAGCGTATCCATTTCCATGCTTTTATCTCCTCGGCGGGCCAATATCGGCCGGTAACGTAGCGGCACGCCGCACGTGATTGGCGCGCGGCTGTGGTCAGTTGCAATGAGAATTGCAAGGCACGTACCGAGTACGATGCGAAGGAGCAAATCGCATGGACGCTCGCATATGTACGGATGTGACAATGGCGCGAAAACCACGTCGCGCCATTGTTGGAACGCTGAACACGGCGTCTTCAGCCGCGATTCTTGAGATCGTTGAAGAATCCCCACGTAAAGCCGATTACGGGTATCGTGAAGAAGAACCACCACGTCATGGCCCCGTACAAGGGCATCCCTGGAAACTTCTCGGAATACGACAGCTTCGTGCCGTTGTAGGTGACGAACATGAACACGAACAGCACGATCGAGAAGATCCAGCCGCCAACGAGCACTACGGTTTGCGTTCGCCTCGACATCACGTTCCTCGCGTTCGGTCTTCTCAATCCGGCGACCGACTCTCCTCGAGCGCCCTCGCGGCGCCCCATCCCCCAGCACAAGATAGCTTTGCGGGCGTCCGGCCCGCAACGAACCGCCTATCCGCCATCATTCGCGCGTGAGCATCGCAGCCACACCACTCAGCCCCACTGAATCCCGGCGCGCACCGGGTCCGCGAAGTCGCTTCCCCGGCGAGCTCTTCCTGCGCTTGAGCTCGGACCGGCTCGGATTCATGCACGACGTGGCGCGCCGGTACGGCGATCTGGCGCGCATCGACGTCGTTCGCACGTCGCTCTTTCTGGCTACGCACCCGGATCTCGTGAAGGACGTTCTCGTCACGAACAATCGGCTATTCGGGCGCGGGCGCGGGCACTTGCGCATGAAGCTCCTGCTCGGCGACAGCCTCCTCACCACCGATGGCGAGACGCACAAGCGGCAGCGCCGGCTCGTGCAGCCGGCGTTCCACCGCCAGCGCGTCGAGAGCTACGGGGACACGATGTCGCAGCGCGCTGCGGAGCTCGCAGAGCGCTGGCGCGATGGCAGCACCGTCGACGTGCTGGGTGAGATGATGGGGCTCACGCTGGTGATCGTGGCCAACACGCTGTTCGGCGCGACGGTGGACGACGAGGTCGAGGAGATCGGCTCGGCGCTCACCGCGGTCTTCGAGATGTTCGGCTTCGCGCTCATGCCGTTCTCGGAGCTCTTCGATCGGGTCCCAATCCCGACCACGATCCGCCTGCGCCGTGCGCGCGCTCGACTGGATGCCACGATCTACAGGATCATCGCCGAGCGGCGCCGCAGTGGTCGCGATCACGGCGATCTCCTCTCGATGCTGCTGCTCGCGCAGGACACCGGCGCCGAGGGCGATGGTGGCTCGATGAGCGACGTCCAGCTTCGCGACGAGGCGACCACGCTCTTTGTCGCGGGACACGAAACGACCTCCAACGCACTCACCTGGACGTGGTACACGCTCTCCGGTCATCCCGAGGCCGAAGCGAAGATGCATGCGGAGCTCGACCGTGAGCTCTGCGGCCGGCGGCCGGGCGCAACGGATCTTCCGCGCCTCCCCTATACGCGCGCGGTGCTCGCCGAGTCGATGCGGCTCTATCCGCCGGTGTGGGGAATGGGGCGGCGCGCGCTCGAGCCTCACACGCTGGGCGGATATGACATCCCGCGCGGCTCGCTCGTCGTTGTCAGTCCGTTCATAACTCAGCGAGACGCGCGTTTCTTCCCCGAGCCCGAGCTTTTTCGCCCGGAACGCTGGCTCGATGAGCAAGCGGCGGAGCGGCCTCGCTTCTCGTACTTCCCGTTCGGTGGCGGCGCCCGCCAGTGCATCGGCGAGCAGTTCGCGTGGATGGAGGGGGTGCTGCTGCTGGCGACGCTCGCCCAGCGGTGGCGTCTCAAGCTCGTGCCGGGACACAAGGTGGAGCTCAACCCACTGGTCACGTTGCGGCCGAAGTACGGAATGCGAATGACGCTGCACTCTCGAACCTAAGAGCAATGCCGATTCTCCTCTCGCTGGTCTTCGTACTCTCCGGTGCCGCGGGACTGATCTACGAATCGATCTGGACGAGATATCTGGGACTGTTCGTCGGGCACGGCGCGTACGCGCAGATCATCGTGCTCACCATCTTCCTGGGCGGCATGTCCGCCGGCGCGTTCGTGGTCAGCAGGATCTCGGACAGGCTGCGCGATCCGCTCGCGACATACGCGTTCGTCGAGCTCGCGATCGGCATGATCGGCTACGTGTTCCACGACATCTTCGTGGCGACGACGAACGGTGCGTACGACCATCTCTTCCCATCGCTCGCGGGCTCGCCGAACACGGTGATCATCCTCAAGTGGACGATCGCCGCGCTCTTGATCCTTCCGCAATCCATTCTGCTGGGAGCGACCTTCCCGCTCATGAGCGCGGGCGTGCTCCGGATCGTGCCGCGTCGCCCGGGCAGCGTGCTCGCGCAACTGTACTTCGCGAACAGCATCGGCGGGGCAGCGGGCGTACTTATCGCGGGATTCTGGCTGCTCGCTGTCGGCGGACTTCCGCTCACGCTCGATGTCGCTGCGACGGTGAACCTCGTCGTCTTTCTCATTGCGCTCGGTGTCGCACGCTTCGGGGCGCACGGATCCACGATGGGAGCGCACGGACCGGAGGAAAACGAGGCCGCGCGCGAGACTTCGCCGGAGGCGGAGCGAATCCCCGACGGCGTTGCGCGGCTTCTGCTCAGCGTCGCATTCGGAACCGCGATTGCGTCGTTCATCTACGAGATCTCGTGGATCCGAATGCTCTCGCTCCTACTCGGTAGCGCCACGCACTCGTTCGAGCTGATGCTCTCCGCCTTCATCCTCGGACTGGCGTTGGGTGCGCGTTGGGTGCGGTCGCGGGCTGACGTTTTCGCGGATCCCGTGCGCGCGCTGGGAATCGTGCAGTGTGTGATGGGACTGTCCGCGCTCGCGACTATTCCCATCTATCTCGCCGGCTTTCACTGGACGGCGTCGTTCATCACCGCGCTCAAGCTGAACGACGGCGGCTATGACCTGTTCACGATCGCGCGCTACTTCGCGTGTCTCGTCGTGATGCTTCCGTCCACCTTCTGCGCCGGGATGACGCTGCCGTTGATCACGCGGATGCTGATGCGCCGCGGCGACGGTGAGCGGGCGATCGGAAACGTGTACGCGGTGAATACGCTCGGCTCCATCATTGGTGTCATCATCGCGGCGCTCGTGCTCCTGCCGCTGGTCGGACTGAAGACGCTGCTCGTCGCCGGTGCCGTGGTCGACATGGCGCTGGGCGTGATGCTGCTGCGCATCTCGGGGCCGGACACGCAGCTCCGCCAGCAGCGCGCTTATATCGTCGCGGGCGCGATGGCGCTCGCGGCCGTGGTGTCGGTGGTGTTCAACCACTTCGATCAGGTGATGCTCTCGAGCGGTGTCTATCGCTACGGCAGTCTCCCCGATCCCACGGGCCGCAACATCATCTTCTATCGCGACGGACGCACCGCCACAGTGGCGGTCGGGCGCTCGCTCCCCGACAGCTTCACCTGGATCGCAACCAACGGGAAGCCCGACGCGTCGGTGGATCGCGCGTGGTTCTCGGCGCGCGACACTACGAAGCCGCGCGTGCTCAACGGCGACATCTCGACGCAGGTGCTCATCCCGGTGATCACCCTTGCGCACATGCCGCAGGCGAAGCTCGCCGCGATCATCGGCGAAGGATCGGGAATGACGTCGCACTTTCTGCTTGGCAGCGCGAAGCTGCAAGAGGCGGTGACGATCGAGATCGAGCCGCAGATGATCGCCGGGTCGCGCATGTTCTATCCCGCGAACCGGCGCGTGTTCGACGATCCGCGGTCGCGTTTCGTCGTCGACGACGCGAAATCGTTCTTTGCGACGGACGCGCGCAAGTACGACGTCATCATCTCGGAGCCGAGCAATCCATGGGTGAGTGGCGTGTCGGGGTTGTTCACGGACGAGTTCTACCACCGCGTGCGAGGGTATCTCACGCCGAACGGCGTATTCGGCCAGTGGCTGCACCTGTACGAGATCAACGATGGACTCGTGCTCAGCGTGCTCTCCGCGATACACCAGAATTTCGCTTCGTACTCGGTGTATCTCACATCGAACGACGACATGCTCATCGTCGCGTCGAACCTGCCGGAGCTTCCCGCGCCCGACTGGAGCATCGTCACGTCGCCCGGAATTGCAGCGGATCTCGCCGGAGTGGTTCCGTTCACGCCGCATTCACTCGGCGCAACGCACCTGATCGACCGACGCGAGCTGGCGCCGCTACTGGATCGGTTCGGCACGCCCAACTCGGACTATCGGCCCGTGCTCGATCTCGGCGCGGAGCGCGCGCGCTTCAAGCGGGAGACGGCAAGCGGATTCGGCACGCTGCGCGTCGAGCGCTTCGATGCGGTGGCGGCCATGTTCGGGGATCACCGCACCTTTGATGACACGCCACGCACAGCCGTGCCGGAGATCTGGCAGTTGCACGCGCTCACCGTCGGCGCGGCGCTCAGAAATCCGTGGCTCATCGCCGAGCCGGATACGGCCGGCGGCAAGGACGTCCGCGATGCCCGGGAGCGCCATTGGGAGCTGTATTCGACGCTTTCCTCCGGCGTAGCGCCGCCGGACTGGAAGCGGTGGACGCAGTCCGCGCTGGATGTCGAGCGCTACATCCACGCGGGCACCGCCGGCGTCACCGACGAGAGCTACTACGCACTACTCGCGCTGTACATGGCGAGCACGCACGCGCCGGAGCGCGCGCGCCAGTCGATCGCCATGCGCCACGCGCTCGCGTCGTGGGACTTCAAGGCGGCATCTGCGCTCGCGGATTCACTTGCGCCGGCAGCCATGACGTACGACGCGTGGATGTCCGCAGATGAGATTCGTGAAGGCGGAATGATCGCGAAGCTCAAGCTGGGCGATCCCTCTGCCGCAATGAAACTCTGGGTTTCGATGGCGCCCGTCGCGACGCGCCCGCCCGATGCGCTCCGATCATTACTGCTCGGCGCCTACCTCATCGACGCAGACAAGAAAGCGGCACGTCGCTGAGGACGTGCCGCTTCGAAATTGCGAACTACGCTGCGGAGCTACGCCGGAGCATTAGCTCTTGAGCGTGTTGTCCTTGATCGCCTTCGCCTGCGTCAGGTGACCCTGCACTTTCGCGATCGCCTCGCTGAGCGCTGTCTTGAGGTCGGCCGACTTCGCGGACTGTGAGGCATCGTTGAGCTTGTCGAGCACCTTCTGGTGATCGTCGATCTGCTTGCTCATGTACTCCTCGTCCCAATCCTTGCCGGCCTTTTTGTTGGCCAGGTCCTTCGCGTCGTTCTGGGCGCTCTTGATCAGATCCTTGACATCATCTTTCGAGCTGTCAGGGGTGATCGCGAGCTTTTTCGCAAGCGCACGTCCATCGGCGAGCATCTTCGTATGATCGGTGACCATGAGCGCCGCGAAGCTCTTCACGGCGGGATTGGTCGCCTTGTGCTGCGCCATCTGGCCTTCCTGGATTTCGCCAGCGCTGGAAGCCGCGGCGAAGGACAGAATCTGCGCGTCCGTCCAATCATTCTTCGGGCTCGCCACTGCGCCGCCCGACGCCATGGTGTCGGTGCGGTTTGCCATACCGGGCGCAGCCGTAGTGTCGTTTACTGCCACATCGCCTTTCTTCTGGCACGCGCCGAGCACAGTGCACGCGGCGACAGCCGAAGCGATGGTGAAGCGTGATAGAGAGCGGGTCATGTCTTCCTCCGTATAGTCTGGCGCCCCGGCTGCGCCGGGACTTGCAAGCAGACTTTGCAAGAGGCGTGCTTCACCCGCTCACTGTGGACATTCTTTTGCTTTCGGGGTATTCAGTTCGATTCCAACTCTCGATTCGACCCCGCGTATGGCCCCGGATCTCTTACAGCACCAGGAGTTTGCATGTCGTTGAACATTGCCTGCCGCCTTTCGCTGATCACCTTGGCGAGCACGATTGTGACCGCCGTCGCAATTGCTCAAGGAAGCGCCGCCTACGCCCCCGGCAAACTGCACTACCACGTGACGACGGTGAGCACGCGAGCACAGCCTCTCGGCGGCGGACGGGCTCCATTCGATTTCACCACGACCACGAATCAGTGGTTGGCGCTCGAAGTCGCACCGCAGTCCGCGGACACGCTCAAGGTGGCGATCACGGTCGACTCCATTCGCGTCACGTCGACGCTCGACGCGCCACCGCCGGATGTCTCGGTGCTGCAAGGCGCGAAGTTCACGGGAACGATGTCGCCGCGCGGACGCATTTACGCGCTCGCGCCGATGGCAGCGTCGACGGATGGAAAGCTGGGCGCAACTGCGACGGCGCTCCGACGTTTTCTGCTTCCGCTTCCCGCGCGCTCGCTTGCGGCGGGAGCGAGTTGGGCCGACACGGTCGTGGAGCATCCGAAAGTCGGGACGATCAACATCACCTCGAGCTCGGTCACCACGTACAAGGTCGCGGGCGACACGACGGTGAGCGGGCAGCACGCATGGCGGATCGATCGTTACACGACCATCGCGCAGCTCGGCAAAGGCACCGAGGCGGGACAGCCGCTCGAGATCAGCAGCAGCGGCACGGTCACCGGCAGCCAGTTTTTCACCGACAAGGGAGTCCTGCTGGGCGGGCAGTCAACGCAGCGCACCGACCTGATGGAAAAGATGAACGAGTCGGAGGGCGCACCAATCCAGCAGACGTTCAAGTCGACCGTCGAGCTCATTCCATCCGGGGGCTGACGGTCGGCTGATGGGTTACGGAATTCGCACGGCCGCGCTCCTCCTACCAATGCTCGTCGCGGGAGCGCAGGCGCTTTGCGCACAGACGGTGCGTTATGGAGTGATGGGGGATACCGTTACCGCGCAGCTGCGCGCGGCGTGGAGCGACGACTCCACGCAGAGCGAGCGCGCATACTGCGTGCAGCGCGCGCGAATCACATCGCGTCCCACGCTGGGTGGCGGGACCGATTCGATCTTTCGCGTCCTCGCGGTGAAGCCGGCTGCCCCTACGAGCCAGGATCCAAACCATGTGCAGTTCGAGTGCGCGCAGGGCACGCCCGAGCTGCACACGCACACCCCGGCCACGTGCCTCACCGACGATGCGGGCTCGTGCCGGGCAGATGGGCCGCTGGCTTACAGCTGCCAGCCGAGTCGATCGGATTATGAGGAGCTTCTCACACGAGGCGACCAGTACGGGATCATCCAATGCGATCGTCGCGCGTTCCGTTTCTACTACCCGAGCGAATATCTGGTGGCGCCGCAGAAAACTCGAGCGGGGAGCGGACTCTCCAGTCCGTGACGGGAAGCTGACTCGGCAGGCAGTCCGTGGACCACTCATTGCGTTAATGCTCTGGCGAAGCTTCCCCTTTGAGCGCAGGTCCCGTTGTCGCAGCCATCAATCACGATCCTGGTCATCGCGAAAGAACCGCTGATCCAGACGCTGATGTGTTCCCTGGTCGACTTGTCGGGGTACCGCGCTGCACAGCCCCGCAGCGACGAGACCGTGCCTGCGGCGATCGAGCGCGCTCGTCCGCGACTGGTGCTGCTCGACTGCGAGCACGACGCGTCGTGCGAAGAGAGTGCCTATCTCGCTGCCACGACCTTCGGTGCGGAGGTTCTGCTCTTCACGCCGTCCCGCTCCAAGGCAGAAGTCGCAGATCTCGCCGCCGAGCGAGGGCTGAAATCGATGGCGCTACCGATACGACTTCGCGAGTTTTCAGAGGCAGTGGAATCGTCGCTTCGAGCCTGACCGCAGTTCGGGGTGACCGCACCCGAAGTCGCTAGATTTCAGTCATGACAAATACGCAAACCGAAGTCGCGACAGTGGGCGCCGGGTGCTTCTGGTGTGTGGACACGCTCTTCCGCGAGCTGCGCGGCGTGCAGAGCGTCGTCTCCGGATATGCCGGCGGCACGCGCCCCAACCCCTCGTACGAGCAGGTGTGTACCGGAGCCTCCGGTCACGCTGAGGTCGTGCAGATCACGTTCGACCCGCAGCAGATCAGCTATCACGATCTGCTCGAGGTGTTCTTCAGCGTGCACGATCCGACGACGCTGAATCGCCAGGGTGCCGACGTGGGCACGCAGTATCGTTCGGTGATCTTCGTGCACTCGCCGGAGCAGCGCGCGATCGGGGAGCAGACGATCGCCGAAGTGAATGCGCAGAAAATCTGGGACGACCCGATCGTCACGCAAGTGGTCGATGCGCCGCCGTTCTATGCGGCGGAGGAGTACCATCAGAACTACTACACGAAGTACCCGAACCAGGGATACTGTCGTGTGGTGATCGCGCCGAAGGTCGCGAAGTTCCGATCAAGGCAGTTGGCGAGACTGCAGCGCTGAACGCAAAACGGGGAGAGCATCGTCGCTCTCCCCGTTTCGATACGTGCAGTGGTGCCTGGTGTTGCCCGCTAATGCTTAGCGCTGCGGCGGGGTCGTCGTGGTCGACGTGCTGTCCGTCGTGCGACGGGTGCTGTCTGCACGCTGCGTCTCACGCGTGGACGGCATTCCCATCCGCACGCTGTCGATCGGCGACACGTTCAAGTTGCTGCGCGGCACACGAACCGTGTCCGTGGGCGTGGTGGAGTTGTTGGTGCTCGACGAATCCGTGTGCATTCCCGACATGCCGGACGAGTCGCTCGTCATGCTGTTGGCCGGGGGCGTGGTGGTCGTCGTGGTGCTGCTCGACGCGCCCGCCGTGCTGTCAGACTGCGTGCTGTGCGTCGGGGTCGGAGCCGCTGCGCCCGTGCCGTACTGCTTCGACGACGAATCAGTCATGTTCGTGGTGCTCGAGGACGAATCAGTCATGTTCGTGGTGCTCGTCGAAGGCGACGCGGTCGAGCTACTGGACGACATGGACGAAGAGTCGGTCGTGGTCGAGGACGACGGCGTTCCCGACATCGACGAAGAGTCGGTCGTGGTCGAGGACGACGGCGTTCTCGACATCGACGAAGAGTCGCTCATGCTCGAGGACGAAGACGTTCCCGACATCGACGAAGAGTCGGTCGTGCTCGACGATGACGGCGTCGTCGTGATCGACGAAGAAGGCGTCGTCGTGACGTCGCCGGTGGACGTCGAGTGCGAGCCATCCTTCGATACGCGAATGTGGCTTCTCGTCTGGCCAAGCACCACGGCCGGCGAGAGGGCGATCGCCGCGATCGCGATGAGTTTGATGTTCATGTGCTCCCCCTGAAATTTCAACAATGTGGACCCGGCCTACGATGTTCGGCCTAAGTGGCGGATAAGTAAGCAAGGTACGGACCGCTGGGATAAGGTCAGGGCATTGAACATGCCACCCTAGACCGGATCTAGATCACAATTTTCTATTGGAGAATCGCGTGCTGGACGAAAAGGCGCATCGCCGAACTTTCCTCGCCACCGTGATCGCCGCCGCAGGCGCAACGGTGCTCAAACCCTGGTTCTCGCACGAGCGCCTGGAAGCTGCGGTGAGGCCGAGTACGTCATGGGATCTCGCCTGGCTCGAGCAGCTGCGGGGAAAGCATCGCCAGGTGTTCGAAGTCGGGAAGCTCGAGGACGTTCCCGGGCCTCTGCACACCGTCGCCAACTATCTCGACGCGTGGCGCGACG
Organism: Gemmatimonadota bacterium; assembly: GCA_040006175.1. Classification (GTDB taxonomy): domain Bacteria; phylum Gemmatimonadota; class Gemmatimonadetes; order Gemmatimonadales; family Gemmatimonadaceae; genus FEN-1250. The sequence goes on along the minus strand of JBDTXN010000020.1, from coordinate 15,562 downwards.
TCTACAAGCTGGAATATCCGGAGGTGAACACGGTCGTGAGCATTGCCGGGTCGGGCTTTCCGATAAACGCCAGCGACGCGATCTGGGCGAAGTACAAGCTCGCGGACAAATGGCGCCTGAGCGAAAGTGGGGGAAAGCAGGATGCCACCCATAATGTTTTCCTTACCGCGCCGGCGAGCGATTCGAAGCGCGCATCGGTGAAGGGATTGCAGGAGCGCGGCACGGTCTTCACGCAGTGCAACAACGCGCTCAAGGCGATCTCTCGCGAGCTCGCGTTGGCGTCGCACCAGACCGCGGACAAGGTGTACGAGGAGCTCGTGGCGGGGCTGAATCCGGGCGTGCGTCTCGTCCCCGCGAACACGATGCTCGTTGGCCTCGCGCAGGAACACGGATGTGCGTATGAATTCGTCTGACCTCGTGCATTAGGAGCGGCGATGCTGGGCGTTCCTCTCCTTCGCAGATCCGAAGTCGTTGCCGAGTGCGAGAAGTGCGGCGCGATGTTCGATCCGGGTTCAGGCGGCTACTGCCACCTCTGCACCCGTCTGCTCTGCGAGCAGCACTACCACGGCTCGCGGTGGCAGAAGCTTTGGCGCGTGCTCACCGGGAGGACCATCTGCCGCGAGTGCACCAGCCCGTCGGTCGTGCGATAGCCGCTGCGCTACGGCGCCATCGTGTCTCGCGCCAAATCGCATTCGGCGACAGCCCACTCTCGGCCAATCCCTGCGCCTTGAATAGCTTCCAGTCGAAGCCGACACCGAGGTACCGTTTCGCATATTTCTTGAAGTAGGTGAGGTACCTCTCGCACCGGTCGGACGGAATGCGCTGCGCAGTTCGCGGAGCGCAGCGCACGGCGCGCGGACGCATGCTCACTTGAGGGCGCGCCCCACGATGAGCGCGATCGCCATGACAGAATCGCAATGAAGATCGCCACCGCAGATCGCCAGTCCATTCGCCCTTCTGATTGGCGAAGAGGGTGCGGAAAGCCCTCCAGCTGTCGAATATAGGTGTGGCGGGGTGAGCAGCATCGAGCGCTGGCCCCGAAACAGGGCGACCCTGTACGACGTAGGTAGCAGAGCTGGACATGCCAACCACGAGGATCAAAATGCCTCACCCGCTTCAACAGACCTCGGCACCCGCCGCCAACCCCTCCGCCAACGATCTCGCGGCGCAGATCCGGGCGCAGGTCAACCAGCAGCTCAGGCAGGCGGGAATGTCCCAACAGGCTGCGAGACGTGCAGCAGACGCCGCCGCGCAGGGAGCCGAGGGGGTCACAGTCACAACGAAAAACGGCAAGGTGATTACGATCCATACGCCGAACGCGCCGGCGACTCCGATAGCGTCAGTCGCGCCCGAGGCGCCCCAGGCACCGGTACTCGTCGAATCCGGCTCCACCGTTCCCTTTGATCCGCCGCTCGACATTCCTCAGCGCGTCGAAAACCTGGGCTACGCCCTCTTTCTCATGATCGCCGTGATAGCCGTCGGAAAGCCGCTCGCACGCGCGCTCGGCAGCGTCATCGAGCGGCGTGCGATCAAGCCTGCAATGCCGGCGGAGTTCGGCGCGCGGCTCGAACGCATCGAGCAGGGAATCGAATCTGTGTCCATCGAGGTCGAGCGCATCTCAGAGTCTCAGCGCTACCTGCTCAAGGTCCAGAGTCCGGCGCCCGAGCGCATGGAGATCCCGCGGAGCGCAAGCTGACCGACGGCTTCGGTCAGTCGTACTACGACCGCTGGTATCGGCACCCTCGGCACCGCGTCTCCAACGTAGCCGGGCGCGCGCGCATCGCTCGGACGATCATTGCGGTGGCGGAGCAGCTGCTCGAGCGCCGCGTGCGCAATGCACTGGACGTCGGCTGCGGAGAAGGGCTCTGGCGCGCCGCCCTCCGGCGCGAGCGCCCGCATCTCGACTACACGGGGCTCGAGCCGAGCGCGTACGCCGTGAAGCGATTCGGCGCGCACCGCGGCATCCACCAGGGCGACATCACCTCGCTCGATGCGTCCGACATTCGCGGCACCTTCGACATCGTCCTCTGCAACGATGTGCTGCACTACGTTGCGGCGCCGGCGCTCAAACTCGGAGTGCATGCGATGGCGAAACGCGTGCGGGGCATCGCATACCTCGGGCTGCACACGAGCGCCGACGACATCGAAGGCGACCTGCAGACCTATCGAAAGCGACCGCCCTCGTTTTATCGCCATGTCTTCGAAGGGGCAGGACTCCGCTCCGTCGGCATGCACTGCTGGATCCCCGACGAGCTCGCGCGCGACCGCGCGGCGCTCGAGCTCACCGGCGCTTGACGCGTACGCCGCACCCCGCGAGCAGGTGGATGGGCTCGGGCGCGGCCGGATACAGATCGTGCGCTCGCGTCGCGTGCTTCTTCACGAGATCGCACCGCGTTCGCTCCGCGCCCAACGCAGCGATCCGCATCTGTATCCGATAGCTCCCCGGATCCGCGATCGCCGCGTGGTCGTATTCGGCCACCGTGTTCGCCGACGAGAACACGCCCATCGACACGAGCTGCGTCACGGAGCGGAGCGAGAGGAGGAGCGCAATCGCGATTGCACTGCCCACGATGCCGAGGCCGCGCGCCGTCGCTGTGGACAGCGGGATTGAGATGCGCGTCGCAGCGGCTGGAGCGAGCGCGCCGAGCAGCGCGAACACGAAGAGCGTCGGTGCGGCGAGGAGGAGCGACGCATCGAAGCAGCCGACGACGATCGTGGCCGCGAGCGTCGCAAGAAGCGTGAGCGGCGGCAGATATTCCTCCAGATCGAGCGAGTTGCGCATCGCGGCGATTGAGAGCACCGCGAGTCCGATGAACGCGAGCACAAACACCAGCGTGGCAGGGAGGCCGCGCTCAGCGATCATCGCGATCCAGTCGCTGCTCGGCCACGGATTGGACGTCATTCCGTCATCGTGATCGATCGACGGGTCGCCTTTCGATGCCACCCTCGGGTAGGCTACCGCCCAGTTTCCGGGCCCGACGCCCAGCAGCGGATGCTGCGCGGTGAGCTTGAGCGAGGTGGCGTACTGGACGAGTCGGCCGTGTCCACTGCCCTCGCGGTAGTTCACGACGCCCGTGACCGTGTCGAGGTAGGGTGAATCGCTCTTCCAGTTGAGTGTGTTGGGAATGAGGATCGCAGCAGCGGCACCAGCCGCGGCGAATGCGGTGGCCAGCGGGTAGCGGCGCGCGATCCGCGGATCACGCCAGCGGCGCTGCGCGATCCAGATGCCGAGCGCGAGAACGAGCACGCCGGCGATGATCGCGAGCATGGCGGCGCGGCTGCGCGAGAGCACGAGGGCCGCGGCGAGCACTCCCACGGCAAGGCTCGACGCGAGAATGGCTCGTGCGCGCGGGGCGAGCACGACCAGCAGCAGCAGCGCCGGCGCACCGATCGCGGCGAGATGCGCGACGAAGTTCCGGTTGCCGAACGTTCCCCCGGGCGAGCGATTGAGCGAGAAGTAGTCGCTCGTGACGCCGTACGCCTGGAGCAGCGACGTGACGGACGCGAGCACGATCGCTGCGACGAGCACGGCGAGCAGCGGCCACCGCGACGCGGCGTTCGAGGTGGCGCGCGCCGCGCGAAAGATGACGAGCCCCGAGAAGGTGACGCCGACCGCGCGTGCTGCTACCCAGTGGTTCGTAGCGAGAGCGGCCGAGAGAATTCCAAGAAGGAGATAGATTCCGAACAGGGTTTCGACGCGCGTGAGCTCGAGGCGGCGCGCTCCCTGCAAGCACGCGATGATCGCCGCAAGTGCCGTGACGTGAAGCGCGAGCTCCTTGGGAACGAAATACCTGTCCAATTCGAATAATTTGTAGCTCGCGGCGGCCAACACGATGGCGATCGCGCCGCTCTGCAACACCCGCAGTGCCCCTCCGTTGGGGGTGGTTTCTCGCATGGCACAAGATAAGCGCGCGAGCGCTCTGGAAAATCAATCGGCGGTCCCCTAGCCTACGCTCATGACACCCTGGGTCAAACGTTTGCTGATCGCCAACATCGGCATTTACCTGCTGCAGCTGGCGTATCCCGAGCTCACATCACTGTTCGCCTTCTCCGCGTCTCGCGTGCTCGTCGCACCGTGGACGCCGATCACCTACATGTTCGTGCACGGCGGCATCGGGCACATCTTCTTCAACATGCTGGTGCTGTACTTCTTCGGCCCGCGAGTGGAAGAACGGCTGGGAAGCGGCAGTTTCATCACGCTCTACTTCATCAGCGGACTCACAGGCGCGCTCCTGTCGTCGTTCACACCAGCCATACCGATCATCGGGGCGTCCGGCGCGATCTTCGGCGTGGAGCTCGCGTACGCGCGCTACTGGCCGCGCGACAAGATCTACATCTACGGCGTGCTCCCGGTCGAAGCGCGCTGGCTCGTGGTGATCATGACGGCGGTGTCGTTGTTCGGCATCAGCGGCATCGGCAGCGGCAACATCGCCCACTTCGCCCACCTCGGCGGATTCCTCGGCGCAGCCATCTACCTCTTCATCCTGGAGCGCACCGGCACCGGCAACCGCGTGCGTGCGGTGAGTTCGGCACCCGTGCGCGCGCAGGTGAAGCAGCCGGCTCCACCGCGCGGCGACGACATGCGCCGGTGGTCCACCATTCCCCGCACCGAGCTGCACGAGATCAATCGCCAGGAAGTAGACCGGCTGCTCGACAAGATCAGCCTCAAGGGAATTGACAGCCTCACTCCGGCCGAGCGCGCGGCGCTGGACAGGTTCAGCAAGCAGAAGAGCTAGGGCTACCGCGCGCCCCGCATGCGCCGCATGTCCGCGAGTATCGCGTCGACGCCGATGCGCCGCCCCAGAAAGTCCGCGATCACACCCGCCGACGAGCGCGAGAGGCCGAACCGGTAGATGTGGTCCGTCATGAAGGCGTACCAGGTGGGATCGCCCGTCGTGAAGTCGCCGTGCAGCTCGCGCACGCGCGAGCGAATGTCCGCGATGATGATCGAGCCGATCGCATAGTTCGCCATGTAGCCCGGCGCATCGATGAGCTGGCCGCGCATCGCCCACCAGCTCAGCTCCGGGTGCGGCGTGATGTGCAGGTAGTGGCCGGTGATGTCGCCCCACACCTTGTTCGGATCGGCATTGGGATCGCGATGCATGCGCACCTCGAACAGCGACCACGCGATGTCGAGAACGATTCCGCCGTACCGGCCTCGCAGCGCGAGCGACGTCGGCACCGAGTCGCCCACGTAGTGCATCTGCCAGCGTGGCTCATACACCTCCAGCGCCGCGACATCGCCGAGCCCCTCGGTGAGGGCGTCGTTGTCCGGCCAGTCCAGAAACGCCGGTCGCTGGTGGATCGCCGAGATGTGCACCGCGTGCCCGGACTCGTGAAGCAGCTCGTCCAGGTTATCGAGTCCACCCACGCGGTACGTCGCGAACACCCACGGCTCGCCCGGCTGCCACGCGCCGTGCACGACGTGCGGCCTGTCACCGAAGTCGGTGAACGCGACGGGGGTCTTCCCCACCCGCGGCGCCAGATCGTAATGCACGTGCAGCACGGCGACATCCGCCCCGAGATCCCGGAAGTAGCGCGCATTGAGCACGGTCAGATCGTCGAGCGGGATGCGATCGCTCAGCGCGCGGCTCGCAGCGCCGGCCTGGTAGTGCCAATCCCAGGGCTCTATCATCGCATCAGGCGTGCTCGCCCGCCACGCATCGAGCACCTGCACGAGCCAGCTCTCCATCTGCGCGGGATCGATGCGAAGCACGCGCGCCTCGGCATCCACGGGCGAGCCATCCGAGCGCCAGCGCTCTGCGCTCAGCTTCACGAACTGCCGGTACGGGCTTTTCGCGCCGTCGTCGCCGTTCATGCTGCGCCAGATGGTGTCGATGGCGAGGAAGAGACGATGCCGCTGCTCGCGATCGCCCATGCGGGCCAGCATGCCGATCGCCGTCAGTCGATCGAGTGTTTTCCCCTCGAATTGCACGTGCTGCACGGCGCGCGTATAGCATGCGTAGATCCGCGCGCGGAGCCGCTCGTAGGCCGCGTCGCCCTGCGCGAGTGCGACGGGATCGTAGTCGCACGCAGGCGTCGCGGCCGCCCTCGACACCGTCGCGTCCGCGTCCGGGCGCAGCGGACCCTCGAGCGCCGCCCGCATGACGCTGAGCGCGCGCCGGTCCTCCGCCCCGAGCGACGCACTGTCCGCGGATGCGAGTGCGCCGGCGAGCGGCTCGCGGATGCGCGCGAATCGCCGCCGCAGCTCCACCAGCGATGTGCCGTCGGTGTCGGCATCCACACCTCGCCCGCTGGTCACCGCTATCCGGTCTCTCACCCGGTGCAGTGCCTGGAACATCGACTCGGCAGCCACACGCGCGAGGGGCGCGCGCGCAGGCGCGCTCACAGCCGCGCGATGGCACGCGCCGAGCGCGACAAGAAAAGGCAGTGCGATGCGAACCGATCGATGCAGCATCGTCTCTCGAACGAAGAATCGTTTGCGGCGGAGCGGCTAACTTGCCCGCGTGCCGCCTCGTGCGCTACTGCGCCGGTCGTGCGGCGCCCGACTCCTTTGTATGATGCGTCCATGACCGAGCGACTCTACTACACGGATGCGTATCTGCGCAGCTTCGATGCGCGCATTGTTGATCGAGCCAACGACGGCCGCACGGTCTATCTCGACCGCACCGCTTTCTACCCGACATCCGGCGGGCAGCCCTTCGACATGGGGACGCTCGGCAGCATCGCGGTCACGGATGTCGTGGATGAGGGGGACCGCATTGCGCACGTGCTCGCGTCGCCCGCACCCGCCGCGGACACGATTCGTGGCGAGATCGATTGGACGAGACGCCTCGATCACATGCAACAGCACACCGGTCAGCATCTGCTCTCCGCAATCTTCGCGGACCGCTTCAAGCTCGAGACCGTGAGCGTGCACTTCGGCGCCGAATCGTCGACGCTCGATCTCGACACGGAATCGCTCCCGCAGAAAACGATGCTCGCGGCGGAACGGCTCGCGAACATGGCGATCGCGGAGCCGCATGCGGTTACCGTGTCGTTCGAGGATGCGGCGACGGTTAGCGGCCTTCGCAAGCCGCCGCCGCGCGGCGGCGAGCTGCGCGTCGTGGGCATCGATGCGCTGGACCGAAGCGCGTGCGGCGGCACGCATGTCCGCTCCACCGCGGAGATTGGAGCGATCCTGCTGCGGGGTACGGAGCGTGTGCGCAAGACGACGCGCGTGGGGTTCGTCTGCGGGGTGCGCGCCGTGAGCACCGCGCGCGCGGATCACGAGCTCATCGCGGCGCTCGCGCTCTCGATGGGAGTCGCGCCGTCGGAGCTCATCGCGAAAACGAAGGCGCAGGCCGAGGAGCTGCGCGCAGGCCAGGCCGCGCGACGCGAAGCGGCCACCGCGCTCGATGGCTATCGCGCGCGCGAGCTGTTCGATGCCACACCGGCGGACAACGCGGGTCACCGCCGCATCGTGGTGCGCCGCGACTCAGGCTCCGTCGACGAGTTGCGCTCCCTCGCGCAGGCCGCCGTCGCGATCGGGCATTCGCGCTTCATCGGCACCCTGGCGTCGCCGCCTACTGTCGTGTTCGCAACCTCCAACAGCCCCGGTGGAGTGGACGCCGGCGCAGTGCTCAAGACCGAGCTCGCGCATCATGGCGGCCGCGGCGGCGGGAATGTGCGCATCGCGCAAGGCACCGTGCCCTCCACCGAGGCGCTCGAAGCCCTGGTGGCCGCGCTGTAGCTCACGACGTGCAGGCCCGACAGGGTGGCGCCGGGCCCCGCCCCGGTTCATTTTCGACAGACTCTCACACACAGGGCTCTTCTCCTCATGCACGTGCCAGCGTTTCGCATCGTGTCCGGCCTCGCCGCCGCCGCTCTCCTCGTTGCCGCTACTCCCGCCCCGCAGCCCACGCTGCTCGGCTTCTCGGACGCCTCGAGCAAGACCGAGCGTGAATGGGAGGAGAAGTTCAAGGCGATTCCCCAGCCGGCGAACATGCGCGCGGCAATGCAGCGGCTCACGGCGCGCCCGCATCACGTCGGCTCGCCTTACGACAAGGACAACGCCGAGTGGATCCTGGCGCAGTTCAAGAGCTACGGGCTCGATGCGCACATCGAGTCCTTCGACGTGCTCTTTCCCACTCCCGTCGATCGTGCCGTGGAGCTGGTGGCACCCACGCACTTCGTGGCCAAGCTGCAGGAGCCCGCGCTCACGCAGGATCCGACCTCGAATCAGAAGGCCGAGGCGCTGCCGACGTACAACGCGTACTCGATCGATGGAGATGTCACAGCGCCGCTCGTGTATGTGAACTACGGAATTCCCGCGGATTACGATGAGCTCGCGCGGCACAACATCTCGGCGAAGGGGGCGATCGTGATTGCCCGCTACGGCGGCTCGTGGCGCGGCATCAAGCCGAAGGTCGCGGCGGAGCATGGCGCGGTGGGATGTCTGATCTACTCCGATCCACGCGACGACGGTTACGCCGGTGGCGCCGTGTTTCCGAACGGGCCGATGCGCCCGCGCGATGGTGTGCAGCGCGGCAGCGTCGCCGACATGCCGCTCTACCCGGGCGACCCGCTCACGCCGGGCGTCGGTGCGACGAAGGATGCGAAGCGGCTGCCGATCTCGGAAGCAAAGACCATTACGAAGATTCCCGTACTCCCGATCTCGTACGGCGACGCACAGCCGTTGCTCGAGGCGCTCGGAGGACCGCTCGCTCCGGCCTCGTGGCGCGGCGGGCTGCCGATCGCGTACCGTCTCGGCGCCGGCCCCGCGAAGGTGCATCTCAAGGTCAAATCCACGTGGACGCAGAAGCCGCTGTACGATGTCATCGCGACTATTCCGGGGAGCACCGAACCCGATCAATGGGTGATTCGCGGCAACCATCACGACGCGTGGGTGAACGGCGCGGAGGATCCGATTTCGGGCCTCGTTCCCGAGCTCGAGGAGGCGCGCGCGCTGGGCATGCTCCTCAAGCAGGGTTGGCATCCGAGGCGCACGCTCATCTACGCCGCTTGGGATGGCGAGGAGCCCGGTCTGCTCGGGTCCACCGAGTGGGCGGAGGCGCACGCGGATGAGCTGCGCACGAAGGGCGTCGCCTATCTCAACAGCGATACGAACGATCGCGGCTATCTGGGCATGGAAGGGTCGCACGTGCTCGAGAAGTTCATCAACGGCGTCGCGCGCGACGTCGACGATCCGGAGTCGCACGTATCGGTGTGGAAGCGGGTGCAGGCGGCCATCGTTCAGGACGGTACGCCGGAAGAGCGGAAAGATGCACGCGGCCGCGCCGACCTACGCATCGGAGCACTCGGTTCCGGTTCGGACTTCACGCCCTTCCTCCAGCACCTCGGCGTTCCCGCGCTCAATCTCGGATTCGGCGGCGAGGATGATGCTGGGATCTATCACTCGATCTACGACGACTTCTACTGGTACACGCACTTCAGCGACACATCGTTCGTCTACGGACGCGCGCTCGCGCAGATCGCAGGCACGGCCGCGATGCGTCTGGCCGACGCCGACGTGCTGCCGTACGACTTCACGAATCTTGCCGAGACGATTCACACTTACATCGACGAGCTACAGAAGCTCGCGACCGGTGCAGCCGACGAGGCGCGCGAGCGAAACCTCGAGCTCGAGGAAGGCTCGTTCGTGGCGACCAACGATCCGCACAACCCGACCGTGGCGCCCGCAGCGCTCGCAACTCCGCCGCACATCTCCTTCGCGGCGCTGGAGAATGCGGCCGACTCTCTCACGCGTGCAGCCGCTGTCTACAGCAAGGCCTACGACAAAGCGCTCGGCAGCGGCGATGCGAGCAGGGCGACCGCGTCGCTCGCGAACGTGAACGCAATCCTCGCGCACAGTGAGCACGTGCTCACGGATCAGCGCGGGCTGCCCATGCGACCCTGGTTCCAGCATTTGCTATATGCGCCGGGGTTCTACACCGGCTACGGAGTGAAGACGGTGCCGGCCGTGCGCGAGGCGATCGAGCAGAAGAAGTTCGGCGATGCGGACGAAGCGATCACGCGTGTTGCAGCGGTCGTGAACGCCGAGGCGGCGCTGGTGAGCTCCGCGGCCGCGGCGCTGGGCAAGGGACAGTGATCCGAGGCGTGCATCAGTTGAAGAGAGAAGATCTGCCGATAGATCCGGATCAGTTGCCACCACCCGGTGAGCTCCTGGACGGAGAGCTCGACATGGTGGCGAGCGCACTTGCGGAGCCGGAGGTCCAGCCGATGCTCCAGGCCACGCTCTCTCCGCTTCGTGTGGCGTTCCAGGGAGAGGCTGGTGCGTTCAGCGAAGAGGCCATCGTCCAGCTGTGGGGTGCGGAGGCGGAGCCCGTGCCGATGCGCACCTTCGCCGATGTGATGGATGCCGCGGAGACGGGCTCCGTCGAGTACGGGCTGCTGCCGATCGAGAGCACGCTCATGGGCGGCGTTGACAGTGCGTACGATCTGCTCGCGATGCACGATGGCCTGCTCATCGCGGCGGAGACGATCGTGCCGATTCGTCTGTGCGTGCTCGGCGTCCCGGGGTCGACGCTCGCGGATCTCACGCAGCTCCATAGTCATCCACTCATGCTCGCGCAGTGTGCGCATTTTCTCGAGCGCTACAAGCACATCACGCCCGTGCCCGCGTGGGACACGGCGGGTGCAGCGCGTGCGGTGATGCAGGCCGGCGATCCGACGCGCGCGGCGGCCGGGAGCAGGCGCGCCGCGGATCGCTTCGGCCTCGAGCTCCTCGCGGATGGGATAGAGGATCGACCCGACACGCAGATGCGCTTTCTCGCGGTCGCGCGCACGCCGGCGCCACTGGAGTCCGGAGCACCGGCGCGGAGTGCGGCGCTCTGCACGGTGCGCGATGTCGCGGGCGGACTCATCGCCGCGCTGCAGCCGCTCGCCAAGGGCGGCTTCAACGTCACGCACTTCGTCGCGCGCCCAACACGAGAGCCCTGGCAGTACATGTACTACATCGAGTTCGAGCACGAGGCGGCCGATCCGGATGCAGCGAATGCGCTCGAGGCCGTGCGCAAGGCGGCGATGACGTATCGCCTGCTCGGCACCTTCCCTCGCTGGGCGTCCGGCAATGCCCAGCCGGGCGGAGACTCGCTGCTCACATGAGCTCCACTCCGACTACCGAGCTCACGGCGCGCCCAGCGTGGCGCGCGCTCGCCGCACACCACGACGCCATTCGCGATGTGCATCTGCGTGAGCTCTTCGCTGCCGATCCCGGTCGCGGCGAGCGCATGACCGCGTCGGGCGCATCGCTTTTTCTCGATTACTCGAAGCATCGCGCCACTCCCGAGACCATCGAGCTGCTCGTCGCGCTGGCACGCGAGAGCGGACTTGCCGAGCGCACGAAGGCGATGTTCAGCGGTGAGAAGATCAACGTCACGGAGAACCGCGCCGTGCTGCACACGGCGCTCCGCGCGCCGCGCACCGCGACGATCACCGTCGATGGCGTGAACGTCGTCCCGCTGGTGCACGAGGTGCTCGATCGCATGCGTGCGTTCTCCCTCGCGGTGCGCGATGGCACGTGGAAGGGTTTCACTGGTCGTCGCATCCGCAACATCGTGAACATCGGGATAGGCGGCTCGGATCTCGGACCCGCGATGGCCTATCGGGCGCTCGCGCACTACGCGATGCGCGAGCTCACGGTGCGGTTCGTGTCCAACGTGGATGGAACCGACTTCGCGGAAGCGACGCGCGAGTTCGATCCGGCGGAAACGCTCTGCATCGTGTCGTCGAAGACGTTCACGACGATCGAAACGATGACGAACGCCGCGCGCGCGCGGGAGTGGCTGGTCGGCGCGCTCGGAGATGAGCGGGCCGTCGCGCGCCACTTCGTCGCGGTGTCCACCAACGAAGCGGCGGTGCAAAAGTTCGGCATCGATCCCGCCAACATGTTCGGCTTCTGGGATTGGGTCGGCGGCCGCTACTCGATGGACTCGGCGATCGGCCTCTCGACGATGCTTGCCATTGGACCCGATGCCTTCGCCGAGATGCTCGGAGGCATGCGCGAGATGGACGAGCACTTTCGCGTTACGCCGCTCGAGAAGAATTTGCCAGTGCTGCACGCACTGCTCGGCATCTGGTACACGGACTTCTTCGGTACGCAGTCCGCCGCCGTGCTGCCGTACGATCAGTACCTCGCGCGCTTTCCATCGTACTTGCAGCAGCTGATCATGGAGAGCAACGGAAAATCGGTGACGCTGAGCGGCGCGCGCGTGCGCTACGCGACTTCACCCGTGATCTGGGGCGAGCCGGGCACGAACGGGCAGCACTCGTTTCACCAGCTGCTCCATCAGGGGACGCCGCTCGTCCCCGTCGACTTCATCGGCTTCCTGCACTCGCTGAATCCGCAGGGTGCACAGCACGACCTGCTCATGGCGAACCTCTTTGCGCAGGCGGCGGCGCTCGCGTTCGGGAAGACGCCGGCGGAGGTGCGTGCCGAGGGCACGGCGGAGGCGCTCGTGCCGCACCGCGTTTTCGAGGGAGATCGCCCATCAAGCGTGATACTCGTGGACCGGCTGACCCCCGCGACGCTCGGCGCCCTCATCGCGATGTACGAGCATTCGGTGTTCACCCAGGGGGTGGTCTGGGACATCGATTCGTTCGATCAATGGGGCGTCGAGCTGGGTAAGACACTCGCTACCCGCATCGCGGCCGACTTGGCGCCGGGCGCCGATACCACCCCGGCGCATGACTCGTCTACTAACGCCCTCATCAGCCGCTACCGGGCCGCTCGGGGCTGACGGAGGGCGGTCGAGCAAAGTGCACGGTTAGCTGCACAACGCTGTCCCTTCGCTCCGACGACCGCTGCCGACCATACCGTGTAAGTACAAGTGGTGACGGCAGTTGACATTTGCACCGCCAGTGGTGCAGAAGTCGCATGACGAGCACAGCAGTTCGTCCCTTTTAACCTTTACTCCTCCCTCTCCTGTCCTTCATGGCGCGGTACGCCGATTCGGCGCAGAGGCGGGATCTGGACGACATCATCATCGTCGATCCGCTGACGATGCTGGAGGACGAGGGCCCGAATTCGCGTCCGGCGGCGTTGCGCAACGACGCGCCCCAGGAGAACCCTGCCGCGCTGCTCGCAACCCCGGGCGGCGACCCCGAGGCCGTGGCGCTCGCGATGCAGCTGCTCGGCGAACACGCGCCGCTGGCGGTGACTGTGGATGGAATGTCCTTCACCATCGGAGGATGGGAGCTCGGCTCGCAGCGCGCAGATTCGATGGATGCCGAGGGGCTGGCGTGCTGGGTGAGCGTGGACATTCTGCTTCTCGAGAACGGCCGCTATCTCGTTCGAGAGCATCGCGCGACCGAGGATACCGATGGGATGATCGCATCGGAGTCGAACGGATCGATCATCGAGACGGGTGCCGAGCTGCGCGCGTACTGCACCGATCACACGCCGGACCCGCTGCGCGCAGCCTCGCGCGTGGCAGCGCTCGACAACGCGATGCGCCGGTGGCCGCCGCTGCGCAGCCCGTCGGGTCGCGCGCGCAGCACGCCGCTCGTGATTCCGTTTCTGGATTAGACATTCGCTCCGGCGGCGGATGAAAACGGGGTGACGCTCTCGCGCCACCCCGTTTCCGTTTATAGCTCGTTGCTAAACCTCGATCACGGAGCCGCGACGCTGACCTTGGCGTCGACGTAGTTGATCGAACCGCGATCCCGTGCACGAATCGCGAGCACATTGTCCCCCGCCACCAGCAGGTTCGCTGGCACCGAGAACGTTAGTGAGCCCTTGGACGCGCAGTTCTCGTGCGTCACGAATCCGGTTTCGGCATTGTAGGCATAGTTGCCGTCACCTGCGAACGAATAATTCCCTGTCACTGCAGTTCCGTTCACGTACACTGCGATGTCATTGTCTATCGCCGCGGAAATCGTGAGCGGGGCGGTCCATCCCGATGGAAGCGTGAAATTCTTCCGCAACGTCAGATCATTCCCGACCGTCCACGCAGTGTTCATCGTGAAACCCTGCTCGCTGTTGAGCGGACATGCGGTCGTCGCACTGCCGAATGGTCCGCCACCCGCGCTCCACCCGCTCATGGAGTAGTTCAGCGCCTCAAAGCCTGCATCGTGTCCCTGCGCTCCGTCCATGTAGGAATACGACGAGCCGTATGGCACGATGTCGCCGCCGAATGCCGAGAACGTGATTCCAGCCGTCGGATCGACCGTCACCGCCTGTGGGAAGTCCGAACCCGCCGGCGCTAAGGCGAAGGTCGCTGCCGGATCTGCATAGGTTCCCACGGCCTGTACTGTGTTCGAGCCGGCGTTGATTACCCAACTACTCAACGTCGCTACGCCAGCCGCACCGGTCGCGACGGCCGTGGTCGGACTCACAGTGCCACCGCCACTGGTAACCGAGAAGAGCACGTTCACTTTCGCCACGAGCGTGCCGAGCTGCGTCTTCACGATCGTCGACGGCGGACTCGCCACCGCCGATCCAGCCGGCGCCGACTGGCTCACGGTCGAATTCGCAGTCATGTACACCTTGATGTCCACGCCACCGAACGGGCTGAATTTCTTCGTCGTTCCCGTGATGCCGCCGCCCGTCGCGTTCGCGTTGGTAGGAAGCAGCGCATCAATGAGCGCCGAGCCAACCATCCTCGTTGCGCTGGCAAGGTCGCCGTTGGCAGCCAGATCGAGCACCTTGCGACCGCTGATCGAGCCAGTCGTGATTCCGCACAACCCACTGATCGTTGCGCCCCGAGGCAGAACCTCAATGGTGGTTGCGGAGTTGTTGTGAGCGAGATACACCGTCGCGGGAACGACTTCAGCTTCCGGACAGATCCCGACGGAGACGAGCCCCCCGAGGTTCGTTTCGGGCGACACCTTCACGTCGGAGAAGGCGCCGTACTGATCGAGGCTCGTGTTGAGCGGCTTTCCCGTGAGAGGGATGATCGTGACGAGGACCGGGCCCGTCAACGTGCCCCCGGGAAACTGCACGGCCGCCTTGCCATTCGCCGTCACGATGTTCTGCGTCGTGGTGCTCGGGTACACGACTTTGTTGACAGTTCCGCCGTCAGTCGGGACACCGGGCAGCACGAGTCCCGTGGTTGACAGTCCAACCGTGCAGTAGAGCCCTGTCTCGAATGCGAGCAACTGCTGCTGCGTCGCGAGCGAGTAGCCGCCGATCAGCTTTCCCGCGTTGTACTGCTGCACCGTGAAATCGAGCAGGCGCAACGTGAGTGTGCGTGCATCCGCGAGATGATTCGTATTGACGTAAACGAGAATCGCCGCATACGATGCGGCAGCGGTCACCCGGTCCGCTCCCTTCGGATACAGCGCGGTGATCATCGCCGCGGTCTGTGTAACAGTGGGACATCCAGCTGGAACTATGCTCTCGGAAACCGGAGGAGGCACCGGCTCTGTGCTATTGCGACTGTCGCTCGAGCACGCAGTCACGAGGATTGCGCTGGCCAGCACGGCCGCGCATCCCGCCATCATGGATCGCCACATCTACACTTCCTCCAGTTCCAGGGTATTCCAGCTCTGACCATCGTTGACCATCACTGCATGCTGCACCCTCCCCACATTGCTTCTTGTCCGCCTCCTACTGCTTCGCCGTCACCACGAGCCGCTCGAACCGCGGATCGTCGGCGAT
>JBDTXN010000019.1:0-35294 GCA_040006175.1 Gemmatimonadota bacterium | reverse complement strand
GAAGAAATTTCCCTCGTCGAAGTGATGATTGTCGTAGAAGTCGCCGGTGGTCGAGCCGCCGATATCAGCGTCCGTCAATCCGGCCTTCCCGCCCGACATCGAGCCGATTGCAGCGCCCGAATCGCCCCCGGCTGTGGCATCGACCGCGCCCGCATCAAAGTTGGGGAGCAGCGAGCTCTCGTAGTCCCGATCGAGACTCCCATGCGTGTACGAGGGGAGCGTGGAGAGCTGGGCGGCACTCAACGAACCGAGGATCACGCGATCGTCGTCGTCGTCGAGGCGCGCCTGCCCAACGGGGATGAGCACGTCGCGGTCGTCGTCGAGGTTCAGCTTCTTCTTGTCGAGCTTGACGTCCAGATACCGCGTGCGCATCTCGACGGTATCCACGATCAGGTCGTGCACTTTTCCCACTTCATTGCCCGATACATCCCGCACCGTCCAGCCGCGCGGATCGGGTGTCCCTTCGGCCACATCGAAATCTCCGATATCACCAAGAGCGGCGATGCGTGGCGTCGCGTCTCCATCATCGCCTCGACGTCCTCGATCGCCGAAGCGGTCGTCTTCGTGCCCGGTTGAGTGCGTCATTCAGATACCTCGTAATTATTGTAGCGAGCGTGTTCGCTCGTGATTGTCGAAACACGTCGTGTTATCGACGATGATTCCGAAGTGGCTCGTCTTACGGGCGGCGGCTCGCGCTGTCGGCGACGGTTCCGTTCGAAGTCGTCGACGTGGTAGAGCTCGTCGAATCGGCGGCGAGACCGGGGTTATTGGCGTTCCTGCGGCCAAAGAGGAAGCCGAGTACGAGAACGAGGGCAAGGATCCCGAGTAGCATGGGCCAGATGTTGCGTTTTTCCTTGCGCGTAATTGGAATTTCAGCCACGACATACCTCACTGACGTTTGATGTGGGCGTTACACCCGTGCGCCGCCCGAAACGCGGTGCGCGAATTCCTGCGTGATGCGAGAGGCGCCAATACGGGGCAGTGGAGAATCGCGCAGGTCACAAAGGTTTTTGGCAAGTCGTATACCTTTCGAAGCTCGGCGGCGCGCATCCACGCGCATTTTTCATTCACTTTTTACCATCGAGGCTCATGAATCCCCGACACGTCGTGAGCAGCTCCGCATTCGTGCTCGCCCTCCTTCTGCCTTCGGCGCACGTACGCGCGCAGGGCGCGGGTGGCGCACTTGCCACGCGCGTCGACTCGATCGCGACGGCGGTGCTCGAGAGCACGGGAGTGCCGAGTGCGACGGTCGCGGTCGTTACGCACGGTCAGCTTGCGTATGCGCAGGCATACGGCGCCGCGAAGCTCGATCCGCGCGTGGCCGCGACGCCGGAGATGCGCTACGGGCTCGGCTCGATCAGCAAACAGTTCACGGCCGCGACCGTTCTTCTGCTGCAGCAGGAAGGGAAGCTCTCGCTCGACGATCCAGTCTCGAAGTATCTCCCCGGCCTCACGCGTGGGAACGAGGTCACGATTCGTCAGCTACTCTCGCACACGTCCGGCTACCAGGACTTCTGGCCGCAGGATTACGTGCCTCCCGCTATGGAGAAGTCGATTACGCCGCAGGGAATTCTCGACCATTGGGCCAAGCAGCCACTCGACTTCGAGCCCGGAACGCGCTGGCAATACAGCAACACGAATTACGAGATCGCGGCGCTCATTGTGGAAAAAGTGAGCGGGAAGCCGTTCTACCAGTTCGTTCGCACGCGCATCCTCGATCCGCTCGCGATCACGTCGGCAGTCGACTTCGATGCGAAGGGGCCGACTGCCATCGAGCCGGTGGGCTACATGCGATTCGGGCTCGGCCCGCTTCGGCCCGCGACTCCCACGGGTCCTGGCTGGATGTACGGCGCAGGCGAGCTCGCGATGACCGCGCGGGATCTCGCGCGCTGGGACATCGCGATGATCAGTCACTCACTCCTCACGCCGGAGTCGTATCGTGCGATGGAGACGGCGGTCTTGCTCAAGAATGGCGTGAGCACCGACTATGGACTGGGCGTGGACGTCAACATGACCGCGGGGCACCGCACGATCGAGCACAGTGGGGAAGTCGCGGGATTTACCGCCGAAAACATCGTGTATCCCGATGACAGCGCGGCGGTCATCGTGCTCACGAACCAGGACGCTGCGCCGGCATCGACCGCGATCGCGGCTGCGGTCGGTCGAACGCTCTTCGCGACCGAAGATGCCGACACGCAAGCGCGGACGATTCGTGCACGGGCCATTTTCGAAGGGCTGCAACACGGAACGATCGACCGTTCGCTCCTCACGCCAGACGCGAGCGCATACTTCAGCGCTCAGGCGCTCCGCGACTTTCAGTCGACGCTCTCGCCACTCGGTGCTCCCACCGTATTCGTGCAAACGGGGCAGCACGAGCGCGGCGGGATGCTCGAGCGCTCATATCGTGTGTCCGCCGGCGGTCGTGCGCTGCGCGTGTGGACCTACGAGATGCCCGACGGAAAGATCGAGCAGTACCAGCTCGCGCCAGCGGGGTGAGGCGTTAGGCGAACCGCATTACGCCGCTGTGCTGTCGCGGCGCAGCTCGCCAAGAAAGCCCGAGACGCTCGACTGTACGCGGACGTTGATCGCGGCCAGATCCTTCGAGATCAACGACGCGCCAGCCCCACCGGCAATGAGTGGAACATCGGACGGGAGCTGCTCACGCAGCGCGCGCATCTCGGCGAGAACGCGGGTCGGATTCTCCACGTAGATGATGCTGACCGCGACCACGCGCACGTCCGTGGATCGCGCGGCTTCGACGACCTCTCCAACGGGGAGGTTGGTGCCGAGGTAGAGCACATTCCACCCCTCGAGAGCGGCGGAAGCGCCCACGAGTGCGGCGCCGATGACATGGCGCTCGCCCGACGCCGTCGTGACCAACACTGTGGGTGCGCCTGGACGACGGGTAAACACGCGCATCATGGCGACGATGATCTCGTGCAGCGACGACGTAACGAGCTGCTCGTGCGCGGGCGACAAACGGCCCGCATGCCATTCGTCTCCGACCTTTCGCAGCAACGGCGCGGCCACGGTCTCGATGAACACGGGCATCCCCATCACGACGGCGGCGCGTCGCAGCGACTCATCGAGCGCTGCCGAGTCGAGCAGTCGCGCAAGTGCGAGCGATGCGCTGACGACTTCGCGCGCATCGGGAGGCGCACCGACGCTGCGACCGCGCTTCTCGCGCGCCACTTCATCCTCGGCTACGAGCCCCTCGAGCGCGGCTGATGGCAGCTTGGCGATCTGGCCGATGCTCCGGCCTGCACGCGTGGCCGAGCGGAGCAGGATGAGGCGTTCAATGTCCGCGTCGCTGTAGACACGAAGTCCGTTGGCCGAGCGCGAGGGTACGACAGCACCGTACCGACGCTCCCAGACGCGGAGCACGTCCTGGCTGAGTCCGGTACGCTGGGAGACCACGGCAATGGGGTGGCGCTGGTGGTCGGGCGGGAATGAGAGAGTTTTTGTGGCCATGGTGAAGTATACAATGTCGTCTATATTCTGTCAAGCATTTTTCCTGGACAGCCAGCAGACAACGGCTTGAGAATGTCGCAAGGAACTTGACCGGCGCGCGGCAGTAGCCCACTATACCCAGAGTCTCACCTAAGACTCTGGAGGGAATAGTGGCCGATCAGCTTCCGCTCGTCAAAGGCACGCTCGATGTGCTCGTGCTCCGTGCGCTGAGTTGGGCGCCCATGCACGGCTTCGAGATCACGACCTGGCTCGAAGAGCGCACGCAGGGGGCGCTCGGCATCGACGACAGCGCGCTCTATCAGGCCCTCCACCGTATGGAAGAGCGCGCGTGGATCACCACCGAGTGGGGAATCACCGAGAACAACCGGCGGGCACGGTACTACTCACTCACGAAGACAGGTCGTGCGCATCTCGCGTCGGAAACGAAGCGATGGGTGCGCTACGCCGACATCGTGACTGCCGTGCTCACGGCGAATCCGCTCGCTTCATAGGCCACCGCATGCAATCCAGGCTTCCTCCGCGCGTTACGCGCCTCTTTCGGCTCTCGCTCGGAACTGCGACTTCGGCGAGCGAGGACGTCGATGAAGAGATTCGCTTTCACCTCGCGGCTCGGACCGAGCAGCTGATTCGCCAAGGGATCGATCCCGCGCAGGCGCGGGCCGAGGCGGCGCGTCGATTCGGCTCGCTCGCCGAAGCCCGTGTTCGGCTGCGGCGCTCCGCGCAAAGTCGAGAGCAGCGCCTTCGAGCCCGCGAGCTCTTCGAGGCGCTCGGGCGGGATGTGCGCATCGCGTGGCGCGGCCTCGTTCACGCGCCCGGATTTGTCGCGCTCGCGGTACTCTGCCTCGCTCTCGGCATCGGTGCGAATGCAGCGATCTATTCTGTGATCGACGCCGTACTCCTGCGCCCGCTCCCGTTCGAGGATCCAGCGCGCCTCGTGCGCATCTGGCCAGACGGTGCGACGCCGCCCGGGATCTATGAGATCTTCCGTGGGCAGAGTCGGGCGTACCGCGGCGTCGCGGGATCGACTGACGGTCACAAGGTAAGCGTCACCGGATCGACCGCCCCTGCGCGCTACATCGCATCCGAAGTCACCTCGAATTTCTTCGACGTGCTCGGCGTGCACCCGGTGCGCGGCAGTGCGTTTGCCGAGGGGGATAACGAGCCGGGGCGAAGTAATCTCGTGCTGCTCAGCAGCGCCATGTGGCGCGATCGCTTCGGCGCGAATGCGAATGTCGTGGGCAGTACGATTCTGGTCGATGGGATCGCGCGCACGGTAGTCGGCGTGATGCCTCCGGGCTTTCACTTTCCGCGCGCCGATGTGCAGCTCTGGATGCCTGCATCGTTCGTCCATTCGTCGCCCTCCTACTGGTGGGGCACGCCGCTTCACCTCGTCGCACGACTTGCGCGCGGAACGACTCTGGCACAGGCGCGTGCAGAGTCGCACGCGGCGCTCGTGCGTGCGCGCGCGTCGTTCCCCATGCGAATGCCGGATGAGTGGGGGAAGAACGCGGACGTCGTCACACTGCGTGAGTCGGTTGTTGGAGGCGCACGCCCGACGCTGCTGCTCCTGTTTGCCGCAGTGGGGCTCGTGCTCCTGCTCGCGTGCGTGAACGTGGCGACGCTCTACATCGAGCGCGCATCCGTCCGCGAGCGAGAGATCGCCATCCGCACTGCGCTCGGCGCCGGGCGCGCACGCATCGTCGCCCAACTGCTCACCGAGAGTCTCATCATCGCCGGCCTTGGAGCTGCGGCCGGGCTCGCGCTCGCAGTGGGCGGCGTGCGCGTACTCGTCGCCATGCTGCCCGCCGGAACGCCGCGCGCGGAGGAGATCGCCGTGGACGGACACGTGCTCGCGTTCACGCTCCTCCTCGCTGCGATGAGCGGGATCGCGTTCGGGATTCTTCCCGCACTCCGTGCGACTCGTCTCGATGTACACACGTCGCTGCGCCGGGATGGCCGCGCCGGCGCGGCTCCGGGCGCGACGAGCGCTTCACGCACGCTTGCGGTGTGCCAGGTAGCGCTGGCGGTGGTGATCGTCACCGCCGCAGGTCTCCTGCTGAAAAGTTTCTGGCGACTCCACCAGGTGGATCTCGGCTTCGACACGCAGCACGTGATTGCCGCGGCGATCCCGATTCCGAGCTTCGACCGCGACACGACTACGCGGGCGCCTGCGTTCTATGACGCACTCGTCGCGCGTGCTCGCACGCTGCCCGGCGTACACGTGGCCGCAGCTGCGAGTGCTCTTCCGTTCGGTGCGTCGGCGTATCCGGCCGCGATGGAAGTAGAAGCGCATCCCACACCCGTCGGTGGCGTGCCCGCGCTTCCGATTCGAGTGAGCGTGACTCCGGACTACTTTCTCGCGCTCGCCATTCCGCTCCTGCGTGGACGCGGCTTCACGAGCGCCGACCGCGCAGGGACTCCTCCCGTCGCCATCATCGACGCGACTGCAGCGAAGAAGCTGTGGCCGGGGGAGAACGCGATCGGGCAGAAGATCCGATATGTGTGGAATTACGACTGGATCACGGTCGTGGGAATCGTCGGCGATGTGAAGCGCGACAGCCTGAGTGGAAGCGCGGAGCCATCGCTCTACCTGCCCATGGATCAGAGTGTCGCGGAGGAGATGAGCATCGTCATTCGCACCGCGAGCGACGCGGAGCTCATCCGTATCGGGCCGGCACTCCGCAGCGCGGTTGCTGCCATCGATCCGGCCGTGCCCGTGAGCGAAGTGAGATCGCTGGAGGGATTCGTCGCGAATTCGGCAGCGCGGATGCGATTCGCGACGACGCTGCTCGCGCTCTTCGCTGCCGTTGCGCTCTTGCTCGGCGCCACGGGGATCTACGGGCTCATGACATCCGCTGTGTCGCGACGCACGCGCGAGATCGGGGTACGGATGGCGCTCGGCGCCACTTCGCGAGGCGTGATGAGAATGATGCTTGGCGAGAGCGCCGCGGTCACTTCGGTGGGAGTGCTGCTCGGTATTGGCGGTGCGCTTGCCTCGGCACGCCTGCTGCGAGGTCTGCTGTTCGGCGTGAGTGCCCTGGACACAGGAGTGCTGGCTGCCGTTGCGGCGCTTCTCGCGGTAGTCGCGGTGGTGTCCGCGCTCGCGCCCGCGAAACGTGCATCGCGAGTTGATCCCTTGCGCGCGATACGCGCGGAGTAGCCCTCGCCGATCAGGATAAACCATTTGTCGGACTCGGCTGTCTTATCCCGAGCGGCCCCCTCGACGAACCTTCCCGACGTGGGTGCAAGCGATGAGCTCAAAATGGGAGCGTGAATGCCCAACGCTTGGCGGTTTCGAAGTAAGGTGGCGCTTCGCCCCTTGGCCTCTCTGCTCGCGGTGTACGTAGCGAGCGCTATCCTCTCGTGCGCACACGCCACCGCGACAACGGCCTCGCACGAACCACGCGCCGGCGCTCTTTCTGCGGACGCGATCATCGCGCACTACTACAGCGCGATCGGCGGCCGTGATCGGCTCGAGCAGGTCGACACGCGTCACATGTGGGGCTCGTATTCCGAAGGGTCGCTCAACGCCAGGACCGACATCGTCTGGAGGCGACCGTCGCTGCGCCGCGTCAACGTGCACGCGCCGGGATTCGACTACTCCGAAGGGTTCGACGGCGAGACGTGGGAGTACAGCTTCCAGAAGAAGCAGCTCGTCGTGGACAGCGGTGCCGCCGCGGATGCAGGGCGGCGGGGAGCCGAGTTCGATGAGTCCTTCGTCGACTATGGGAAGAAGAGCCACGATGTAGAGCTGGTCGGTGCAGAGCTCTTCGCTGACCAGCCCGCGCATCGCCTTCGCGTCACGCTCGCGGACGGCTGGCAGAAGGAATACGTCTTCGACGACAGCACGGGGCTCGTGCTCGCGCTCAGAAAAGCCATGCCCCTCCACGCGACGGGTGCAGCCATCACCTCGATCACTTCCTATGAAGACTGGAGAGCGGAAGGCGGTCTGCTGCAGCCGCATCGATTCGTCGAGCGCGATGTGCAGAGCGGGCGTCTCATGAACACGCTGCAGTGGGACAGCATTCGCACCAACGTGAAGCTGAGCGGGAGTGAGCTCGGCCGACCGTCCAATTAGAGGCACCTAAGAAAGATTACCAGCTCGGTTGGCGCGCGTCCCATAGGGATCTTTCCAGCAGCACTCTCACTGATGAAATCTGTACAGTTAAGTGCATGGCTCAACGTGAATCACGTGACCTCTTACAGATCCGCCGCTGGGATTCCGCGACGCCGTTGAGAATACGCGCGATGCGCGGCGCGATGTCGTGGAAGCCGGGAAAGCACGCTACAATCGTCGGGGCGTCTAGACTCGGCCACCGGAACGCCGTTGCGGCGCTCGACGTACAGCCCATGCCCACGAGATGGACTTTCTGGAGGAGCGACACGTGCCACGTGCGGTGACGGGCTTCCAGTGAGCAGGTGATGCATCAATGAGCACGCATCTCCATGCGGCGCTCGTTCTAGTCGCGATCGGCGCCTCCTGGGCACAGGCCCAGGGAGTGCCGTTCGCGTTGCAACGCCTCACCGTCCTCGACGCGAAAGCTCGTGGCGCGATCGAACGGGGGGACGCCGTCAGCGTCACCATCGATGCGTCCGAGAAAACGGCGATCGCCACGCTCGGCGTGGTGCGACTCGACGTCCCGCGCGCCTTCTACGTGGAACGGGTGAAGCAGCGCAACGGCTTGCTCTCGAGCGGTATGGACCAGCAATCGGGAATCTTCAGCGAGCCTGCCCGTCTCGAGGATGTCGCGATGATATCGCTCGATCCATCCGATGCGAAGGCGCTGCAGAAGTGCCAGCCTTTCAAGTGTGACCTGAAGCTTCCGGGGCAGGCGATGGAGCACTTCCGCGTCGCGCTGGCGAACACACACGACCCATTGCCGCGCGCGGACTCGCTCCTGCGCGAATGGATGGTTGCATACGTCAGCGCATATCGCGGCGACAGCGCAGAAGAGCTGGTCGTGTACGACGACACGAAGCGCCCGGTGCGCGGCGGCGATGCGTTGCGCGCACTGCTCGCCGAGCCGATGCCTGAGGGACTCGAGGCGGAGCCGTTCCTCTCGATGCTCGCGCTTCCCCGTTCGTCGCGACCGCGATCGCTCGCGTCACGCATCGTGTGGGAAGTCGATCGCATGCCTGGGCTCAAGCCGACCCTCGAGATCGTAGAGCGCTCGATCTTGGGTTGGGACGCGCACTCGGATCAGAGCTGGATGACGACGAAACTCCTGTACGCCACGCACTACTTCGAGTCGCAGGTGGAATACGTCACCGTGATCGATGCGCCATCCGACTCGGGGCAGCCTGCGTCGTATCTCATTGTGCTGCGTCGCCAAAAGTTCGACGACTTGCCGAGTGGCGGGCTGTTCAACATTCGCGGCAAGGCGGTGAAACGGATTCGCGAAGCGCTGCGGGCGACGCTGACGACCACTCGCAACGATGTCGGCGCCGCGTATGCCGCGTCGCAGTCCGCGCAGCCACACGCACCACGAGCCGCTCGCCGCGCACGCCGCTATCTTCGGTCTCATGACCGCACGCCGCAGGCTCTTCGGATTCTTCACGCTGCTCGCCATGCTGCACTTGATTGTTGCGGGTACGGCGTCCGCGTGCGCGGCGCGCCGTCCTGGCGCGAGGTCCGCGGCATCCGCGCACACCGATTGCGCGCCAGGATCATCGCACTCCAGTGAGACGAGCACCGATCGTGCGAGCGGGCTTCCGTGCTGCGCCGCCCTCGCATCGTGCGCCGTCACCCCTCTGGGCGCGCGCACCGTTGCAATAGTGGTGTTCGCGCCTCGCGCTGCACAGCTGAGCGCGATATCGGAACGCCCGCCGCGCGCCCATTCTCCGGCGCCCGAGCTCCCCCCTCCCAGAGCGTAGCTCGCCAGGCCCTCGCGCGCGCGCCAGGGTCGGACAGTGCGAGTGGTGCGTACACGTGCTCGGACATCCGTCCCGGCCGCGCGCACCGTGACCCATACGCTGAACCGGATGACGCTCTCTCGATCGATGCGCGCTGCCTGTATTGCAGCCGCGCTCGCGCTCGCCTCCGCCGCCGCGCGCGCACAGAAGGATTCGATGCCTGCCATGCCTGGAATGCCCGGCATGACGCCGCACGCGGCACACGGCGATACTGCGGCGCGCGACACCGCCGGTACCGCGAACATGGAAGCGCGCATGGCGGGCGTGCTCGGTATCCCGCACACGCGCCTCGGCTCCGGAACGAGCTGGCAGCCGCAGGCAGCGCCGCACTACGGTTGGCACTTCGTGCGCGGAAGCTGGACGTTCATGGTTCACGGCGTCGCGTACGCCGAATACGACGAGCAGCTCGGCACGCGCGGCGACGATCAATTCGGCTCGATCAACTGGGGAATGCTCATGGCGATGCATTCGCTGAGGGGAGGGATGCTGCACCTCCACGGCATGCTGAGCGCCGAGCCCGCGACGATCGGATCGCAGGGCTATCCCTTGCTGCTGCAGTCCGGCGAGAGCTATCGAGGCAGACCGCTGCACGACCGCCAGCACCCGCACGACCTCTTCATGGAGATCTCCGCGATGTACGAGCACCCCATCGCGAGCAATTTAGCGCTCTCGCTCTATGTCGCACCCGTCGGCGAGCCCGCTATCGGGCCCGTCGCCTTTCCGCATCGCGCCTCCGCGGCGAGCGATCCGCTCGCGCCGCTCGGCCACCACTGGGATGACGCCACGCACATCACGTTCGGCGTACTCACGCTCGGGGTGTTCAGCCGGACGTGGAAGGCGGAGGCCTCGATCTTCAACGGTCGCGAACCCGACGAGCACCGCACGGACATCGAGTCCCGCACGCTCGATTCGTACGCCGCGCGAGTGTTCTACAATCCCGGCCCTGCGTGGAGCTACAGTGCATCCGCCGCGTACCTCGCGAGTCCCGAGGTGCTGCATCCCGACGAGTCACTGCACCGCTACTCCGCCTCGATCATGAATACCCGCCTGCTGGGCGCGCGCGGCGAATGGAGCAGCTCCCTCGTCTATGGGGCAAACGCCGTGACGGGTGCTTCGTTTGCGAGCAGCGTGCTCGTCGAGACAGACGTGAGCGTCGATGGCGTCGATACGTTTTTCGGGCGCGCCGAGTTCGTGCAGAAGAGCGCGCAGGATCTGGCGGTCGCGGATCGGTCGGACCTTCGCGGCTACGACATCAGTGCGCTCACGCTCGGCTACAGCCGCGAGATCATGCGGGCACGCGGACTCACGCTCGGCGCGTCGATACTTGGCACCGTGAACGTGGTGCCAGGCTCGCTGGCCGGGGCATACGGTACGCGATATCCAAAGGGCTACGCGATCTTCCTGCGGCTGCGTCCCGACAGAATGCACACCGAGCACGGGATGCCCGGAATGTCGTAAGGAAAATGGAAACACGTGGGTGTCCCGCCGCGTAGGGTTGTGACCGACCCTCAACGGACATCTCCGGATTCTTACTTTCATACCGCTGCTTCTCGCGCTTCAGGGCGTCCCATCTCCTCCGGCGCGCCCGGACACGGGGGTGCGCGACACGAGCAAGGCAACCGCGGACGAGGACTCGGTTCGCCTCGCGCGGTGGATAGAGGCGCGCAAGATCCCTCTCACCCTGGAGCTCGAGGCGAGCGCCTATCGAGATCCTCTCGCGCGTGAGCTCGTGCTGCACGCGCGCCGCGCGCGTCTCGAGCAGGATTCGACGCTGACCGCTTACGACGCCATGTCGCACGAGCGGCTCACGGTCGGTCTGGGGATCGGGAGCCTGGGGCGCCAGAAGCTGCTGCTGCGAAGCGAGTCCGCCGCGCGAGTAAGGTGGAAGACTGGCCGCGGTGCAGTTGTGGACGTGGTGGGCGCTCGCTCCGCATTTCCGATGATCACGCCGGGCGTGCGCGTGATCACCGACATGCTGCACATCGACGCGATCCCGTACTACCCGGGACGAGAAAGTCTGCTGCACGTCGCGGGCGTGAAGCGCGTCAGTCAGTCGAGCGGTGACCCGGAGCTCATCAATCCACTCGCGGCTGGCGCCGAGGCGTACTATCGGTTCCAAACGGGTGACTCGGTTGCGTTTCTTCTGCCGGATGGCACGAGGGGCAGGCTGCGCGAGGTGAAGGTGGAGGCGCGCCGGCCGCGCGCCGACCTCATCGTGGGCTCGTTGTGGTTCGACACGCGAACTGCCCATCTCGTTCGCGCGGTGTATCGCCCCTCTCTCCCCTTCGACGTCGTCGAGTTCGTCAGATCGACGGAGAAGGATGCCTTTGCGGATGTGCCGACTCTCGTGAAGCCGATGATCTTTCCGATGTCGCTCACGGTGACGGCTCTGACGATCGAGTACGAGCTGCACGAGCAGCGCTGGTGGCTGCCCAGGCTCGAGACGATCACGGGAAACATGCGCGTGGGCGTGATGCGCGCGCCCTTCACGCGCGAGGAGAGCTATCGCTACGCCAGCGTGAACGGCACCGATCCGCTTCCACTGATCTTCGCGTCGGCCCAGGACTCGGCGCGATCGATCGAGCGGGACTCGACTCGTCGCATGCGCGAGCGTGCGATGCGCGATTCGGCGAGCGATTCCACTCACTCTACGCGGGAACAACGCAGGGCCGAACGCAGGCGCGAGGATGACGGGGAGCTCGGACGGCTGCATTGCACACCGGGCGACACGATCACTCACCGGTCGGTGCGCTACGCCGGCGCGCTCCCGATCGTGGTTCGAATTCCGTGCGACACGCTGAGTCTCACGCACTCGAAGGAATTCTCGCCTTCGATCTACGATGCTGGTGACGAGCTATTCGGCACGAGGGACCGCGAGCAGCTCGAGAAATCTCTGAGCCTGGGCCTTCAGCCCGGATGGGATCCGCAGCGCCCGACGCTTCACTTTGGTGTGGACCGGGGCATGCTGCGCTACAATCGCGTCGAGGCGCTGTCGGCAGGTGCGCTCATCGAGAGCACGCTCGGGAGGGGGTACACGGCGAATGCGTCCGCGCGCATTGGGCTCGCGGACTGGCAGCCCAACATTGAGGCACGTTTGCAGCGTAGCAGCGGCGAGCGCACCTACTCGCTCGGTATCTACAGGCGATTGAGCTCGGCCAACGATTGGGGCGATCCGTTGAGCGTCGGAAGCTCACTCTCTGCGCTGCTCTGGGCACACGACGAGGGATTCTACTTTCGGAGTGCCGGCGCCGAGCTCTCGTCGACAACTACGCGCAACAACGCGCTGACGTGGCGACTGTTCGCAGAGCGACAGGGCGATGCCGAGAGGCACACGAACGTCTCGTTGTGGCACTCGCTCGGCGGCGCCGGATTCATCCCGAACATTCGTGCGCAGGACGCCACCGCGCTCGGACTGGGTGCGCAGTACGCGCTTGCGTACGGGCTCGATCCCGAGGGGCTGCGCACGACGATCGATCTGAGAGCCGAGGGCACGACGGGCACATACGACTACGCGCGTGCATCGGTGGAGGCGACCGCCACGCGCAGCCTCGGATCGAAGATCGACGGTGCGCTCACGGCTAGCGTCGGCAGCGCGGTGGGCGCGGTACCCGTGCAGCGATTCTGGTTTCTCGGCGGAGTCGCGACGGTACGAGGGCAGGAGCCGGGAACGGGCGCGGGCGACGCGTACTGGCTCGGCCGTGTGGAACTCGGACGCACGTTCAATGCGTTTCGTCCCACGATCTTCTACGACATCGGGTGGGCTGGTCGGCGGGCCGACTTCGCGGGTTCGCTGCGGCCGATCTCCGGTGCGGGCGTGGGCATCGCGGCGTTCGACGGGCTTCTCCGGTTCGACATGGCGCACGGAATACATCCGAATCATGCGTTGCGCGCGGATCTGTACACCTCGGCGAGATTCTAGCCTTTGTACGGCGCGAGTCGCGGACAAATGCTCGACACACGGTTGCGGGCGCAACCCAGGCCCTGTGCTGCGTGGCTGCGCCTCGAATACGTGAGTAGTGCGCGAGGCTCGCGTAACGGACGCGTCGAGCCGTTCCGACCGCGTCGTGCGGGCGGTTAGGTTGAACGATCCACTCGCGAGCGTACCGACCGACACCCGTTCTGTCAACGAATGCCGAGCAGTGAATCTTCCGAAACGTCCCAGGGGGCCGCTTCGGAACTGGACTATCGTGCGATCTTCGCGGCGGCGCCGACGGCATATCTGCTGGTGCGCGCGGATGCGCCCCGTTGGACGATCCTTGCCGTGAGCGATGAGTACTGTCACATCACGCGCCAGCGTCGGGAAAATCTGCTTGGGCGCGGCACATTCGAGGCGTTCCCCGAAAGCCATGCAACCGAGAGCAGTCACGGAAAGCACAACGTGCGCTCATCGTTCGAGCGGGCGCTCTCGATGAAGGGCAGGATCGTGCTCCCGATACAGCGCTACGATCTCCCACCCACTAGCGGCGTTCTCGACTCGTACGAGGAGCACTACTGGCGCATGTCGAGCGCTCCGGTGAACGGCGCGGACAACGGCAACCTCGCCGTGTTGCATGCGGTCGAGAACGTCACCGAGCAGGTCTTCGCAGCGCGCAAGGAACAGGAAGCGCTTGCGGCGGCGCGCACGGCTGAAGACCGGTTGCGAACGGTGTTCTCCCAGGCACCGGTGGGAATCGCAGTGTTGCGCGGTCCCGAACATCGCTACGAGTCGGCGAACGCCAGGTACACCAGTGTAGTCGGCCGCAGCGATCTGCTCGGCAAGACCGTACGCGAAGCATTTCCGGATCTCGACGGTCAGGGCATCTACTCCGCGCTCGACAGGGTGTACGCGAGCGGCGAGCCATTCGTCGCGAACGAGATGCTCCTGCGTCTCGATCGAAACGGTGATGGCGAGACGCACGACGCGTATTTCGATTTCGTATATCAGCCACTTCGCGGTTTGTCGGGAACGGCGGAGGGAATTGCCGTGATCATCACCGACGTGAGCGAGGTGGTGCTCGGAAAGAAGGAGGCCGAGCTGCGCGAGCGTGCGACGGCGGCGCTCAACCAGACGTTGAGAGAGCAGCAGGTCGAACTGGAATCGCTGAACACCGTTTTGCAGGAGCAGGCCTCGGAGCTCGAGCAGCAGGCGCAGGAGGCGCAGTCGCTCTCCGAAGAGCTCGAGTTTGCGAACGACACGCTGCGCAAGGCCGCGGAGGAGGCGGAAGCTTCGCGCGCTCGCGCCGAGCACGCGCGTCATGCCGCCGAGGAGTCGGAGCTGCGCTTTCGCACGACGGCCAACGCCGCACCCGTGCTGATCTGGACCACCGGGCCGGATCGAGGGGGAGACTGGTACAATCAGCCGTGGCTCGACTACACGGGTCGCACCCTGGAACAGGAGCTCGGTGACGGATGGCTCGATGGAGTACACCCGGATGACATCGATCGATATCTCACCGCGTACGTCGCGGCATTCAATGCGCGCAAAGAGTTTTCGATGGAGTATCGGCTTCGAAACGCAAAGGGAGAATTTCGCTGGGTTCTCGACAACGGCGTGCCTCGCTTCGATCCATCCGGTGAGTTCAGCGGATACATCGGGTCCTGCATCGACGTGACGGATCTGCGCATTGCGCGCGAGGCGGCGGAAAACGCCAATCGCACCAAGGCGGATTTTCTGGCGGCAATGAGTCACGAGCTGCGCACGCCGCTGAACGCGATCAGCGGCTACGCGCAGCTGCTCGAGATGGGGCTGCACGGTCCGATCACGGAGCAGCAGCGCACCGCGCTGGAGAGAATCCGGCGCAGCCACAACATCCTGGCGCGATTGATCGAGGATGTGCTAAGCTTCGCGCGCATCGACGCCGGACACATTCAATACAAGGTTGCCGACGTCGCAGTGGACGAGCTCCTGGAAGGTGTGGAGGCGCTCGTCGCACCGCAGCTGGAGCTCAAGGGGCTGCGATACGTCTACACGCCCACCGATCGCTCGGTGAACATGCGCGCGGACAGGGATAAGGTCGAGCAGATTATGCTCAACCTCCTCTCGAATGCGATCAAGTTCACGGATGAGGGAAGCATTTGGGTCGAGTCCGGGACGACCGAAGAGGAGGTGCTGATCCACGTGCGCGACACCGGACGTGGCATCCCGGCGGACAAGCTGCAGTCGATCTTCGAGCCGTTCGTGCAAGTCGACTCTGGACTCAAGCGCGGTATCGGCGGAACGGGACTCGGGCTGGCGATCAGCCGCGAGCTGGCGCGTGGGATGTCGGGCGACATCAGGACGGAGAGTATCGAGGGGAATGGAGCCATGTTCACCCTCGCGCTTCCGAAGAGCTGATGCAGATGCGAGCCGTAGTGATCACCGCACCGGGCGGCGCGGAGGTGCTCGAGCTTCGCGAGGTGCCGCGACCTTCTCCCTCGCACGCTCAGGTGCTAGTGCGTGTGCACGCGACGGCGCTCAACCGCGCGGACATTCTGCAGCGACAAGGACGCTATCCACCGCCTGCGGATGCTCCGGCTGACATTCCGGGAATGGAGATCGCCGGCGAGATCGCGACCTTGGGCCCGGGCGTGCAGCGCTGGAAGGTCGGGCAGCGGGTGTTCGGCATCGTGGGTGGAGGCGCCTACGCCGAGTACGTGGTGACACACGAGCGTCTGCTCGCTGAGATTCCCGCGGCGCTGAGCTACGTCGAGGCGGCAGCGGTGCCGGAGGCCTACATCACCGCGCACGATGCGCTCGTGACGCAGGCGTCGCTTCGCGGATCGGAGACCGTGCTCATTCACGCTGTAGCGAGCGGCGTCGGGCTCGCGGCCGTGCAGCTCACTCGCGCCCTCGGAGCCATCCCGTTCGGCACGGCGCGAGGGGTGGGAAAGATCGCGCGCGCCAAGGAACACGGTCTCGAAGACGGTTGGGCCGCCACGGAAGACCTGAGCGAGCTCGCTGTGCACGCGCAGCGGTGGAGCGGCGGACGCGGAATGAACGTCGTGCTGGACCTCGTAGGCGGCGCGTACTTTCCGGCGAGCATCGAGTCCATCGCGCCGCTCGGCCGGCTGATGATCATCGGCACGATCGCGGGGCGCGAAGCCTCGATTCCACTCGGGCGCGTACTCTCGTCCAGGATCACGATTCGCGGAACGATGCTGCGTGGGCGAGCGCTCGAGGAGAAGATTCAAGCGACTCGTGCGTTCGAGGAGCAGGTGGTGCCGATGCTCGCGCGTGGCACGTTGCGCGCGGTAGTCGATCGCGAATTTCCGCTCGCCGAAGTGCGCGCGGCGCACATGCGAATGGAGTCGAACGAGTCCATCGGAAAAATCGTACTGCGCGTCTCGTGAGCGCTGGACGTTCGGCGATCGGAATTTGTGCGGCGGCTCTCCTCGCATGTACAGCGGCGGTCCTGCCGACTTACCGCGGTCCGCGCACCGGCCACTTCGACGGCAGACACTTCCACAACGAGGAGCCGTTCGAGGAGCAGCAGCCCGCGGAGCTCGCTCGCTGGCAGCTCACGCGCCATCGCGGCAAGTGGCCTGACAGCGCTGCGATCGCCGGGCCGAGGCCGCCGGCGCGAGTTGGCGGCGGAGTGGTGCGCGTGACGATGGTAAATCACGCAACCGTGCTGCTGCAGATGGACTCGCTCAACATTCTCACGGATCCGGTGTGGTCAAAAAGAGTAGGAATCGAGGGGGAGCTCGGCGTCAGAAGGCACAGGCCGCCGGGGATTTCCTTCGACTCGCTCCCTCCGATCGACGTGGTGCTGATAAGCCACGATCACTACGACCACATGGATCTTCCGTCGCTTCGAAGGCTGCAGCGGCGTTATCATCCACGGATCATTGCCGGACTCGGCAGCCCGGGTTATCTCGCGTCGCAAGGCGTGCAGCGGGCCGAGCAGCTGGACTGGTGGCAGTCCGACACGTTGGGGCGCGGAGTGCGCGTGACGGCGGTACCTGCTCGGCACTGGTCCGGACGCACGCTCACGGACCGATACGAGCGGCTATGGGAAGGGTTCGTGCTCGAGGGTGCGCACGACACCGTGTATTTCGCTGGCGATAGCGGATGGGGGACGATGTACCGGGAACTGCACGAGCGGTGGGGGCGCTTCACTCTGGCGTTACTTCCAGTGTCCCCATTCCGTCCACAATGGTACATGCAGCGCAAGCACCTGGGCCCGGAGGACGCCCTGCGCGCAGCAATGGAGACGAGGAGCGCGATGGTAATCCCGATTCACTGGGGGACATTCGAACTAGGTGATGACGGCGAGAGTGAGGCAGTGGACTCGTTGCGTGTGGCAGTCGCGGCGCTGCCCCCTCGCTGTCGTCCGGGTCTGTCAGTACTTCGAAACGGTGAGTACGCGTTGATCGTGGCGGGCAAGCGCGATTCCATGACTTTAGCAACTTCTTGCCGTCGAGGCCGGTGACTGACGCGACTCACGCGACGCATGGGGACATGACAAGGAGCGCCACCGCTGCTTCCGCAGCGCCGCACCTCTCGCTCGTCGTTCCCGTGTACAACGGTGCCGACAGGCTGCTCTCGAGCTTCGACGAGCTGCGCACGTTTCTAAACACGCAGTCTTTCTCATGGGAGCTGATTCTCGTCGACGACGGCAGCAACGCCGATACGCGCGCGATTCTTGAGCGGTTCGCGTGCTCATCGCCGGGCGTTCGCCTGATCAAAAACGAAGCGAACCGCGGAAAGGGATTCGCGGTGACACGCGGAATGCGCGCCGCGGTCGGCAGCTACCGCGTGTTCACGGATGCCGATCTCGCCTACCCTCCAACTGAAGTGGGGAAGATACTCGCGGATCTCGAGCGGGGAGCTGACGTCGCAATCGCGTGCCGCGTGCTGGCTGAGTCGCGGTATCTCATGAGCCCGAGTTTCTTTTCATATCTGTACACGAGACACGTGATGAGCCGCGTGTTCAACGCCCTGGTGCGATGGACGCTGATTCCGCGGGTGCTGGACACGCAGGCGGGACTCAAGGGCTTTACTGCGCACGCGGCGGAGATCGTGTTTTCTCGCATCACCATTGCGCGTTTCGGCTTCGATGTGGAGGCGCTGTTCATCGCGAAGAAGCACGCGCTCACGCTCGCGCAGACCGCCGTCTTCTTTCGCTATGACGAGGAGCCGACGACGGTGCGCTTTGTGGAGGACGCATTCCGGATGATGCGCGACCTCTTGCACATCCGTCAGAACGACCTGCGGGGCCGCTATGCCTGATCGCCCGCGCCTCATCATTAATGCCGACGATTTCGGATTCTCCGGTGGCGTGACACGGGGCATTATCGAGGCGCACGCCACCGGAAGCGTGACGTCAACGTCGATGATGGCCAACGGCGTCGACTGGGAGAATGCAGTGCGTCTCGCACGCGCGACACGCACGCTCGATTTCGGAGTGCATCTGAATCTCGTGCAAGGACGCCCGCTGCTGCGCGTGCCTTCACTTACCCATCCCCGCACGGGCGAGCTGTATTCGCTCGGCGAGCTGGGGCGACGCGCGCTTGCCCGCCGCATTGACGCCGACGAACTCGCGGCGGAGGCGAGAGCGCAGATCGATCGGGTGC
Organism: Gemmatimonadota bacterium; assembly: GCA_040006175.1. Lineage (GTDB taxonomy): Bacteria > Gemmatimonadota > Gemmatimonadetes > Gemmatimonadales > Gemmatimonadaceae > FEN-1250. The sequence continues at coordinate 16,376 of JBDTXN010000019.1, read as the reverse complement.
GCCAGGCCGGAATTGCCGTCACGCACCTCGACAGCCACCGCCATGCACACGTGCTCCCCGGGATCTTTGCGGTGGTTCGCCGCGTCGCGATTGAAGCGGGAGTTCGCGTGCTGCGCATCCCGCGTGAGCCGATGCGCACGAACGCGATGAATTTGGCGGCGACGTCTCGGAAACTTGTGCTCGCGACGGCGCTGCGCGCCTCGCGCGCGGTGCCGCTCGGCCCCGCCCTCGTGACGACGGATCACTTTTGCGGCGTGTCGCTGCAGGGGACAACAAACTTCGCGGGCCGGCTGCGCAGCGCGCTCGACACGCTTGAGCCCGGAAGCACGGAGCTCATGGTACATCCGGGACATGTAGACGCGTCGCTCGCCGCGCAGTGTCCCTACACGGCGCCCCGCCAGATCGAGCTCGCGACGCTCATCTCAGCCGGCACGCGCGAGCGTCTCGCGCGCGGGGACATCGAGCTCGTGGGCTTCTCCGCTCTCCAGCGGCCGGAAGGCGAGAAGCTCCGAGATCATCGTGATCCACGCGAGCGTGCACGGGATGGTCTTGAGCCGGTAGTGCACGAAGAAATCGCGTTGCCAGCTCTTCGGCGTAATGTCCGTTGAGGAGATAGACACTACGAGTATGGTCGACACGATCACGGTGGTGTGCCACCACGTGCGCGGCGTCGTCGCGAACCAGATGGCGATTCCCGTCACGGCGATCACGAACGATGGTGACTCGGACTGATGATTGAAGATGACCATGTAGACGAGCAGCGCGCACAGAAAGCGCAGGCGAAAGTCCGAGTATGCCCAGTTGCGCCAGCGCACGAGCGGAAGCATCAGCAGCGCCGTTCCCGCAAGCTGCACCGGCCAGTTGGGCCAGCTGACGCCGACGAGCAGGCGGAGCTGCTGCATCACTCCGCCATAGAGTCCGCCGCCGCCACCGCCGCCCACCGAGAGTGCGTCGATGGCCTCCACCGCTCGCCACGACTGGTACTGCGCTGCGAGTTGCGCGGGTGACGCCACGAGCAACGGCAGTGCGAGCACGATCGCGCTTGCGAGCGCCATGGAGAGCGCGAATCGCAAGCGACGCGGATAGAAGATCGCGAGCGCGACCGCAGCGAGTGGAAATATCTTGACCGCCGCCCCGAGTACAATCGCAAATGCGGCGCCGAGCTGCCTGCGCTTCTCGAACGCCAGAAAGGCGAGGATCACGAGCGCGGTGACGAGCGAATTGCTCTGCGAGCGCTGCATGGACCTGAGCGCCTCGAGGTAGATGAGCGCGAGCGCAATCGTCCCCTGGCGCGCCGGAAGCAAACGATCGATGGCAAAGAACAGCAGCAGCGTGTTGAGCGCGTCCCAGAGCGCGAGCGAGATCGCGAACGGGATCAGCGCGAACGGCGCGAAGAGCACCGCGAAGCTGGGGCTGTACTTGTAGAGATCCGCGTGATGCTGTGGCTGCACCCCGTACATGTCGTGGCCCGCCGCGAGATTCAGAAACGACCAGCGGAAAATCAGGAAGTTGTTGTCGGGGCCGCGAGGATTGTGCGCCTTCTCGATCGCGACTGCGACGATCGTCACGATGTAGAGCGCCAGGAGCCACGTGCGCGCGGAGAGGCGAGTCACTCGCATGCGGAATTCTCGCCATCGCCGCCCCGCACGGGAAGCCCGGCGGTTGACGCACACCTCGGGAGCGGACAGTCTTCCGCATGCGACGCGAACATCATCTCCCTGTGTCACGCACGGCCCGCTACTTCACCACGGGCGAGCCGCACGCGGGAGTTCGCGAGCTCTGGTTCGTTTGTCACGGCTACGGACAGCTCGCCGGCCGCTTCATTCGCCACTTCGAATCGATCGCGACGCCGGAGCGACTGATCGTCGCGCCGGAGGCGCTGTCGCGATTCTACGTCGAGGTGCCCGGCAAGACACACGCGGACACGCATGTTGGTGCGAGCTGGATGACGCGCGAGGACAGGCTTAGCGACATCGAGGACAACATCGAATATCTGGATGCGCTCCACGAGCACATCCTCGCGTCGCTCGAGGGCGCGACGCCCACCTTCACGGTACTCGGATTTTCGCAAGGCGTCGCCACCGTTGCGCGATGGCTCGAGCGCACCGGAGTCCACGTCGACCGTGCACTGCTGTGGGGCAGCACGATCCCCGCGGATGTCGATCTCGCCGCAGCGCCCGCGCTTCGCGCCGCGCGGCTCACGGCGGTCGCCGGCACCGCGGACGAACACGCGACCGTCGAGCATCTCGCCGCGCAGGACGCGCGGCTCACATCGAACGGAATCGCCTGCGAGCGCGTGACCTTCAACGGAAGCCATCGCATCGACCGCGAGATACTTGGGCGGCTGGCGGCCGAGGGCGTGCCGGCGCGCTGAGTCGCCCTCGCCGGCTCGTGCCCGAGCTACCGCCGCGATCAGTGTGCCGGCAGCAGTTGGACCACGACGTACCGTGAGCTGTCGAAATACTTCTTTGCAGCGGCCTGAAGACCGGCCGAATTGAGGGCACGGACGGACTGTTCGTACTTCATTATGAGCCCTGGATCCCAACCATTCACATCGTAGCTGGTCAGAAGGCTCGACCAGTAACGATTCTGACGGAGACTCGTTTCGCGTTCGCGCAGATCGGTCTCCCGGATCTTCTGCAAGTCTTTCTCTGACACGCCGTTGGCTTTCACGCTGTCTATCTCCGCGAACACCGCCTTCTGCAGCTCGGCGGCGCGCTCGGGAGCCGATCCGAAGTCGATTCGCAGCGCGTAGCTCTCGCGCGGGAAGTGCGTCGGGTTGGCGCTCACGCCCACACCGTACGTGCCTCCGAGATCCTGCCGCAGGCGCTCGCGCAGCTTGATCTCGAGCAGATCGGAGAGGGCGCTGATCTGCTGCACGTTCTCCCAGGTGAATTCGAACGGGCCCGTGAACACGATCGCGGTCTGCGCCTTGGGCTCGATTCCGCGCTTCACCTCGCGCGTGATCACGCCGGTTGGATACGTGATGCCGACGTCCTTCCACTTCTCGCCCGCGTGCGTGGCGGGGAGGCTCGCGATGTACTGCTCGACGAGCGGCTTGAGCTTCGTCGTGTCCATCGTGCCGACGAAGAGAAAGGTGAAGTTGCTCGCGTCCGCGAAGCGCTGCTTGTAGATGGAGATGGCGTGCTTGAGACGCACGTACTCCATGTCCTGCGCCGTGGGCGGCTTCGCGCGCAGGTGGTGCTGCGCGAGCGTGAGTTCGAGCGTATCCGCGAAAGCCGCGCTCGGACTCGCGGCGCGGTTGGCCAACAGTACCTCGATCTTGTTTCGGTAGGCCTCGAACGCTGCGCTGTCCGCACGCGGCGCGGTGAAGGCCAGATAGACGAGCTGCATGAGCGTCTCGATATCCTTCGGCGATCCGCCGCCCGAGAGCCCTTGCTGAATCGCGCCGATGTACTCGCCGACGGACACCTGCTTGCCAGCGAGCGCCTTCTGCAGCGACGTCGCGCTGAAGGTGCCTATGCCGCCCGCGTCCACCGCGGCCGTGGCGACGGTCGCATCCAGATAGTCGGAGTCGCTCACCACCGAGGTGCCACCCGGCCCGTATGCGCGGAAGAGAAGCTCGTCGTCCTTGAAATCCGTGGGCTTGAGAAGCACGCGAGCGCCGTTCGACAGCTTCCACTCCGTGACGCCCACAGACGCGATCTGGCTGGAGGCGACCACCTTGCCCGGCGTGGGCGGCACCGCCACGAGTGGCGCGTTGGACACGGAATCCGTGTACGCCGCGACGTTCACGTGCGCAGCGCTGTCCAGTACCGCGCGCAGCGCCTGCTCGGTCGGCAACTTCGCCGCCGCCTTCTGCGGTGCGTTGACGACAATCACCCGGCTGCGGTTGCTCAGCCACTTGTTCGCGAGTGCGTTCACCTCGCCCACCTGGATCCCCGGCAGGAGCTGTTTGTACAGATCGTACTGCTGCGCAATGCTGGGGATGGCCGTATGCTCGAGGAACGCACCCTCGTATTCGGAGACGAATGCCGACGACGCCGTCTTTTCGCGCTCCGCGTACGCGCTCTCCATACCGCGCATCATCTCCGCCTTCGCGCGATCGAGCTCCGTGCCCGTGAATCCGTGCTGTGCCACGCGCTCGCCCTCGGTGACTGCGGCGCGCAAACCATTCTCCACACCGGTGTCGGGGACGAGCGCGGTGAGCACGTACACGTTCTTCGAGCGAATGAGGCGACCCTGATTCGAGAACGCGCCCAGGAACGGCGCGCCCGGGCGCTGCGCGATTTCCTGGAGGCGCGCATTGAGCATGTCGTTGTAGAGCGATCCGATCAGCTCGTTGCGGAAGTCGCCGACGGTTTTCTGCTGCGCGAGCGGCTGCAGGTAATAGACAGCCACGGTGGAGCGCGTCGCCTCGCTGTCAGTGGCGATGGTGACGAGCGTCGAGTCGTGATCCGGCACGGGGAAGCTCGGGCGCGGACGCTCGGGCTTTTTCGCTGGCCAGTTGGCGAATTGCGCCTTGATCATGCGCTCGACCTTCGCCTTGTCGAAGTCCCCGACCGCCACGACAGCCATGAGATCAGGGCGGTACCACTGATCGTAGAAGCGCTTGACCTGCGCGCGCGGCGCAGTTTCGAGCGTGCGCTTGTCGCCGATCGGAATGCGCTGCGCGTAGCGCGACCCGCTGAAAATCACCGGGAATTGCCTGTCGCGCATACGCGCGGCGGCGCCGCGGCCAAGTCTCCACTCCTCGATGACGACACCGCGCTCGCGCGCGAGCTCCGTGGAGTCGAACGTGACCCCGCGCGACCAGTCCGACAGAATCTCGAATCCCTTGTCGAAGAGACGCGTGCTGTCCGTAGGCACGGTGAGCTCGTAGACAGTTTCGTCGAACGACGTCGAGGCGTTCAGGTCTGCACCGAAGCGAACGCCGGTGGACTCCAGGTAGTCGACGAGCGCCTGCTTTTTGAAGTGTGTGGTGCCACTGAATGCCATGTGCTCGACGACGTGCGCGAGCCCGCGCTGCGAGCTGTCCTCGAGCACGGAGCCGGCGTTGACGACGAGCCGCAGCTCCGCGCGCTTCTCCGGCTTGTGATTCACGCGGATGTAGTAGCGGAGCCCGTTCGGCAACGTCCCTATGGTCACCGCGGGATCGACTGGCAGTGGAGCGGTGAGTGGCGGGGGCGCGCTCGGTGCCGGTGCGGCTTTCGCCGACTGCGCGGCGAGAGGCGGGGCGGTCGCCGCGAATGGCAGGATCGACAGTACGCACGCGAGACGAATCGCAGTGCGCGATCTGAAGGGAAAGATGCTAGAAGTCATGCGAGAAGGACGCTCATGTATGCTGTTAGTCGCGATGCGTGCGATCAGTCCGGAAGAGTTGCGGTGCGACCGCGGTTCTGGACCTTGAGCCACTCGTACAGTGGCGCGAAGTACTCGACCATGGCCTGCGCATCGAGCGGCCGCCCGGTTGTCTCGCGCAGCACGTCGCGCCACGGCCGGCTCTCTCCAGACTTCATCAGGCTGCGGAGAAAGTCCCCCGTGGCCTTGCTGCCGTAGTAGTCCGTGTCGTGCGGATCCTGGTGGAGGATGTCGCGCGCGATGTGCAGGTGCAGCTGCACGAGCAGGGCAGTGGAAAGCGAATAGTCGTAGTACTGAGCCGGATCATCCGTGATGTGCGTTTTGGTACACGCGTCGCACCAGCTCTCATCGCGAGCGGTTGGCGGTACGATCCCCTGATACTTTCGCACATACTCCCACCAGCGGGCGTTGAACTGATCGGGCGGAAGATCGTTGGCGTACACGTCGTGCTCCCAGTGCGTCATGACGCCGGCCCCGAACGGCATCACGACGACGAGGTTCAGTGCTTCCTTCAACTGCTGCGCTAGGAGATCCACCTTCGCGTTCGCCGGCGCGAGCCCGCGATCCACGAGGAAGCGGCGCTGGCCCGCCGCGATCTGCATCATCGTGCCGATCCCTTCGTGGTACGCGCGATTCGCGCCCGCGCGCAGCAGTAGCGGAACTCCGGGACGCGTGTACGTGCGATAGTAGTAGATGTGCCCGAGCTCGTGGTGGACAGTCTCGTACCACTCGGTATTCGGCTCGACGCTCATCAGCGAGCGAATGTCCTGATCGAGATCCAAATGCCATGCGCTCGCATGCGTGTTCTTCTTGTACGGCGCATCTGCGGGGAGCGCGTACAATGACGAATTCTTCCAGAAGCTCGTGGGCAGCGTGTCGAACCCCAAGCTCACGTAGAACTTCTCTCCCTGCCGCACCACCCACTCGGCGTCGTGCGTGCGGATCGCCGAGTCGGCATCGAGCCCCTCGACGTGCACCAGATCCTCCCACGACTGGCCCCAGCGGTTCGGAAGCCAGTCCGCGGGGATCATGTCCGGCACGGGCTGATGGTAGCGCCTCGCCAGCTCGTACCTCGCCCAGGTGTGGAGCTCGCGATATAGCGGTCGGAGCTGCACGAGCATCGTGTCCGTGAGGTGAAGCATTTCATCAGCGGTCATCCCGTAGTCCGACACGTGATACGCGAAGAAGTCCGCATACCCCATGGACTTCACGCCGCGATTGCGCAGATCGCGCAGCTCGATCATGCCGGGCTTGAGCGCGCGTCCCACCTCCTTGGACGCCTCCCACGCGGCCCGGCGTTGCACGAGATCGGTGCTCGAGTGCAGCGTGTCGTCGATTGCGTTGGGCGTGGTGGGCTTGCCGTGCAGCATGAACTGGAAGCCGTACAGGCGCTCCAGCTGTGCATTCTCCGCGACGAGCCGCTTTCGCACGACATCCGGAATCGTCTGTGGCGCATCTGCGGCATTGTACTGCATGATCTCGAGCCGGCGAAGCTGGATGGAATCGAGCTCTGCGCGGTGAGCGAGATACCCCTTGGTGCGCTCTATATTCTCGATGCTGCCGACGAAACGTGACAGCGCAAGCCCGGTTTCACGCGCGCGCACGGCGTTGGTGCTGTCGCCCGCAACGATGTGCGTGTTCGATGCCCACTGCGCGAGCTGGTTCGCATAGTTGAGCCGCTTGTAGGTGCTGTCGTACGACTCGAGGTAGCTCTCCACCTCCGAGCGCAGCGGCGATCTGGAAGCGGAACTGCGGGGTGGGGAAGCGTGCGAGCTGGCGCACGCAGGGAGCGCGAGGAGAGCGGCGAGCAGTAGAGAGGTGAATCGCATTCGATGTGGGTGCGGGTGCAGGAAGATAGCCTCGCGTCGGGCCCACCGCTCTGGACAGCTACGCGTGCGCCACCAAATTGCGGCATGAGAAAGTTCGCCGCGGCGCTCGCGGTCCTCGTGTTGGCGCTCCTGCTGGTGGTTGCGGTGCGCACGGTACGCTTCGTACCCGTCAGGACCGAAGTGAGGCGCGACGTCACGCTTCCTGCCGAGAACGACTCGCTGCTCGCTGTGCATCTCGCGGGGGCGATCAAGATCGCCACCATCTCGAGGCAGGATTCCGGGCCCGACATGGTGCCGATGCGCGCACTCCACGCGTATCTCGCGCAGACCTACCCGCGCACGTACGCCACCCTCGCGCACGAGGTCGTGAACCCTGCCAGTCTCCTCTTCAAATGGACGGGCGCGGACACCACGCTGGAGCCCGTAGTCATGATGTCGCACATGGACGTCGTGCCGGTGGAAGCGGGATCCGAAAACGCGTGGACGCATCCGCCGTTCTCCGGAGATATCGCGGACGGCTTCATCTGGGGGCGCGGAACGCTCGACGACAAGGTCGGGGTGCTCTCCGCGCTGGAGAGCGTCGAGTCGCTCGTCGCCCGTGGCTTTCACCCGAAGCGCACGGTGTATCTGGCATTCGGCGACGACGAAGAAGTAGCGGGGCACGGCGCCGGCGCGATTGTGGCGCTGCTCAAGGCGCGCGGCGTGCACCCGCTCGTCGCGATCGACGAAGGGAGCGCGGTGGTGCACGGTCTCATCCCGAATGTCTCGCGCCCCGCCGGGCTGATCGGAATCGCCGAGAAGGGTCACATGAGCGTGCAGTTGACGGTGAAGGGTGCGGGCGGGCACTCGTCGATGCCACCGGCGCAGACGGCAGTCGGCGTTCTGGCGCAGGCGATCGACCGGCTCGAGCGGCATCCGCTCCCCGCGCGGCTCGACGGCGCCGTCGAGGGGATGCTCACACAGCTCGGGCGCGAGATGCCCTTTGGCTCACGACTCGTGATGGCGAATCTCTGGCTCACGCGGCCGCTCGTGATCGCATCGATGTCGCGCTCCCCCGCGACCAACGCGTCGCTGCGCACGACAACCGCACCCACCATGATTCAGGGAAGCCCAAAAGAGAACGTTCTTCCCATTCGTGCCCAGGCGATCGTGAACTTCAGAATCATTCCCGGCGAGACGCCGGCGAGCGTCATCGAACACGTGAGAAGGGTCATAGACGACTCGATGGTAGCGGTTACTGTCCCCGAGCCGCCAACGCCGCCGTCGCCCGTCTCGAGCACCACGTCGAATGCGTACCGCATTCTCGCGCGCGACATCACGGTGCTCGAGCCGAATGCCATCGTCGCGCCCTCGCTGGTGATCGGCGCAACGGATTCACGCCAGTACGGCGGCTACGCGCGAGACGTCTATCGCTTTCTCCCGATGCAGATCGGGCCCGAAGACCTCGACCGCGTCCATGGCACGAACGAACGAATCGGCGTACACGACTACGCGCGCGGTGTGGCGTTCACGACGCTGCTCATCTCCGATCTCTCCGTGCAGTGAGCGCTCGCTCGCTCGAGCGCCGCGTCGAGATCGAGACGCCGGAGCAGACGGTACTGTCGTACACGCTCGCGGGCGTGGGCTCCCGAGCGGCGGCTGCAATCCTCGATCTGCTCATCATCGGCACCGTCGAGCTGGCAATCGGAATTCTGCTCACCGAGAGCAGCAGTGTGCTCTCCGGGCGTTCCTCGGGAGTGCAGAAGATGTCCAGCGCATGGTTCGTCGCCTTCGGCAGCCTGATCGCGTTCGCGCTGATGTGGGGCTACTACGTGTTCTTCGAGGCGATCTGGGATGGGCAAACGCCGGGGAAGCGATGGCTCAGCATCCGTGTCGTGCAGGACGGCGGATACTCGGTGTCGTTCGGCGCCTCTGCCGTGCGGAACCTGGTTCGCATCGTCGACCTCCAGCCCGGATTGGCCTACGGCGTCGGTCTGATCAGCATGACCATCTCCAAATCCGGCAAGCGACTCGGCGACATAATGGCCGGCACGATCGTTGTGCACGAGCAGCGCGCCCTGATCACCGCCGCCGTGCGGGGCGCACCCGCTGCGTCGACGACTCCGGCAATCACGTCGCAACTCACCGAGGAGGAGTTCGCGCTGCTTGGTCGATTCGTGGCGCGCCGCGCGCAGCTGACACCCGTGCTGGAGGCGAGCTTCGGCTCACAGCTCGAGGCGCGCTTCGGGAAGCATCTGCCGGAAGATGTACGCGGCACTTCTGCGCAGCTCGTTCGTCTCTTCGAGATCGAGAGCGACGCGCGCGCGAGAGGATTGCCGGCACCAGGAGCAAAGGGTGCCGCACGCGAGCGGCATGCAATCGTCGCGATCAACGCCGAGCGCTGGCAGGAATTCTCCACGGCACTAACGGCCGCCCAGCGCAAGGGGCTGCGCGCCATGTCCCCCGAGGAAGTGAGCCGGCTCGTAGCACTGTACCGCGAGGTCTCGACCGACCTCGCGCGATTGCGAACGGCCTCCGACAGCGAAGACCAGGATGCCATCTTCTACGTGAGCCGGCTGCTCGGCGCCGGCCATAATTTCCTCTATCGCCAGCGCGCCCTTTCTGCTCGCGACGTGTGGAAGTTCGTCTCGGTGTCCGTGCCCCGCGAGGTGCGACACTCCGGCCGGTACATTCTTGCCGGTGCATCGTTTCTGTTCGCACCGATGCTGATCACCTACGTGGCAGTGGTCCGCCATCCCGAGCTGGAGCGCAAGCTGAATCCCGCGCAGATGGTCGACCGCGTGCTCGAGGACGCGCATGGCGACAGTCTGGGCAGGCACGAATACGTCGCCATCAAGGACTTCGAGCGCCCCGTCATGGCGAGCAGCATCATCGCCAACAACGTGCAGGTGACGTACGCGGTGTTCGCCTTCGGTGTCACGGCTGGGACGATGACGCTGCTGATGCTGATCCTGAACGGCATGGGGATCGGCGCGGCGCTGGGGCTCTACACGAATCACGGTGTATTCCACCTGATCCGCAATTTCGTGGTCGCGCACGGCGTGCTCGAGCTGAGCGCGATCTGCATCGCGGCCGGAGGAGGCTTTCTGCTCGCGATCGCGCTGCTGCTCCCTGGCGCGCACACGAGGCGCGAGGCGTTCGTGATCAACGGACGACGAGCGATTCGACTCATCACCGCGTCGACACTGATGCTTCTCGCCGCCGGCACGATCGAGGGGCTCATCTCGCCGCGCACCGACGTTCCCTTCGCGGTGAAGGCCAGCGTGGCGGCGGCAACGGCGGTGCTCCTCGCTTTCTGGTTCTCGCGTGGGCGCGGAAGCGAAGAGGAGGCCCCGGCCGAGGAGTTCGCCTACAGCGAGCCGCGCGCCTTCAGCTCGAGATAGTGATTCACTACGGCAGTCGCGAGCTTCTTCGGCGATACGTCGAGCACGGACACTCCCGCACGCCGCATTCGTACGATCGCCTCGTTTCGGGCGCCGAGTAGCTCCTCGGCCGCGACGCTCGCATACAACTCACTCGAGGAGCTGTGTTCCGTCGGAACCGCCGCGCTCACCAGCTCATCGTTTCTGAGCGCCACCACCACCAGCAGATGTCGCATCGCGCTCCGCACCGTGTGCGCGATCACCGCCTGCGACGAGCGCGGATCGATGACGTCCGTGATGAGCACGATGAGCGAGCGCTTGCGATGCCGTGTCGCGAGGGTGCGAAACGCGGAGGCATAGTCGGGCTCCGTCAACGTCGCGCGCGCGGGGATCAGCGCCTGCCGGATCGAGCGCATAGCCTTCTCACCGCGTGCTGGCGGCACGAACGCGCGTAGCTCGTTGTCGAACAGCAGCAGCCCAACCTGATCCCCGGCCTGCACCGCCACGGACGCGAGGAGCGTGGCCGCCGAGAGCGCGTATTCGAAGCGCGGCACTCCCGACGCGAGCTGCGTCATCATGCGGCCGGCGTCGACCGCGATCATCATCGTCTGACCCTGCTCGACGGTGAACTCTCGAGTCATGAGCTTCTGGCGCCGCGCGGTCGCCTTCCAGTCGACATGGCGCGGATCGTCGCCCACCGAGTACTCACGCAACGACGCGAAGCTGCTCCCCTCGCCGCGGCGACGGATCGACCGGATGCCCGCGTCGCGCAGGCGATGCTGCACAGCGAGCAGGCGCAGATTCCGCACGCCGGCCAACGAGGGCGTGACGAGCATCGAGTCCGGGGGCTCGAAGCGGAAGCTCCGCTGCACGAATCCCAACGTGCCCTCGATGCGCAGGACGACAGGGCCGAGCGGCCATGTGCCGCGCTCGCGCGCCACGAAGGTGAAGGGTACGACAGCCTCCACGTTCGCCCGGACTGCCTGCTTCACCCCGCGCGGCTCGGGCGACTCGATCGTGCGCGGAAGCGCGTCGAAGAGCCTGAACCCGAGATTCCGAGCGGCGGTGGAGCGCACGCGATATTCGCCCTGCTCCTTGTCCCCCAGCCCGACGTTCGCGGGCACGATCCGCTGGGCGCTGATCTGCCATTTGGCGGGGAGACGGAGCATGTCGAGGATCACGACGACAATGACGGCGAGAAGCGCGTACGCCGCCGCCCGCGTCGAGAACAGCCATAGCGGCGAGAGCAACACCACGACGGTCACGAGCCGGCGCGTCGGGGTGAACGCCACCATCGCGCGCCCGATGGCGCCGAGCACCTGGCGCCCGGTGATCACTTGGGGGCCACGATGCGCGTGAGGAGCGCGTCGAGCACGTCGTCGCTGCTCCGCCCCTCGATCTCGGCCTCGGGCGACACCATCACGCGATGGCGCAGCACCGGGAGCGCGAACTGCTTGACGTCGTCCGGCGTCGCGAAGTCACGGCCGGCGAGCAGCGCGGCGGCGCGCGCCGTGCGAAAGAGCGCAACGCTCGCGCGCGGCGACCCTCCGAGCGTGAGCGATGGATCCTCGCGTGTGGCGCGCACGATGTCCGCGATGTACTCGCGCACCTCGGGCGCGACCTTCACGCCATCCACCGCGCCGCGAAGCTCGCGGCACGAAGCCTCGTCGAGCACCGGCGCGGGCCGCACATCCGACGCGCGCTCCGCGTCGAATCCGCGCGAGTAGTTGTCCAGCATTCCGAGCTCCGCGGCACGCGCGGGATACGTGACGCGAATCTTGAGCAGGAAGCGATCGAGCTGCGCCTCGGGCAGCGGGTAGGTGCCCTCGTACTCCACGGGATTCTGGGTCGCGAACACCGTGAAGAGATCGCCGAGCGAGCGGCCTTCGCCATCGATCGTGACCTGTCGTTCGCCCATGGCCTCGAGGAGCGCGGCCTGCGTCTTCGCCGGGGCGCGGTTGATCTCATCCGCGAGCAGCAGATCCGTGAACACCGGGCCGGCGCGGAATTCCGAGCTGCGGCCACCATCGCGCAGCACGTTGATTCCCGTGATGTCGGCGGGCATGAGATCGGGAGTGAACTGGATCCGGCCGAAGCGCGTGTTGAGCGCGCCCGCGAGCACACGTACGAGAAGAGTTTTCGCGGTGCCCGGAACACCTTCCAGCAGAGCGTGTCCGCGTGCGAGAAAGGCGACGAGCGCCTCGTCGATCACGCCCTCCTGCCCGATGACGCGCTCCGACACCACCGCGCGCACGCGGGCGAGTGAGTCGGTGATCTGCTCCGTTGTGATCACGTGATGAGGTTCCTCTCGATGTGGTCGATCGCCGCTCCGGCCGATACCAGCTGCTCGGCGGACGGCTTGTTCGCAAGCGCGTTCGTCAACGTGTCGATCTCGCTGCTCAGCTTCGGAATGCGCACGCGCAGCAGCGTGAGATATGCTTCGTCGCTGAGCTGCGCGGATGTGCCGAACGCGTGGCGGCGGCGCACGCCGCGAACGAGGCGCTGAACGGCAAGCTCCGTTGCGCCAATGGCCTCGTATGCGCGCGAGAGCGCGCTCACGTGCTCCAGCGGGGATCGGCGCTCGTATCGCGCGCGTGATACTGGCGCGATCGGACGTACGCCGATCATCAGCAAATAGAGCAGCGCTGCCACTGCGGCCTGCAGAATCGCCCGTCCCCAGGTCGTGCCGAACAGCGCGTCGCGCAGCACGTCGAGCTGCGAGGTGCGCTCGCCGTAACCCTGATGATATTCATCGAACACGAGCGGCGATTGCCTCGACGCGTCGATGCTCTCGAGAATCCGGACCGCGAGCACCGCCCCGGCGGTTTTTCGAAGGACGTCGTTTCGGAGAAAACTCGGGTCGCCCATCGCCACCACGTTGCCGCGACCGATGGGAAGGATCGCGATCTCGGGCTTGAGATCTCGCTTGTCTACGTAGAGGAGCGTTCGCGCGCGACCGGGCCACGTGCCGACCGAGTCGGAGTCCGTCGCCGGCGTTGCTTCCAGATACTGGTGAAACGTGCGCGCGCTCAGCACGCCGAAGTTCTCGGTCAGCGAGTCCGAGCGATCGTAGGATCCCAGCAGGGTATCCGACGTCGGGCGAAGTGACAGAAAGGATCTCGCGGCGAGGCGAATGCCGATCGAGTCGCCAATGGCGCTCCCGCGATCGGGGACGACGATCGCACTCGCGCCGCGCCGCACGGCCTCGAGCAGCGCATGAACCTCGTGCGCGCTCGGGTCAATGGGTGTGCTCAGCATGAGGTACGTCGCTGTCGTGTCCAGCGCATCCCCGTACGGAACGAGGCGCTCACTCGTGTGCCAGCCCAGCTTCTCGAGGACCACACGAAGACCATGCGCGCCGTTGATGGCGGTGGAGCGCGTGCTGATGTACCGGCCGTTCGTGTCCTCCCCAATTGGCGAGAGAATCGCCGTGATCACAAGCATGGCGATCAGCGCGGGAAGAGCGACTCGGGGGCGAAGCCAGCGATTCAGGGAGCGCTCAGCCACGCGCGGTCACGATCGGAAGCGCGAGAGAGAGCAGTCGCTCGTATCGCTCGCGATCGCACTCGCCCAGCCCGTAGATCACGAGCTCGTAGGCGCGCGCGAAGTCGCGAAAGGTGGGGAAGATCGGCGAGGATCGCTTTCGCACTTCTCGCACGTAGTCGCCAGCAGTCTTGGACGGATGCAGCTTGAGCTGGTTCTGCCGTGCGCCGGCATCGAGCAGCGCTGCGTAGAGCGCATGCGCGGCAGCGGTGTAGTCGCCTCGAGCGGCGAGCTGCTGCGCCGCGCTCCACGCATCGTTGCGCGAAGACTCTCCCTGCTCGTCCCACCTCGCGCCGGCAATCCGCCCAGCGGTTCGGGCGCGCCAGAGATAGATCCAGCGTGCGACGACTGCGGCTGTGAGAAGCGTGAGCGCGATCAGCACCGCCCAGAAAAGCGGCGGCGATCGCCGGAGCGCGAAGAAGGCCGGCAGGATCCAGGAGAACAGGGTCGCCAGCATGCGGCCAACCCACTCCCAGAACCGCGACCAGAGCGATGTCTTGTCGTACGCCGACGATCCGAACGTCGACTCGACCACGCGATGGATGGTTTCCTCGGGAATCCGGTCGAAGAGCAGAAACATGCTTGTCAGGAGATCCGCGGGAGAGGTCGAGGGTTGAAGATACCTCTCCGCGGCGCAGCGGGCGACCTAACGCGATGATCCAGCCCGCGCACTGGCGGCGGCACCAGGAGTCAACGAAAGCGGCGACTCAACGGGCGTAGCTGTCGCACACGGAGCGCACCGGGCACGTGGGGCACCCGCGGGAGCGCGCCGTACACACCAGGGCCCCCAGCTCCATGAGCGCCTGATTGTGCACGTACGTCGTGGCGCCGGTGCGCGGGAGAACCGCGCGTGCGAGCTCCCATGTCTCTTTGTGTCCGGCGTGGGTGCGCGGATTCACGTGCGGCGCGAACACGCGCGTGAGCACCCGCGCGACGTTGGTGTCGACGAGCGGTGCGCGGTGCTCGTAGGCGAACGATGCCACGGCGCCAGCCGTGTAGGCGCCTATGCCGGGAAGTTTTCTGAGCGCGTCGGGATCGCGGGGAATCGTCGAGGGATCGCCCCCGCGCACGATCGTGCGCGCCAGCCGCTGGAGGTTGCGCGCCCGCGCGTAGTAGCCCAGCCCACTCCACGCCTCCCGCACCCGCGCGGGCCGTGACTCCGCCACCGCTTCCAGCGTTGGGAACCGGGCGAGGAATTCGGCGTACTTGGTGATGACCCGCGACACCTGGGTTTGCTGGAGCATGAGCTCCGACACCAGGATGTGGTAGGGATCACGTGTACGGCGCCACGGCAGATCGCGCGCATTCGCGCGGTACCATGCGCGCAGCTTGCGGCCGAATGCGGCGCGCCGCTCGGGCGCTATGAACGTGGCAGTCACTCGGTGGAACGCTATGTACCCTGCGCGAGGGGTGCAACCGGGATCGGGGATGTTAACTTTTCAGTTCGCCAACCGCCCATTCGGGCCGTCCGTTCGCTCAGGAGCAGAGTATGATCGTCGCCCGTCATTTCGTGTTGCTCATCGCGAGCACGTTGCCCGCACTCGGACAGATTCACTACACGCCGACGGTGCAGCGCTACCGGCTCCACTCCACGGTCGAGCGCTCGCAGGAGCAGAACGGACAGAAGACGTCAGGCGTGATCACCAACGAGCAGCTCGTGACGGTGTCACTGCAGTCGACCGGCTCCAAGAGCGCGGTCTCGGACAAGGACACGCTGCACTTCGCGGTGACGCTCGACTCCGTGAACATGAGCTCGAACCTGGCGGTGCAGCTTCCCGATGTGCAGGTGATGCAGGGAACGAAGGTGAGCGGCGCAATGCTTCCGAGTGGCAAGGTGCTGAACTTCGCCTCCGACACGAAAGCAACCGATGGAGTGGATCGCGAGTCGATCGTCGCGAGCATGGCGCATTTTCTTCTCACGCTTCCTGCGACTGCGGGAGCGAATGCGAAGTGGGCCGACACCGCGACAACGAACATCTCGAAGGACGGCAATACTCTCAAGACTTCGACCATCACACAGTCGCAGGTAATCGGCGATACGACAATCGCCGGGCAGCAGGCGTGGCGCGTGCACCGGACGTCTGCACTCGTGATCTCCGGAACGCAGACGCAGAAGGATCAGCAGATCACCATGGATGGGACGGGCACGGGCGAGGCCATGTACTACATCGGCAGGAACGGTGTGTATCTTGGGTCCACGTCGACGCAGTCGATGAAGGAGACGGTGAAGGCGGCTGGACTGGTGATCCCTGTGACGCAGACCGCCACCTCGACAGTCACCGTCATCAAGTGAGCGTTCGCTAGGTAGCATGGCGCAGAT
>JBDTXN010000018.1:0-35846 GCA_040006175.1 Gemmatimonadota bacterium | reverse complement strand
GCGATTCTCGACGTCGTCGGCTCGGTGTGGGGGCTCTCGCTGCTCGGCGTCGACCGCGTGTATTGCGGCCCGATCGTCGTCGGGGACGGCACGGTGAAGGCGGCGCACGGGATCCTTCCGGTGCCGGCCCCAGCGACGCTAAAGCTCCTCGAGGGACACGTCATTCGGCCCGGACCCGACGGTTCGGGCGAGCTCGTCACTCCCACTGGAGCTGCGTTGGTGCGGGCGTTGTCGAGCGGCTCGGCGCCAGCCTCGTACACGCCGCTGCGGAGCGGCTACGGTGCGGGAACCAAGGAATTCGCGAACCGCGCAAATGCGCTGCGGATCACATTGGCCGAGCCGGCGCTACTTGGGGGTGTGACCGTCGAGTCACTCGTGCAGCTCGCAACGGACATTGACGACATGGACGGCGAGTCGGTGAGCGCGCTGGCGGACGTGCTGCGCGACGAGGGCGCACTCGACGTTGTGCTGCTCGTCACGCAGATGAAGAAGGGGCGCCCGGGAACGCGCATCGAGGTTCTGTGCGCTCCCGCGGATGCAGACCGCCTGGAGCACGCGTTGTTTGTACACAGCAGCTCGATTGGCATTCGGCGTGCAAGTGTGGAGCGACACGCCTTGCCGCGCGAGGAATGGACGGTGCTCGTGCATGGTGAGGCGATTCGAATGAAGCGCGTCACGCTTCCGGGTGGGGGCAACCGCACGAAGCCGGAGTTCGAGGATGTGCGCCGGCTTGCTGCGCGCCTCGGACGTTCCCTGCGCGACGTGGCTGCCGAAGCACTCACGATGTCGGAACGGCTCGGGTCACCGAGTGTACCTTCGTCTGCGGACAGGGAATCGCCGGCGAGCAACCACTGAGGAGACGAGTAGATGATCCGCTGGAATTCATGCATGGTGCACGCCTGCGTCGCTTCGGCGATCGTCGCGTCACCGTTGATCGCGCAAAAGCAGGACAAGGCGGCGGCGGGTGCCGCGCCCACGTGCTCGATAGTCACCGACAAGCCGGATGAGATCAAGTCCGCGGTCAACGCAATGACCGTCGCGCAGCTCGGCGGACGACCGGAAGATCAGCAGAAGCGACTGAAGGTCGCGATTGCTGCGCTCACGGAAAATCCCTCCAAGTACAAGAGCAATCAGGCGGGACACGACTACGTCCTCGGGCAGGCGCTCATCCGATGGGCTCAGCAGTTCCCCGAGTCGACGACGGTGAATAAGGGAGCCATGGGCTTCAACGACAACAAGGATCAGTCGATCGATCTGCTCGCGACGGCGGACACGCTGTTGTCATCGGCCGAGAAGTCGAATCCCGATTGCGCCGCGGAGATCGCGGGTATCCGGACGGAAGGAATGCGGCCGCTCGCCATCCACGCGTCGGCGCTGCTCAACAGCGATAGCGCGGAGAAGGCCGAGGCAGTGGTGAATCGCCTCATGATGATCGATCGCCAGTCGCCGCTCAGCCTCTACTTCCAGGGAGCGGTTGCGCAGCGCAAGAAGGACGTGGCCACAGCTGCGGATCTCTTCACGCGCGGCTCGAACGGGATTCCCACGGCGCAGGGCCCGGACAGCAATCTGAAGGCGGCACTCGAGCTCGGAGCGGCGCAGATGACGCGACTCTCCGCGCAGTCGATGACCGGCGATCAGAAAAAAGCAGGAATGCTCAAGGCGGCGGACCTCTACCGGAAGTTCATTGCGGACTTCCCGAAAAGCCCTAACGCGCCTGACGCGCAGCAGGGACTCACGGCCTCCCTCACCGCGTCCGGTGATGCGCAGAGCGTCGGGAAGGTGTGGGATGATATGCTCGCGACTCCGGCGAACTACTCGTCCGCGCAGCTCTACGATGCGGGTACGCAGGCATTCACCGCGAATCAGTTCGCGCCGGCAGTGAAGCTAATGAATGCGGCGCAGCAGAAGAATCCGTGGCTGCGCCCCGGCTTGTACAACGCGGCGAACGTGTACTGGAAGGCTGGTGACTTCGACCACATGCTCGAGACGTCGAAGAAGCTCACGCAGATCGACCCGAACAACCCGGACGAGTACCAGCTGCTGGCGCTCGCGTACCAGGGAAAGTCGAAGGCGACCAAGGATCCGAAGGTCGTGAAGGCCTACAACGATTCGTTGAACGCGGCGTTCGCTACGAGCCAGAAGATCAAGGTGAAAGTGACCTTCGATGCGTTCGCCGTCGGTTCGCCCAAGCCCGCGCTCTCGGGCTCGGTGGAGAACATCTCCGACGCACCGCAGAAGGGCACGCTGAAGGTGCAGTTCGTAAACGAGGCCGGCACTGCCGTGTCGACGCAGACCACCGACTTCACGCTCGCCCCGAAGGAGAAGAAGCCGTTCTCCGTGGCGGGCGATGGTGCGGGAATCGTGGCGTACAAGTACGATCCGCTTCCCTGATCGCAGCGATCCATGCTCGAATTCAAGCCCGCCGCGCGACTCGCGGCGGGCTTTTTTCGCCCGGCCGCGCTATGCGCGCGTAAGTGGGCGAAGTACATGGTCTGTCTTGATTTCGGAGACTTGATCTCCTAGGTTACATCATGTTCAAAGCCAGCCGCGTACGGCGTCCCGAGCTTCGCTCCGCGCGCCGCGACCCGCGGTGGCTTTTTGCGCTTCCAGCACGTTGCTCGCGATGATCAAGGTCGCTCGCACTCTCCCGGATTCCGTCGCGTCCGAGCTCGGCATCGCTCCCGGCACCATTTTGCAGACGGTGAACGGCCGCAAGCTCGAGGATTTTCTCGACTGGGAATTCCTGACGGCGGATGACGAGCTCGTGCTCGAGGTGACCACCCCCGAGGGCGAGGATCTCGTCTATGAGATCGAGCGACCGGAAGGGATGGTGATGGGTGTCGTACTCGAGCCGCCGCGCGTGCGGCGCTGCGCGAACAAGTGCGAGTTCTGCTTCATCGAGGGACTCCCCAAAGGGCTTCGTGCGCCCCTGTATGTGCGCGATGATGACTACCGGCTCTCCTTCGCCTACGGAAATTTCGCGACGCTCTCGAACGTGAAGGACAGGGACATCGCGCGCATCCTCGAGTACCGGCTGTCGCCCCTGTACATCTCGGTGCACGCAACGCCGTACGAGGCGCGCAAGATTCTGCTCAACAACCCGAAGGTGCCGGACATCATGCGGCAGCTCTCGCGTCTGGCAGAAGGTGGAATCCAGTTCCACTGTCAAATGGTAGTCGTGCCCGGGCTCAACGACGGCGACGTGCTCGAGCAGTCGATCGCCGATCTCTGGTCACTCGGCGATGCGGTGCTCTCGACGGCGATCGTGCCGGTGGGGCTCACGCAGTTTTCGCATCTGTATACGGGCGAGTCGATGAACGCGGAGCGCGCGGGTGAGCTGATCGCGCGCGTCGAGAAGTGGGAGGAGCGCGCGCTCCGGGAGCGCGGTGATCGATGGGTATTCGGATCCGACGAGCTGTACATGTTGGCCAGGCGAGAGCTGCCTGGCGCCGAGCACTACGGCGACTTCCAGCAGATCGAGAACGGTGTCGGAGCTGTTGCGCATCTGCGCATGCGGGTGGCCAAAGGTGTGTCCGCGCTGCCGCGCCACGACGGCCGGCGCATAGGCGTGGTGACCGGCACCGCGATGGGCGGCGCGCTGATGGCGGAGCTCCTCGCCAGCCTCACCGCTGCGACGGGTGCGCACTTCGAGCAGATCATCGCCGAGAACTCGCTCTTCGGACCGACGACGACCGCGGCCGGTTTGCTCGTGGGTGCCGATCTCCGGCGCGTGCTCCGCGGCCGCACCGATCTCGATCTTGCGCTGATTCCGGCCGAGACGATCAATGATGATGGTTTATTCCTCGACGATCTGTCCTTTGCGGCGCTGCGCGAGGAGCTCTCGATTCCACTTGTCCCATCCTACGATTTTCTCGATGTGCTGTCGAATGAGGATTTGAGCGACACCGCGTCAGTTCTCCAGACCGTGAGTGCCGCATGACTGAACCCGGAAACATCCCCGTCGTCGCCATCGTAGGCCGACCGAATGTCGGCAAGTCGCAGCTGTTCAACAGACTCGCCGGCAGCGACTCCGCCATCGTGAGCGAAGAGGCGGGCACGACGCGCGACCGGCACTTCGCCCGGGCGGAATGGGCCGGCCGCGCATTCTGGCTCGTCGACACTGGCGGGCTCACGGACGATCAATCGATCCCGATGGACGTCGAGATCCTGAAGCAGGTGATGCAGGCGATCGCCGAGGCAGACCTGATGCTGCTGGTCGTGGATGCGAAAACGGGGCTGCATCCCCAGGACCAACGCGTGGTCGAGCTCCTGCGTGATTCACGCAAGCCGTGGCTCCTCGTCGCCAACAAGGTCGACGATCCGCGCTCCACGGATTTCTACGAGTTCTACAACCTCGGCGCGGGCGATCCGATTCCGGTGTCCGCGATCAACGGCAAGAACTCGGGCGATCTGCTCGACGAGGTCGTGGCACGATTCCCGGAGAGCACGGTCGAGGAGGATGACTCGCTTCGCGTGGCCGTGATCGGCCGCCCGAACGTGGGCAAGTCGTCGCTCGTGAACCGTCTCCTTGGGGAGGACCGCCTGGTGGTGGCAGCGGAGGCGGGAACGACGCGCGACGCGATCGACACGCCGATGCAGTATCACGGTCAGACGCTCACGTTCATCGACACGGCTGGTCTTCGCCGCCAGTCGAAGATCGACGACGGCATCGAGTTCTATTCTGCGCTCCGCACACGACGTGCGATCGAGCGCGCGCAGATCTGCATCCTCATGCTCGATGCGGGCGTAGGGCTCGAGAACCAGGATCTCAAGATCGCGACGCTCGCGTGGGATCATGGCTGCGGCCTCATCGTCGTCGTGAACAAGTGGGACATCAAGGAAGACAAGACGGACAAGTCCGCGTCGAAATTTCAAAAGGACGCCGGCGAAAAGGCCCCTTTCCTCAAGTTCGTGCCCTTCCTCTTCACCTCGGCGCTCACGGGGCAGCGCGTGTCGAAGGTGCTCGAGCTCGTGCTGCAGGTGGATGCGGAGCGGAAGAAACGCATCTCAACGGCGCAGGTGAACACGACGTTGGGCGAGCTCACCGCGCGTCTGCAGCCGCCACAGGCAGCGGGGCGAGAAGTGAAGCTGCTGTATGCGACGCAGGTCGAGGTGGAGCCGCCGACCATCGCGGTGTTCGGCAATCATCCCGATCTGGTGCCGGAGCACTACGTGCGATATCTGCACAACGGATTTCGGGAGGCGTGGGGATTCAGCGGAAGCCCGCTGCGCATCCTGTTGCGGAGCCGCGCAGCGTAGATGAAGCCACTCGCGGGATTGTTGATCTCGTATCTCGCAGGCTCGATTCCATTCGCGTACCTCGCTGGGAAGCTGTTCAAGGGAGTCGATCTGCGCGAGCACGGCTCGGGCAACCTCGGCGCCACGAACGTCTTCCGCGTGATGGGTTGGAAGATCGCGAGTCTGGTCATGGTACTCGACATGGCGAAAGGCGCGATCCCCGTGTTCCTGCTGCCGCCCAGGCTCGCGCACACGCATACCGAGCTGTGGGCGATCGCGTTCGGCGTTGCGGCCATCGTCGGGCACGTGCGATCGGCGTTCCTGATGTGGAAGGGCGGAGGGAAGGGAGTTGCCACCGCTGGGGGCGTCTTTCTCGCACTCGCTCCGTTAGCCTCGCTGATCTCGATCACCGTGTTCGCCATTGTGGTCTATCTCTCCGGATACGTGTCGGTGGGATCGCTGTGCAGCGCGGTCGCACTGACTGTCGCCGTCGTGATCATGAAAGGCGTGAGCTCGCCGATCGCGATCGCGTGCGCGGTAATCACCGTGTTCGTGTTCTGGACGCATCGCGCGAACATCGGGCGCCTGAGGCGCGGCGAGGAGAATCGATTCCGGCGCGCGAGGCCCGCCACCTGATGCGATGCGCGGTCATCGGCGCGGGAGCGTGGGGAACTGCGCTTGCCGACCTCCTGGCGCGGAACGAACACGACGTCGCGCTTTGGGCGCGCGAGCGCGAGGTGGTCGCATCGGTGAACGGGCAGCACGAGAACGCCATGTTTTTGCCCGGAGCGGCATTGCACGCGGGCGTCGTGGCCCAGGGCGACCTCGCCAGCGCGTGCGCGGGTGCGGAGCTCGTGCTCTTCGCGACACCGTCGCACGTGCTGCGAGGGATCGCACGGGACTCCGCCGCGGCAGTGAGCATCGAGGCGGTGATCGTCGTGGCGACCAAGGGCGTCGAGCGCGAGACGCTCGCCGTGATGAGCGACGTGCTCGCCCAGCAATTCCCGTCGCACGCGGTAGTCGCGCTCTCCGGGCCCAGCTTCGCGGCGGAGGTGGTGGCCCGCCAACCCACGGCTGTCGTGGCGGCATCGACGAACGCGAGCGCCGCGACCATGGTGCAGCGCGCACTCTCGGGCGATGTGTTCCGCGTCTACACGCATGGAGACGTGATCGGCGTAGAGCTCGGCGGAGCGCTCAAGAACGTGATCGCCGTAGCGACCGGAATTGCGGAAGGATTGGGAATGGGCTTCAACGCGCGCGCGGCGCTGATCACGCGCGGGCTGGCCGAGATGACTCGCCTGGGTGTGAAGATGGGCGCCTCACCGGTGACGTTCGCGGGGCTCGCAGGCATGGGCGACCTCGTGCTCACGTGCACCGGCGCGCTCAGTCGTAATCGGGCGCTCGGCGTCGAGATCGCGCGCGGCGTGTCGCTCGACGAGGCGCTCGCGACGCGACACACGGTAGCGGAGGGAGTGATGACGACACACAGTGCGCGCGCACTCGCAGCGCGCGAGGGAATCGAGATGCCCATCGTGAGTGCGGTCTACCGGATACTCTTCGAGCATCAACCACCCCGTGCGGCGATCAGCGAGCTGATGCGGCGCGAGCTTCGAGCGGAGGTCGACACATGAGCGCGGAGCCGGTGCAGGAATTCTTCTCGATCGGCGAAGTGTGCGAGCTGACAGGCCTGAAGCCGCATGTGCTTCGCTATTGGGAAAGCCAGTTCAAGTTCCTGAATCCGGCGAAGAACCGTTCCGGAAATCGCGTCTATCAGCGGCGCGAAGTGGAGCTGGTCGTACTCGTCAAGCATCTGCTCTATGTCGAGAAGTACACGATCGACGGCGCGCGGCAGAAGGTGGATGAGCATCGCAAGAAGGGTCAGCTCAAGCCGAACGCCAGGCGTGCGCTCGACGTGCACACGCTCGCGTCGATCGAGCAAGAGCTCGTCGAAGTGATGAACATTCTGGGCGGGGACACGCCGCGCTCGTGAGCGTCGTGGCCTGTGTCATCCCCGCATACGAAGCGGCGTCGACCCTCGAACGCGTCGTGCACGGGCTTCGTATCTCGCTCCCGCACGCGCTGTTGATCGCGGTAGACGATGGATCTCGCGATGCGACGCGCGACGTTGCCGCCGCGTGCTGCGACCGCGTGCTGCGCCTGGACACGAATCGCGGCAAGGGCGCCGCGTTGCGTGCGGGCTTCGACGTGGCACACATGGAATGTGCGAGCGCGGTGATCACCATCGATGCGGATGGCCAGCACGATCCGGCGCGCGCACCCGAGCTGCTTGCAGCGCTCGCGAACGCGGACGTCGTGATCGGCGCCCGCGCCCGCGCACGCGGCGCCATGCCGCTGGGCCGGCGCGTGACGAACGCGCTCGCCAGCGCAGCCGTCGGCGCCATCGCGGGGGTGACCGTGCCCGATGCGCAGTCCGGATATCGCGCATTCCGGCGCGAGGTGCTCGTCGCCGTGAAGGCGGGAGGAGACCGCTACGAATACGAGACCGAATTGCTCATCGGTGCGCTGCGCGCGGGCTACCGCATCACGAGCGTCGGCGTGCCGACCACCTACGGAGCGCCCAGCCACTTTCGCGCGTGGGGTGACTCGATGCGAGTCGTGCGCGCGATCTGGCGCCAGCGCGCACGGATGGTGAGTTGATGCGCCTGCTCTGCACGAACGACGATGGCATTCTCGCGCACGGTCTCGACTGCCTCATCAAGTCCGCTGAGTCGCTCGGAGAGGTCACCGTGGTTGCGCCGGACCGCGAACAGAGTGCAACGAGCCACTCACTCACGCTGCATCATCCGATTCGGCCGGTGGCGCGCGGTGACAATCGCTGGCAGGTGGATGGTACGCCGACGGACTGCGTGATGCTTGCAATCGAAGCGCTCATGCCGGATCGCCCCGATTTCGTCCTTAGCGGGATCAACCATGGACAGAACATGGGCGAGGATGTGCTCTACTCGGGCACCGTCGCCGCTGCGATGGAAGGGGTGACGCTGGGGGTTCCGGCGATCGCGCTCTCGTTCGCGGGGGGCGAGCTGAAAGCTGATCCTGCGTTGCTCACCGAGCAGATTCCCGTCGTGTCTTCGCTGCTCAAGCATCTCACTTCGCTCCAACTGCCGGGCGATACGCTGCTCAACGTGAACATGCCCGCGCGCGCCGCCGCGGACATTCGCGGCGTGCGTCTCACGAGGCTGGGGCGCCGCGTGTACTCGGACTCGCTCATGAAGATGCAGGATCCGCGGAAGCGCGAGATCTACTGGATCGGCGGTGGCTCCGCGTCGTGGAGTGGCGCGGAGGATTCGGATTTTCGCGCGGTCGCCGACGGCTTCATCTCGGTCACGCCTCTCACTCTCGACCTCACTCACTTGCGTATGCTCGACGAAGCGAAGCTCTGGTGGTCGGAACCATGAGCGGCGAGCAACCGGGCGGCCGACGACGGCTCGTGGAGGCGCTGCAGGAGCGAGGCGTGCGCGATCTCGCTGTGCTGCACGCGTTCGATCAGACGCCGCGGCACCTCTTCGTGCCGACTGGCATGCGCCACCGCGCGTACGAGGATAGCGCGCTGCCGATCGGCAATGGCCAAACGATCTCGCAGCCGAGCACGCACGCACGATACCTCGAGCTGCTCGCGCTGACCGGAAAGGAGCGGGTACTCGAGATCGGCACGGGCTCGGGATACCAGACTGTGCTCCTGTCGCACCTCTCCTCGCAGGTATTTTCGATCGAGCGGGTCGGTACGCTGGTCACGCAGGCGCGCGACGCGATTCGTGCGGCAGGCGCGACGAACGTCTCGCTGCTTTCCGGAGACGGCACGCTGGGGTGGCGCGACTATGCACCGTACGACGCGATCCTCGTGACGGCCGGGTCACCCGCTGTACCGACGCCGCTCGCCGAGCAGCTGTCCGAGGGGGGTAGATTGCTGATCCCGATCGGCGACCGGGACGAGCAGATTCTGACTCTCTTTACGCGACGGGGAGAAGAGCTGGAACGGCGTGACATCGGGGCTGCACGATTCGTCCCGCTCATAGGGAAGTACGGCTGGCCTTCCTGATCCTGGTTCGCCAGCTTGATTCATCGTTTCGTGCGCAGGCGATCGACGGTCGTGCTGCACCGCGTCCCCAGGAGTGCCGATGGAAGACAGTTCGGAAGACCTTCCCAAGCCGCCACGTCGCGCCGCCGCGCGGCCATTCTTCTCGCCGCGCCCGAGCTCGGGCGAGGGCGTCACCGGGCCGCTCGAGCTGATTCGCCGCCGGGCCGCGCAGCTCTTTACGCCGCCGGGTTCGTCGCCCGCAGCCCCGCTCGTCGACAGGGCCGCCGCCACCGATTCCGAGGCGGAAGCCAACGCCGCGCACCCCGCGCCGTCGGACGCCGCCGATGGCTCGTCCGAGGTCGCGTCGCAGTCCGAGTCGTTTCGCGCTGAGTCGTCGCTGGCCGATGTGTCGGCGGCCGATTCCGGCAGCGACGTCGATTTCGAGGGAGATTGGACTCCACCTCCGCGGATAACTCCCGAGCGCACGCTCGATGCGGAGTCGCTGCTCGCGGATACCAACCGCGCTGATGATGACCGGCTCGTCGTCGAGCAGTTCGAGCCCAAGGAGATCGAGCTCACGCCGGCTGCCGTGAACGCAGCCGACGAGCATGCGATCGAAGTGATCGCGTATGACGACGCGAACAGCCTGCTCAAGGCTGCCGCGAACGACGGGGAGACACCCGAGGTGGATGGACTGCGGCTCGAGTCCACTGAATTTTCGTTCGAGCAGGCGCCTCCAAAGCCGCGGATGAATGTCGACAGCTTCTGGGCGAGCGCGCCGTTCGGCAGAGTCGATGAGTCTTCCGAACAGGCGAGCGCCACGACCGCGGATGATACCGAGGCGACCATGGACGAGGAGACCGCGGGTGAGCCCGTGCTCGCGGCCGACAGCGCACCCGCGGAGCTCTCGAGCGAGGACCAGCTGATCGAACGTGGCGACGATCCGTCGACGATGATCTCGCACGCGCAAGCGGCGCTCGAGCCGGAGCCCGAGCACGATCCCGCGCCGGCTCCCGAACCCGCGCCGATGCTCGCCGACATCTCGCCGCCGTGGATGAGCCGTCTCACGCCGGTGAATTCAAGGGCGCTCGAAGAGCTGAAGGAATCGGAGCCTTGGGATCTCACGCCGGCCCAGGGGATCGAGTCGGTTGCGGACGAGCCGCAGGCGAGCGATGCGCCGGCGGGTGCCGCACCCGCCGGTCACGGGATCGCAGAAGCACTCGTGCGCATCGCTGCGCGCGTGCGTGACGGTGAGCTCGCAGTGCCAGCCGACGCCGACCTGAGCGACGAGGCGGCGCTCTCGGCGGTGCTCACCGCACTCCTTCGCGCGCGCCGTTGAGTGAGCTGTTCGCGCACGTCGAGGTGAAAGGCCGAGTGCAGGGAGTCGGCTTTCGGGAATTCGTGCGCACGATCGCCCAGCGCCTTGGCATTGCGGGCTGGATTCGCAATCGCGACGACGGTCTCGTGGAGGTCGCGGCGTCCGGCAATGCGAGCCAGATCGAGACGCTGCTCGCGGCTGTGCGTCGGGGGCCGGCGGGCGGAAACGTGCAGGAGGTGCGCGCGCTCCCGGTCGACGAACAGGACGTCATGCCCAAACCTTTCGTCATACGCCGGTGAGAACGTGACTACAGCAGCGCGCGCGGAGGCCGATCGAGAGCTGCGGCCCCTCATCCGCGAAATCCCGAACTTTCCGAAGCCCGGGATCAGCTTCAAGGACATTACGCCCTTGCTCGCGAATGCCGCGGCGTTCAAGCGAGCGACGGAAGCGATGGCGGAGCCGTTCGCCGGTGATTCGATCAGCCACGTCATCGGCGTCGAGAGTCGCGGGTTCATCCTCGGTGCGCCGATCGCGCAGCAGCTGGGCGCGGGGTTCATCCCTGTACGAAAGCCGGGAAAGCTCCCGCACACGGTGGAGCGCG
The DNA here is from genome assembly GCA_040006175.1 of Gemmatimonadota bacterium. Lineage (GTDB taxonomy): Bacteria > Gemmatimonadota > Gemmatimonadetes > Gemmatimonadales > Gemmatimonadaceae > FEN-1250. The sequence goes on along the minus strand of JBDTXN010000018.1, from coordinate 24,653 downwards.
TCGATTACACGTTGGAGTATGGCAGCGATGCGCTCGAGATGCATCGCGACACGCTCGAGTGGGGACATCGCGTGCTCATTGTCGATGACGTGCTGGCGACGGGCGGCACCCTCAAAGCGACCTGCGATCTGGTGGCGCTGACTGGCGCGGAGCTCATCGGGTGCAGTGTCCTGATCGCGCTGGCGGATCTGCCGGGACTCACCTCGATGCGCCATTGGCGCGTGCACACACTGCTGCGCTACTGAGTCGGTTCGACCGGGCGCCCTGTATCGTGCCCAGCGCTGGCGCTACCTTCTCTGGGCTGCCATGCGCATTCTGACGATCACGCACAACTATCCGCGGTGGGATGGCGACAGGGCAGGCGCGTTCGTCGCGCGGCTCGCCGCGGAGACGGTCAAGCTCGGACACGAGGTGCGCGTCGTCGCCCCGCATGCGCCGGGTGCCGCACTGCGCGAGACGCAGCAGGGTGTCGAGATCGTTCGCGCACGCTACGGGCCCGACGCGCTCGAGCGTGTGGGATACACCGGCGCGCTGCGCCAGCCCATGCGTGCGACGATGCTCGCACCGCTCATGCTCCCGCCGTTCATCGCACGCCTTTGGGCCGTTGCCGTGCGTGAGGCGAAAACGTTTCGTCCGGACATCGTACACGCACACTGGTGGGTGCCGGGCGGATGGATCGCGAGTCGGATCGAGGTGCCGTACGTGGTGACGAGCCATGGCACCGATGTGCGTCTGCTCGAGTCGCCGGTATGGCGGAAACTCGCACGTCCCGTGCTGCGCGGCGCATCTGCGATCACGACAGCCTCCGCCTTTCTCGCCAGTGACGTCGCGCGTTTTTTCCCGGAGCTCGAGGGGAAGATTTCGGTCACGACGATGCCGATGGATCTCGAGATGTTCGAGCGTGGGGCGAGCGCGCCAAAGGTATCGCCGCCGCGCGTGTTGTTTGCCGGCAATCTCATCGCGTCGAAGGGCGTGGATGTGTTGATCGAGGCCGTCGCGCTTCTGCGCGCCGGTGGGCTCGCGAGTCAGCTGCGCATCATCGGATCGGGATCCGAGGAGCCGCGGCTTCGCTCAATGGTCGCCGCGCGCGGTCTCGACGATGCGGTCTCGTGGTCGCCTTTCGTGTCACAGCACGATCTCCCGCAGGAGTACGGTGCCGCGTCCGTGACGGCGCTGGTGTCCCGAGGCCAGGCGGAGGGGCTGGGGCTGGTGTTGGCGGAGGCGCTGATGGCGGGGAGCGCGGTGGTGGGAACGGCCGCGGGAGGAATTCCGGAGGTCGTTGTGGACGAGCAGACGGGGCTCATTGCCAAGGATGGAGACGCGCGGGATCTCGCCCGTCAGCTCCAGCGAATGCTCACCGATCGCACGCTTCGCGAACGCACCATCGCGAATGGACAGACTCTCGTCAGAGCGCAGCACGCACCGATGGAGAGTGCGGCGCGAGTGGTGGCCATCTACACGGCGGTGGCGAAGGGCAGGTCAATTCGGTAGCTATTCCGGCATGAGCCTCGCTTGCAAGCTTCTGGGCCCCGACGACATCGCGACTCTCGAGCACCTTGCTCTGAACGACCCCGCCTTCGACCTCGACGGACGGGGAGAGCCGCTCGAGCCGCTCTCCCCAGCTGCCGCGCGTCGCTTTCTCAACGATCCCGCTGTGCTGTTCTGGGTCGCGCGCGACGGCAGTGAGATCACGGGATTTCTCTACTGCCTGGTCGTGCCTCTTCGATCGAGCGACGAGCAGGAGCTCCTGCTCTACGAGATCGGTGTGCGTCGCGACTGGCGCAGGCGCGGTGTCGGGCGAATGCTGCTCGATCACATGGAGGGGTGGATGCGCACGAACGGCGTCGGAGAGGTGTGGGTGTTCGCCGACAACCAGGCCGCCGTCAACTTTTATCGCGCGCGCGCCTTTGCCGCGGCCGCGGATCAGCCGCTGTACATGACGCGCCGTGTGCGCTGACCTTCGCGGGACCTCGCCCGCCATTCACGCGTTGGTGACGTCCGGTCGCGGGCTACCCGCCGTGCCGGGGAGAGCTGTGCTCGAGCTGGACGCCGAGCGCCAGAATCGCGGATAGTCGAGGCTCGCCTCATCGTCGAGGCGAGAAGCGCCCGCAGGCGCGAAATAGCGAATGATCGCACGCTCCTCGCACGCGGTTGGCGCTTCGCGGGAGGAGCGCGGTGCGCCTACGATTCCGCGGGCGGACATCGAGTCGATCATCACCAGCGCGCGAGCGTCGTGGAGTCGGGCCAGACGCGCCGGCACGAGCACCCACGAATCATCGGCACGCCCGAGTATGTCGAAGTCCAGCCGTACCTCGAGGTAGCGCACCTCGAGCATCGACGTCTCGACGATGAGGTCGTCTACCGTCCCGACGCGGCGTCCGTCGCGCGCCGTGACCATCCAACCGCGAATGTCCGAGTCTGCGCTCGTGATCGTGAGCCCCTTCAGTTTCTTCAGGTGCGCGAGTAGCCCGGGCGCGACGTACACGTCGTCGTCGGTCCTGGGCACTATTCGCAGCTTTTGCATCATCATCGTGTCTCCCCGGTTGCGACGAGCGCGTCGGTAGCGGCCCGCACGATTCAGGCTGCTTCGCGCGGGCGCCGCGCGCTGTCGGATAAGTGGCACCTCGCGTCGGGGGAACGTGCATTGCTGGTGTCCACGTGAGACCCATGCGAACGTCCACGATCCACTGACCCCATCCGAGCACTCGATGCCGCAACCCAACTCCCCAAACGGCGTGCGGACCGCGTCGTTGCCGTCCGGCACGCGCGTCCCTGTTCTTGGGCAGGGGACGTGGCGCATGGGGGAGCATCGGGGCCGCCGTTCCGAAGAGCTCACCACACTCCGGCTCGGCATAGACCTCGGTCTCGCGCTCATCGATACCGCGGAGATGTACGCCGACGGCGGGGCGGAGGAGCTCGTGGGGGAGGCGATCGCGGGGCGACGCAGCGAGGTGTTCCTGGTGAGCAAAGTGCTCCCCGAACACGCGCGCCGGAGAGAGGCGGTCGCCGCATGCGAGCGAAGCCTCGCGCGAATGCGCACCGATCATCTCGATCTCTACCTGCTCCATTGGCGGGAGAACGTACCGCTGGACGAAACGTTGGATGCGTTCGACGCACTGGTGGGCTCGGGGAAGATTCTCGAATGGGGCGTCAGCAACTTCGACGTAGGCGACATGCGTGAGCTCGCGGAGCTGAGGCCTTCGAGCTCGATTGCGTCCGATCAGGTCCTGTACAACCTCGGCAGGCGGGGCATTGAGTGGGAATTGATGCCATGGTGCGTGGACCACCGCATTCCGATCATGGCGTACTCGCCAATCGAGCAGGGTAAATTGCTGGACGATCCGACGCTCGATCGCGTGGCGCGGGAGCGCGGCGTGTCAGCGGCGTGCATCGCGCTTGCGTGGGTGTTGCGGCGCGAGGGCGTAATCGCCATCCCGAAAAGCGGCACGGTCGCACACATGAGAGAAAACCACGCTGCGCTCGATGTGCGCCTCACCATGGAAGAGATGACCGCACTCGATCGCGCCTTTCCTGCGCCCGCGGGACCAGTCGCGCTCGAGACGCTTTAGCAAAAGCGGACCTCGCAGTCAGCGTGGTGGACCTAACAGTCCAGCGTCGATCGCGAAGCGCACGTAGTGCGTTCGATGCGCGAGGCCGAGCTTTTCCTCCACGCGGCGCTTGTACGCGTCCACGGTTTTCGTGCTGATCGAAAGCTCCCGCGCGATCTCCACGCCGCTAAACCCCTGTGCGACCATGCGCAGCACTGTTTTTTCGCGGTCGCTCAGCGTCTGGAAGCGATCCTGTGTGGTCCCCGTGTTGCGATGCGGAACGACGGCGGACGCGAGCAGCCGCGCCGTCGACGGGCGCACGTAGATCTCTCCGGCGGCGACGACGCGAATCGCATCGACGAGCTCGCGTGACGCAGCCTCCTTGGTGAGATAGCCCCGAGCCCCTTCCTCGAGCAGCAGCAGCATTCCCTCGTCTTCCGCGTGCATCGTCAGAATGAGCACGCGCGCGCCCGGCATCGTGCGCGACAGTTCGCGCAGCGCCGTGGCGCCATCGCCACCCGGCATGTCGAGATCGAGCACGACCACGTCGGGATGGAGTTGCCGTGCCAGCTCCACCGCAGCGGTACCGCTGGACGCCTCGCCGACGACCTCCAGATCTCGCGCGGTGCGCAGCAGGACGCGCAGCCCCTCCCGTACCATCGCATGGTCGTCCACGAGCATCACGCGCAGCATGTCGTCGTGCATCGGAACGCCGCGCCGCATGTGGGGCTGTGCGACAAGCGTCGCGCCGAGCCGCGCGAACCTGCGGGGTAGATCCTCGTGCTCGCCTTCAACTGGAATCTCTGGTTGCTGCGGCGCTTCCGGTCTCATGATGGATTCTCCGGATTCGATCGGGCTCCGCTCGACTGCTCCGCAACAGCGGCGGCAGGCATCACAAACCAGAACGCAGAGCCCTTGCCCAATGTGCTCTCAACGTGCAGCGACTGTCGGTGCGCCTCGACCAGCTCCTTCGCGATCGCCAATCCCAGCCCTTTACCTCCCTTGCGGGGCGATGGAGCGTGCCAGAACCAGTCGAAGACGTGTTCGAGGTCTTCGGCGCGTATACCAGGCCCAGTGTCGCTGACGGAGAATCGCACACCGACACCGGACGGTTCGTCGGGTCTCGATGCACTCGTCGCCGCCGTCTCGTGCACTTCGATCGTGCCCGCGACACGTCGGACGGAGAGCACGACACGTCCGCCCCGCGGTGTGAACTTGATCGCGTTCCCCACGAGATTCGCCAGCACCTGTATGAGCCTGTCCGGGTCCGCCTCAATTGGCGGGAGCTCTTCTGCAAGCTGAATCTCCAGCTCTATTGCGCGTTCTTCCGCAGCGGGGGCGAACATCGCCTGCGCGGATCCCACGAGCTCTGCGACGTTCGTCGGACGGCGGTCCAATGTGAGCAGACCGGTGTCGAGGGACGTCTTGTCCATCAAGTCGCCAGCGATGCGGCGCATCCACGTCACGGATCGTTGAATGAGCTCGGCCATGTTGCGCACGCCGCTCTCCGGGGGTGGATCCGGGTCGAGCAGTGCTTCCGCGCAAATCTGAATCGTGTTGAGCGAGTTGCCCAGGTCGTGCGAGACGATACCCACCGCGCGGTCGCGCGCGGCGGCGAGCAGCTGCGCGTGACGCGTGATATACCCCTGCTCGAGAGCGAGCGCGATGCGATCCGCCAGGGAGCGCACGAAGTCATCGTCGACGGAGGCGTCGGTGCGCTCGGTCGACGCCACCATGAGCAGGAAACCACGGAGCCTGCCGCCGAAGTGTATCGGCGCGGCGGCACCTGCCGCAGTGTCGAAGGACGAGATCGCGACGCGCAACGCTCCATCGAGCACGGTGTCGCTCGCCGCATCCGCGTTTCCAGCGACCTCGAAAATGGCTCGTGCCCGCGGGGCACTGAGCATGTCACCGATCGCCTCGCGCACAGTGGATGAACATTGCTCGTCGACGTGCGCGACCTCAATCACTGCCAGCCCCTTTGCGTCGGACGCGAGATGAATCGCAACGCAGTCCGCAGCCGTTGGGACGAGCAGCCTGACCACCTGAAGAATCGCGTTGCCACGGCTCGTCGGCTCGGCGAGCATCCTGCCGACCTCCGCGAGCATCTGCCAGCGTCGCGCGGCGGTGGTCGACGCTCGGACGGCAGCATCCAGCTCTTGCAGCAGCAGCTGCCGCTGTAACGCGTAGTGAAGGATGCGGTGGAGCGTCGGAGCATCCGGTGGCGGCTTGAGCACATAGTCCTGCGCACCGGCGCGAAGTGCGTCCAGCGCCGACGCTTGATCGTACGCGTCGGTGAGCACGATGATGGGCACGTCTGGGGCGGCGCGCCGAATCCGGTGCAGCGCATCCAGCCCGTCCGCGTCAGGAAGCGACAGATCGAGAATGATGATCTGAGGGGCGGAATTGCGGAGGACGGCGACTGCTGCATCCGCACTGGTGACGTGCACGAGGCGCACATCGAGTCCGCTTGCAACGTGTGCGCTCGGCGACAGCCGATTCGCGAGCAGCGCGGCATCGTCGGGATTGTCCTCGACGAGGAGCGTAACGAGCGAGTCGTGAGTCGCGTGGACGCGCATCTCCGCCTCGGTGCGCGCTTCCGACGGTTCGTCGGCGGGCGCGCGATGGTGATGTTCGTCGTGCGAGCTCATACCGCACACCGGAGGCGCGACGGGTGCGCGGAGCCGAGTGTTCGGTGCTCAACACTTCCTGTGTGACAGCGCGCGGGCAGTACCGCGCAAGAGTCCGGCGTGAGCACTGGGTCTTTCACTTTCATCGTGCACGCGGTTGAAGGAACTGCTGCCGGTATTGCTACGCGGTTGCTACGAACGGCGTGAATCGGTAGTAATTCGCGGCGGTTACCCAGTTTAGCTCGCGTCTGAAGCTGATACACGACGAGGGCGGGCTGCAGACCTCACGTGGATGCTGCGTCCTGACCTCTTGACCGTTCGAGCGCATATTGCGCGCCCAACTCGTCGTGTCTTCGATTCGAATGTCGGCGGCAGTCGCGACGTCGCGATATCGAGACGCTGGCTAGATTGACAGTAGTGCGGCTTCACAATTGCGCCCCTGTAGCTCAGGTGGATAGAGCAGCGGTTTCCTAAACCGTTGGCCGGGTGTTCGAGTCACCCCAGGGGCATGGGAGGCGCGGCGCGAAAGCTTTGCGCCGGCCTCATCGAAATCGGTTGAATACGCCGTGCGCCCACTGGCGCACGGCGCACGCCGAGAGCAGCAGCCTCGAGCATCGCTCGGGACAGCCACCAGCAGCCGGTGACTTGCAGCCACGCGACCAAGCGCGTGAGATTTCGCCGTCGCCGCCCCGTTGTCCGAATCGCCCAGGGCTCTGCCGCAGCTCATGGATGCCATCGCAATGAACGAATCAGCCGACGCGCGGCCACCCTCACCATCCAATCCGCTCGTCTCCGTCATCGTCCCCGCCTATAACGCCGCCGCGTACCTCGGCGCGGCGCTGGACTCGCTGCGCGCGCAATCCATGCGGGCGATCGAGATCATCGTCATCGACGATGGCTCGAGCGACGACACAGCAGCAATCGCGCACCAGCACGCTTCCGCGGATTCACGTGTGCGGTTGCTCACACACGAACGGCCTTCGGGACGCCCTGCGAACTCGCGTAACGCCGGGATGCGTGCGGCGCGCGGCAAGTACTTAGCGCTGCTCGATGCAGACGACACGAGCATCCCCACGCGCCTGGAGACGCAGGTGCGCGCCATGGAGCAAACACGGGCGGGGTTTGCCTTCGCGGATGTGCGGCGGTTCTATGCTGACACTGCCACGCTCGCTTCAGCCGGTACTCTCTCGCTCGCGAACTTTCGCGAGCAGGCGGCAGCATATCTCGAGCGTGTTTCGGACGGTGTGTATCTCTGCACACCATCGTTCGGTGCCTTTCTTCTCACCTACGTCGCAATCGTGACGTCGACCGTCATGTTCGACCGCGAGCTGCTCTTTGCCGAGCAGCTCTGGTTCGATGAATCGCTGGTGTGCTTCGAGGATCTCGATCTGTGGATGCGCTGGGCCGATCACACTCGCTTCGTATTCATCGACGAAGTGCAGGTGATCATGCGCAAACATTCGGCGAGCTTGACCGCGAGCAATCCGCTCGAGACACGAATGGATGGAGTGGGTGTGCGGCGAAAGCACCTGGAGCGGCTCGCTGGCAGGATGTCTCCGAGCGAGGTGGTGGCGGCCGAGCGGAACATCAGCGAGCTGCAGTTCCACGTTGCGTACGCGCAATGGTGTGCGGGTCACGGACAACACGCCCGGAGGTGGTATCGGGATAGTTGGCGGTCCCGGGCGACCGCGGCGGCGGCAATGGGCTACCTGAAGACCTTCGTTCCGCGCGCGGGCGCCCTCGAACTGCTTTCGAGTTTGCGCCGGCGCTCGCCACCATGAGTAGGGGCGCGAGTCTTACTCGGTACTTTTCGTGCGTACGCTACAATCCCGGTATATTTCGCTGCGGCGATCGCTCGTCCGTACGTCGGTGTCCCGGGCCCTTCCGGGCCGGGCGACGCCCCCAACTATCTCAGGAATGCTGGCTGACTTGAAAGGCGCCTCCGTGGAGGTGTGGCAGCACCGTGAACTGCTCGAACAACTCACCAGGCGAGACATCAAGCTGCGCTACAAGCAGGCGGCGATGGGTTTCGCGTGGGCGGTGTTCATGCCGTGCCTGATCGTCCTGTCGGGGCTGATCATCCGCTTCGCGATGGCGCAGATCTCGGGAACTCCCCTGGCGTCGCGGGATATCGCGAACATTGCCGTGAAGGGCGTCGGATGGTCGTTCTTCGTCGGTGCACTCGGATTCGCGACGGCCAGCCTCATCGGCAATTCGAATCTCGTCACGAAGATCTACTTTCCGCGCGAGGTGCTCCCGCTGTCCTCGGTTGCCGCGCAAGGCTTCGACAGCTCCATCGGCCTGGTCACACTGATCGTGCTCCTGCCGCTGCTGGGCGTACGCCTGCACGCGAGTCTCGTCTGGGTGCCGTTGCTGCTCGTGCTCCTGATCCTCTTCACTACCGGCGTGTCGCTCTTTCTTGCCTGCGCAAATCTCTTTTTCAGAGATGTGAAGTACATCGTGCAGGTGGTGCTCATGTTCGGGATCTTCTTCACACCGATTTTCTTCGAGCCGGCCATGCTCGGCCCGCGCGGTGCACTGGTCGCCACGATCAATCCGCTCACCGGAATTCTCGAAGGGCTTCGCCTCGCGGTAGTCGATGGGCGCGATCTGTCGCATCCGATCACGGAAATCATCAAGGGGACCGCTCGACCTGTCTGGACTCCGTGGGAACTTGCGTACTCCGCAGTCTGCTCCGTTGCCATCATGATCGGATCGACACTCATGTTCCGCCGTCTTCAGCATCTGTTCGCCGAGTACGTGTGAGGAACGATGACTGACACGGCGATTCGAATGGACGGCGTCTGGAAGAAATTCCAGCGAGGCGAGCGGCACGACAGCCTGCGTGATCTCGTGCCTGCGGTGGCGCGGCGCATCCTCAAGGGCCCACAGCCTGCAGGCGAGCTCGGGAAAAATGATTTCTGGGCGTTGCGCGACGTGTCGTTCGAGGTGAAGCGCGGAGACGCGCTCGGAATCATCGGGCACAATGGTGCAGGGAAGTCGACGCTGCTCAAGATCCTCACCCGGCTGCTGCGCCCATCGCTGGGCAGCTACGATACGCACGGGCGCATCGGCGCGTTGATCGAGGTCACGGCGGGATTCCATCCGGATCTCACCGGACGAGAGAACATCTATCTCAACGGCTCGATCATCGGCATGAAGAAGGCCGACATCGCGAGCCGCTTCGATGCGATCGTGGACTTCTCGGGCATCGGGGCGTTCATCGATACGCCGGTCAAGCGCTACAGCTCGGGGATGAACGCACGCCTGGGCTTTTCCGTGGCGGCGCATCTCGAACCGGAGATTCTGATCGTCGACGAGGTGCTCTCGGTTGGTGACTACACCTTCCAGGGCAAGTGCATCCGGTGGATGCAGAATCTACTGCAGAGCGGCACCACCGTGATTTTCGTTTCGCACAACATGGACGCGGTGTTGTCGCTGTGTAATTCGGCGATCCTGCTCGATCAGGGGCGCGTCGCGGCGAAGGGCGATCTGAAGAAGGTCGTGGGCGAGTACTACAAGAGCGGTGGACGCTTCAAGCCTGCGCTGCTCGAGACGCCTACTGCGCGTACCATCGAGTTCGCCGCGCCTACGGGCGGAGACCTCATGGTCGACCCTGGCGAACGTGTCACGTTCACGCACACGATCACCGCACACACGGACTCGGAGCTTTCGCCAGGATTCTTCATCAATCGTGGAGAGAAGGCCGTCGTCGACACGACGTACTCTCGCGTGCGCGGACACCCGCTGCGGGTAAAGGCTGGTGACAGTGTGCAGGTAGACTGGAGCGTCGCCTTCAATCTCCCCGCAGGCGTGTACGAAGTCGGGTATCACCTCGGCGACATCGCCGGCGGCTATCACGAATATCAGAGTCGCGCGTGCATCGTCACGGTCGGAGATGATCCTCGAGTGAAGGGCGATTCATTTGTGGCGCTGCGCCTGGAAGCGCACCGGGTGCAGGACCCGGCGTTGCAACTCGCTGCGTCGCGCGCAGGCGTGTTGCCCTGATCCGCACGTCGTCGTCTCACGCGATGCTGCCCGTGAGCCGATGATTAGCCTCGCCATTCCCACGCACGACCGCGCGAACGTCCTGCGGCAAACGCTCGAACGGCTCACGCGGCTCGCGATTCCAGCAGCATACGGGAGCCGGTGCGACGCAAGCTCTCCTCAGGACATCCCGCTACCTGAACTGCGCGGGAAACACCTTCGTGCGTACCGCGAGACCCAATGCGCGCGCACGACGAGGAAAGGGCACGGATGCGTCCGAGATGACGCTCGACATGATCTGATCCGGACGCGAGCGCATCATCTCGAGCATCGCCTCACGTCCGTGCACGTTCGGCTCGTTCATCTCGCGGTACCGGGCGAGCCCGGACAGCGCTTCATCCGCGGTTCGCGCCAGCCAGGATCCGTCCAGCGGCCAGGAATAGATCGCATACATCCCGCTGAGCAGCGCTTCCATCAGCATGCGTGGCAGCCCGTCATGCTCCGTGATGCGCAGCACGCATCCGGCGCGCGTGTAGAGCTCGCGCATATCCGACACCCAGCCCAGGCTCTCTACGTTCGGGTACTTCGCGAGTGCGTGCGTGTCATCGGCAACGATGATGAAGCGGATGTCGGGACTCGATGCAATCACGGGCTCCAAAACATCAATCCGGTAGAATTCCTTTCGGCTGCCGGGCAGGTAGATCAGCACCGGTCGTAGCTCGTTGCCCCACGAGATCATGCTGCGGGGGACGATCCCGGGATCCAGGACCGACGGCACGAAGCGGGCTCCGATGCCAATGCTCGCGAGCTCGTCCACCAGGTGCGGCGCGACGGCGATGTTTTCCGACACGATGCTGTCCACCCGCTGGACATCGGCGCGCAGCTCGGGCTGCGTCATCGCGGTGAGCACGTCGGTGCCCACCCACCAGCGCACGACCGGGACATCCAGCGCCACCGCGATCGCCAGCTGGCTGAGCAGGTAGACGTCGACTGCGCCATACGTGACGAGCACGATTCCACGCGCGCGCGACAGTATGTCGAGCCATTCGCGCCTGGTCATCAGCTGGGCGTTGGCGAATCGCGTCGTCACACCAAGTGCCGCCAGCGCTTTGGCAAGTGTGAGCGTCGGCGCTGACTTTTGCGGCCGCTCGCCGAGCATGATCACGAAATCATTCGACGGCGTGGCATCCGCCTCCGCCGTGACTTCTCGAATGACCTCCGTTTCTGGATCGTTCATCTACTTCACAGCCTCTCCACCGCCTCTGGCATCCGATCGCGTATGGCGCACTCACTCGAGTGCGTATCTCCTAGGCACGGAAAGGGCCACCGTCGACTGTCGCGCTCGTCACCCGTCGCCACTCTTCCCGGTCGACTGCAGCCACTCGATCGCCGACGATAATCGCCGTCGCATGGTGCCTCCGACATACGCCGAGATTGATTGGGTGTCGATAGGAGTGGTGCCAAAGCCGGCTTTGAAGCTGCGAAGACCTTCTTCCTGCGGGCGAACGCCACCGAGATAGAAAACTTCCACGCCCTCGGATTGCAGCGCGAGCGCGCTCTCGTAGCGGAGGAAATGCGACGCGCCGATGTTCATCCCCTCCTTGGAATTACCGGACGACTCCGAGTATGCGCCCCGCAACGATCTGAGTATCAGCAGGGACGATGCTACGTGATCGCCGAGCATTGCCTGGAAGAGCTCTCCCGCGCCAGAGGTGAGGAGCGCCGCCGAGCCCGCGCGCTCGAATGCGAGCGAGACATCCTCGCCGCGCGACTTGCGGCGGTCCATCGAGTTGATGTGCAATGCAATGTGCGCGTCGATCGCCGCGTCGGAGGAATCGCGCCGCACGATCAGTCCCTTCTTGCGCCCCTTGGAGATTCGCTCGCGATGGCTCTTCGAAACGCGGGGCAGCAATTCAATGTCCTTCAACTGCATCGCGAACTCGGTGCGGTCGATGCGGTCGAGCTCACCGGGCCACGGCGGGATCGTCGATTCCGGCGATGCGAATGTGGAGATCTCGAGATCCGTGATGCCCTCATCGCCGATGAAGGCGCGCACGCCCGGCCAGAACGGCGACTCGGCGCTCACCGGCGGGGATGAAGGAATGGTGAGCGTTCGGCGGAGTCGTCCCCGCTCGAGGAAGGTGAGCGCTGCCGCGAGCATCGTCTCCGCGTTCTCCAGGGAGAGCAGCCACCCCTCGCGACCCAGCGATTTCTGGGATCGCAGGTAGCGCACGGTGAGAAATGGATTACCGGGATCCGTGAGAGACGCGCGCTCGACTTCGGTCTCATCAGCGGGGCGCGCGCGAAACGTCTCCGTCACCGCTTCGCGCTCACATCGTGCTCGCGCGCGAGGGGCGCCGCGCCGCCGGTCGATTCGCTCGTCAACGCACGCGCCAACTGAGCCACGTAGCGCTTGATCAGCGCGATCGTCGCGTGCACCTGGCCAGCCGACGTCATATACGGGTCCGCGATCTCATGCGCCCGATACCGGCCCGAAGCATCCATGCCGCCAAAGAGCAACAGCTTCTTCCGCGACTGCGGAAAGGTGGTCGCGATATTGACGTAGTTGAGCTCATCCATCGCGAAGATCACGTCGTGATCAGCGACGAGCTGCGGGGTGAGGCGTGTGGCACCGTGCTCGCGCAGCGAGAGTCCGAGCTGGCGCGCCGCATCCTGCGCGCGCGCATCCGCGGGCCGGCCGTCGTGCGCATGCGTGCCGGCGGATGAGACGCGCATGGTCGTGAGGCCGGCGGCGCGGAGCTCGTCGCGCAGGAATCCCGCGGCAGCGGCGCTTCGCATGATGTTCCCGTGGCAGACGAAGAGCACCGACTCGACCGGGTGGGGAAGCGCGACCGATGGATTCACTCCCGCGGTTCGAAGCAAGCGCCGCTTCACATAGGTACTGCGGCGCTCGGGCACCAACATCCGCGAGTCGCGCATGATCGCGAGCAGCGAGCTCGGAATGATCGCGCGCAGCACGGCTTTCACCGAATCCTTGAGCCAGCGGGCCAGAACGCGTGCGACGTCCTGCACCGCGGGCAGGGGATCGCTCCAGCTCCACATCGCGGATTTCGTTCTTGGCGAGAAGTCCGCCAGCAGCTGATGCAGCGCATTACCGAACGTGATCCGATCCTCGGGAAGGTTGGCGAACACATGCCCCGCGCGCTCGAGGGCACCGGCCGTCCATCGCACGCGAAGCCCCACCGGGTACGATGGAGGCGGAGCGGGTGCCTTTCCCTGCGAGAGCTGCCATGCGTACAGCGGAAAGTCGATGCCCGCAGCGATGTTGAGCGGGAGCGAGCCCCAGAATCTTCCATTCACTTCCATCAACGCCGTCTCACCGGTGGCGGAGTCGTGGCGGAACTCGACCATCGCGAGGCCGTCCCACTCGAGCGCGCGAAGCAGCCGCGTCGCGTAATTGAGCAGCTTCGGATCCACGGCTTCGGAGATCGCCACGACAGCGACGCCTCCCGACGGCGGATTCTCCGACAGACGGCGGTGCTGGAAGCTCGTCACCACGTCCCCGCGCGAGAGCAGCAGCTCAATGCCCACGCCCTGGCCGCCGTGATACGACTGGAAGATCAACCCCTCGCCAAAGCGCGACTGTGTACCGAAGACGTCACGAATCTCCTGGGCGTTCGCGAACGTGCGCGTCTTGAACTCGTGCGGCGTCTTGCGGCTCTTGTCGCCGGGCTTGGCGATGATCGGAAAGTGCATCGACGCCAGCGCAGGCTCGAGGTCCGCCGCTCGCGGAATCTCGACCGAGGTGGGCACAGGCACACCGCACCGCTCCGCCACGGCGAGCGTGATCGATTTATCGAGCACGCGTTGCGCGATCTCGGGCGGTGGAGATCCGACCGCGCAAAACCGGGAGAGCTCGTGGTACACGGCGCAGACGATCTGCAGCGAGCTGTCGCTGGTGGGCACCACCCACTTCGCGTCCTCCGCACGGGCGAGACGCGCGAGCACCTCTCCAGACTCCGCAATGTCTCCGCGCAGCTGCACCACGCGGGCGAATGCGCGCGACGACACGCGGAGCGGCTGTTCATTCGGCGTCGCCACTACGCAACGCACGCCGTCGCGGTGCAGCGAACGCGCGATCGCCACGATCTTCCGCGGCTCGGCGCCTACGATGATGACGGAGGGCGCGTCCCCTGCTCCGTCGCGCCGCGAGAGAGCAGGGGACGGTTGGAAGCTACGCACCAGCGCCGCCAGTCGACGCGCTGATCTCCTGCTCCAGAAGATTGGCGTCGATGAAGAACTTGCACGCCCAGCTCAAATACTCGAACTGCCCGTACTCGCCATCTACGGGGAAGGAGCCCTTTACTCCGCCGCGAAGTTCGGGCTCACCCTCTACGCGCACCCTCGCACGGACGTACGCATTCGTGCGCTTTGCCGCGTCGAGGAATTCCGCGTTGCCCGTCATCTGGTGCAGGAGCAGCCAGCAATGCGCGATCTGCACCGAGCCCGTGAGACACGCCCAGCGCACCGCACCAGTCCAGTCGGGGTTGAGTCGTCCCGGGAGAAATCCATTCGTTCGAAGCGCGGACATCACGCCCCTCGCGGTGACGAGCGAGGCATCCAGGAGAGATTCGTCGTGCGAGAAGCGATAGCCTTCGATCACTCCGCGCAGTACGTAGCCGATCGTGTGCGTGAGCGGGCGCGACGAATCGTTGAGGCAGCAGTCAGCGAACCATCCGTTCACGCGCTGCTTCGTGAGCGCCCACTCGATGTTTCGCTGCGCGGCTTCCGCGTAGCCTCGCGACGGATCCACGCGTGCGGCCTCCAGCAGCCCCCATGCAACGTGCGTTTCGTATGCCTTCTCGCCGGCCTTGGCGAACGGAGTTGGATTCTTGCGCCAGGCGCCGTCCTCGTCCTGTGTGCGAACCAGCCAATCCGCAGCGGCAATCATCGAAGGGCGGTAGTACTCACCGAGCTCGCGAACGCCGCTGGCAAGGCCGATCAGAATCTGCCCGGTGTTGAAGGTGACGGGCACCACCGGTGTCTGGCCGATCACGCCGCCCTGGAAGCCGCCGCCTTCGAGCTGGATCGACACAAGCCAGTCCAGCACCGCGCGCGCGCGTTCGCGAGACGCGTCGTTCGCGCGCCCCGGATGACCGCGCAGCAGGGTGGGGACGATGTAGCCGCTCGTTTCGGGGTACGAAGCGCGCCACCCTGACACGAGACTGTAGTCGCGTGCGATCCCTCCGTCGTTGGAGACGGAATTGTCCTGTGCGGCGCCGAGCCAGTCGAGCGCGGCAGCGACCGACGTTTCGATCCCGGGATCGTTCAGCGTCGCGACGCGGCGATCACGCCGCGACTCGACCTTCGCCGCCGCCGGCAGCGAAAGATCATCGCGCACTTTCCGAGCGCGGTTCAACAGAGCATCAATTCCGGGATTCATATCGATGAGGAAATCTATCGTCAGGCAGTGGCCTACCGCGAGCGCGGTGACGCGGTTCAGCTTTCCGCCGATGTGCGGTGTGAGCGATCTCACTGTCGCGAAGAACGTTTACGGGCTCACTGCTTCGCCGCCGCATGCGATGGCGAAAAGTTCACCTTTCGCCACTTACTAGCGGAAAGCATGCCGCAACGCCGTGGTTATCCGCACAGATAGAACATATTGATGCACATCCGCCATCCCAGCCGAGGATTTCCGTAATGGATCCCAGCAACAGCGACGAGGTCGTCACAGCTTCCACTGTCGAGCCCTCCAGCGCCTTCGTGGCCGGAGGCATACTCGGCGCAATCACGTTCTTGCTCGTGTCGCTGCTATTCGGCGCGCGAGTAGCCCTTGCGATCGCCTCTATGGCGCTGATCTTCGCGCTCGTGCGACGCATAGCGGGTGCAGCTGTGGCGTTCGCGGCCGCCGCCGCGCTATGCGGAGTGGCCGTTCTCTCCTCCGTGGCGCCGTTCACGTGGGCGCTCGCCGGTGCGGCTGCCGCCCTTGGAGCAGGGCTCGCGATCTTCGCGCGCGCTCGACTACGCGACAAGGTCGCGAGGGCGGACGGGGACATGCTGCGCACCGCCGGAGTAAGCGGCTAGAGGTCCAGCTCCCAGTCCTGCCCGAGCTCCTCGCTGCCGAAGCGCGTGTGCGCCTGCTCGCGCACCAGCCGAAAGCCTTTCGCGACATAGATCGCGCGCGCCGCTTCGAGCACCGCATTGGTCCAGAGCGTGATCTTCCGATATCCGGCTTCGCGCGCGAATTCCACGCACGCGTGCACGAGCGTGCGTCCCACACTCATCCCCCGCGCGCTCGGTTCGACGAGCAGGAGACGCAGGCGCGCTACGGTGTCGGAGTGTCGCACGAGAAAGATCGATCCCGCGCGCTCGCCATCGAGGCTGGCGATCCAACAGCGCTCGCGCGCGGGGTCGTGCTCGTGCATGAACTGCGCAACGATCCGCGCGACGAGCGCCTCGAAGCTTTCGCTCCACCCGTACTCGTCAGCGTAGATCTCGCCATGCCTGGCGATCACCCAGCCCATGTCGCCCGGGCGGGGATCTCGCATCTCGATATGGCGACCGTTCGGCGGCGCGTCGCCGAGTACGCGCTCGATCGAGTGCATCGCACCTACGAGCGCGCGCTGGTCTGCCGCCGAGCGACCCTGGAGCATAGTGGCGACGGCGTCCCGCGCGCGTGAGTCCAGGCGCGTGAATGCGCTCCGGCCCTTGCGCGTGAGCGACAGATTCGAGCGGCGCCCATCGGCGGGGGAAGGGCGGCGCTGCATGAGCGCACGCTTCTCGAAGGAGCGCAGCATGCGACTGAGGTAGCCGGCGTCGAGTCCGAGCGAACTACCGATCTCCGTTGCCGACGACATGCCCTCCGCGTGCGCGAGCTCGTACAGCACGCGCGCCTCCGCGACCGAGAACTCGCTGTCGAGCAGGCGCTCCTCGAGCGCACCGATCTGCCTCGTATAGAAGCGATTGAACCGCCGAATGGCGGTGATCTGATCTTCGGTAGACAAATCGGGCATGGAAGTGCCGTAGTCCCTGAATGCGAGATAATTTCCAGGATAGCCATATAGTTGACTTTGTCAAGTAGTTCTGGTCTGAACCGCGCGTTGTGCAGTGGCGGCGCATCGACTCAGCAACACCGCTTCGGGCGAGGGTCGCTCGGAGCTACTTGCATGGCTTGTCGTCACTTAGCTATACTCATGTCACCTTTGCCGCTAATTCCGTTCGCGCATACCTCGCGTGCGGGTGGTGATCGAATCAACTCACGGACTTACATGACCACGAAGGCTCGCCCGGACGTCGAAGAACGCGTGGAAACGCTGGTGGAATGGCTCGAGCTTCACTCGAGGCAGCTGATGTTCGCCTCGATCGGGCTCCTGTTGGTCGCGGGCGGATTCTGGTTCTATCGGCAGTCGAACGAGAGACAGGCGCAGAGCGCGTCACAGGCGCTCTCCGAGGCCGAGTCGGCGATAGCGGCGGGGAATCTTCCGCTGGCGCAGAGTGGCCTGGAAAAGGTCGTCCAGCGCTACGGAAGCACGTCAGCGGGCGCGCAAGCCCACGTGCTGCTTGCCCAGGTGCACTACGACAAGGGCGAGTACCAGCAGGGCATGAAAGAGCTCGAGCCGGTGGTCGGCGACAAGGACGCGTACACGGCCGCCGCCGCGCTCAATCTGACCGCTGCGGGGCTGGAGCAGTCGGGCAAGTTCGTGGACGCCGCGGCCACGTACGAGAAGGCTGCGAAGCGAGCGCCGTTCAAGGTCGATCACGACGTCTACATGGCGAGTGCGGCTCGTGCGCTGACGGCGGGGGGCAAGACTGCGGACGCGAAGCGGATCTGGTCCGATCTGGCGAACGATGACCAGAGCTCGGCGTCCGCGGAGGCACGCGTGCGCCTCGGGGAGCTCGAGGCGGCGAAGGCAGGCGGCGGAACGGGGTGAGCTCCGCCATCCCGCGCACGGTCCCGAAGGCGGGCCGATCTGGCGGCGCGCCCTCGCGTTCGACAGCCGCTTAATACGCAGAAGCGCCCGCGACGGGCGCTTTTTTTGGTCTCAATCGTTCGCATGCCAGCGAGACTTCCGACGCGATTCGAGGAGATCGTCGTCAAAGAAGGTGACGCCACGCTGACGGGATACGTAGTTACGAGCAACATACGTATAAGATACATTATGTAAACTAAGGGGTGGGGAGAAATGTGGACAACGGCGACGACCTCCATCGTCCACTGCTCTGTAACCGACGGTGCTGAATAAGATTGCGACGCCGTCGACATGAAGGCCGACGGCCGAACTCCATTCGGTGTGCCGTTCGCAGCCGTCGAATCTAGCCAGACGCTACGTCAGACAACTCGCCAGTAAATACGACGCGTCCTTCGCCAGCCAACGATGGCCTCCAGGACTCCCCATCCCGGCTCGAACGGACCGTCAGCATGAACCCCGACCGAGTTCGCAGCGAGGTCGACGCGCCGCTCTCCTTCCAGGTCGCAAGCAGGATCGCGGACGCGATTGCACCCGATCCGCACGCCAGCGTCTCGCCCTCGACGCCACGCTCGAAGGTGCGGATCGACCATTGTCCGGCTCGATGTGAAAGGAAGTTGACGTTCGCTCCCTCCTGCGGAAATCCGGAGTGTCTGAGCTCCCGCCCGCGCGTTTCTACCGGCACCAGATCGACGTCCTCGCAGCGCACGACGATATGAGGCACCCCGGCTACCGCGAACCCGATTCGTCGCTCTCCGGGCATCCTGGGAAGCTGCGTGACGTCGCTGGAGATCTCATGCACCGGCGGGAGATCGATCTCCGGTCCGTACTTCCCGACCCTGGCCGGCACGAGACCGCTGTCGGTCTGGAGTGCGAGCTCGCCAGCATTCGCCGCGTCCAACTCGCGGGCGAGACGAGTGACGCAGAGCGTCGCATTACCGCAGAAGGCGCCGCGAGAGCCGTCGCTGTTGTAGTACCGCATGGCGAGCGTCGCGCCTGCGAGCTCCGCACTGGTGACGAATACCACCCCGTCCGCCCCCACCCCAGTCCCGCGGGCGCACAGTGCCCGGATTGCCTCCGGCCGCTCCCACGCGTCGTCACCGGACTCGAAATGACGTGAGTCGAAGACGACGAAGTCGTTGCCCGAGCCGGACATTTTCCAGAACGAGCGCCCCACGGTCAGATCTTCCCGGTGATCGTCCGCCACCGGAGGCGCCACACCATCCAGATCGCTTCGAACACGATCTTCCGCGACATCTTGCTCTGCCCCTCCGTGCGATCGTGGAAAACGATGGGAATCTCGACGATCCTGAAGTGCTTTCTCCAGGCAAGGTAGCTCACCTCGATCTGGAAGCCGTAACCGTTCGAACGCACCGAGTCGAGATCGATCGCCTGCAGCACGGACCTGCGAAAGCACTTGAAGCCGCCGGTGGAATCGTCGAGCGGCAAACCAGTTACCCAACGAGCATACAGGTTTGCCGCATAGCTCAGCATGAGCCGCCGAATCGGCCAGTTCACGACTGTCACCTTCCCGCGGTTGTAGCGGGAACCCAATACGAGGTCGGCGTCCTGAACCGCTTCCAGAAAAGTCGTCAGGTGACCCGGATCGTGCGAAAAGTCCGCGTCCATCTCGAAGATGAACGCGAAGTCTCGCTCGAGCGCCCACTTGAATCCGGCGATGTAGGCGGTGCCGAGCCCGAGCTTCCGGGGTCGGTGCAGCGCGTGCACGCGGGGTTGGCGCGCGGAAATCTCGTCGGCGAGCTCACCCGTTCCATCAGGCGAGCCGTCGTCGACGATCAGCACCTCGAGCCTGGGATCCTGCACGAGGATCTGGTTGAGCAGCGTGGTGATGTTGTCGCGTTCGTTGTACGTCGGAACGATGACGAGTGCCCGCTCAGACACGGCGCCTCCGGTCCAGCACGATGCCAGCTGCAATTGCGACGAGTGAAAGCCCGACGGCGAGCCAGGTCAGCGTCTTCCCGCGCTCGTATGCCGCGCTCGCGAAACCCAGCTCCACTCGAGTCGCGCCGGCGGGCAGCACCACGCCCATGAGCGAATAGTCCGTGCGCGCAACCAGCGCCGGCTTTCCGTCAGCGGTCGCGCTCCATCCCGGATAGTAGTTCTCGGACACGATGAGGGCCGAGCCCGCGGGCGCCGGCTTCGCGAGCTGCAGCACGATATGGCCAGGGGCGTACGACACCGTGTGCACGTCGAGTCCGGTGGGCGCCGGCATGGCCGCGATCTGTGGACCAACGACCGGTGCAGCGCTGTCGACGAGCGCCGCGCGGGTGGCGTCGAAGCGCGCGTCGATCACCGTCGCGAGCACCGGTGCGTCCGCCGCCTTCACGATCACCGGGGCGACCCACGCGAACGCATTGTCGCCCGGAAGCTGGTACAGATACTCCGTCGAGCCGGCCGCGTTCTTCACCGGACCGGCGAGACGGCGCACCCCCTCGAGTGGAACAGTGTCGCTGTCGGTCAGCAGGTAGCGCACGTTGAGCAAGTGCCAGATCTGCGGGTCGATGAGCTGACGTCCATCGATCAGCTCGTTGTACCGGCCAAGCGAGTTGCCGTGGTAGCCGACCACTTGGCGAATGCCGTGCACCATGAGTCCGTTCGACTGGGTCGTGAGGTACGGATCGCGCTCGGCGTCACCCTGCCCCGAGAGCTGAATGGCGAGCACCCGCCCCGGTTCCTTCACCGACTCCAGGTACTTGATGATCGGGTCGGTCGCGAACAGCTGCGACGCCGGCGGCGAGAATTGCCAGTACAATCGCTCGATGCTCCACAGGTCGATCGCAGCGATCGCGACAAGTGCCCACGCCGCGTGCGTCGCGCGGAGCCTGTCCGATAGGAATGCAAACAGAATTCCGAGCGCGACCAACGCCACTAGAAACGAGCGCACCGAGCCCTCGAAGAGAGCTCCGACGTTTTCCGGAACCCTCTCCACCAATTGCGGGTGAGCGACGGCCGTTGCCAACGAGGAGAGTGCACCGGAGACCCCGAGCACCAGCATCACGGCTGCGACGATCGCCCATCCCGCCAGATACCGCCGGGTGTATTCGCGCGCGAGCACGCGCTCGAGTCCGAGCGCGGCGAACACCGCAACCGCGAGCGCGACGATGTAAATGATCGTGCTCGGCGCGCGGAAGAACTTCGTTCCCGGGACGATCGCGTAGATCAGATGGAAAAACGGAGTCGAGTTGCCCAGCGCCCAGAGCAGTGCGACGATCATCGCGCCAAGCCAGAATCGCGCGAACGCGCGGCGCCTCGTGGCGCGCACGGCGCCGAAGCCGAGCACCGCGAGGATCAGCACCGCGACTCCGAGATATTCGCTGTGCAGATGGATGCCATTGCGTCCCGAATACGCATTCAGGATCCCGCTGAACTGCGGCACATACGTGTTGATGAGCTCTTCCAGGGGGAAGGAGTACGTGGTCGCGTACTCGTACCCCTTTCCACCCGCGCGCGGCGACCACGGCACGTACTCCATCACCGGGAGGTACTGCACAGCTCCCATGAGCATTCCCACGATGACCGCGCCGGCGGAGAGAGCGAGGCGCGCGATCGCGGTGTTGCGGGGAAGCGCGGTGTCTCCGTCGTGTGTTGAGAACGCGATGAAGAGCGTGAACACGCCCGAAAGCAGCAGCTGATACTGAAGCAGCTGCGGGTGCGGGCTCAGCACCGCGAGCCCTGTTGCGAGAGCGAACACCCCGAATGCCCAGAGGCGCCCGTCTCGAATTCCACGCACGAGCATCCAGAGCGCGAGCGGTGTGAGTGCGCTCACGAACAGCTTTCCGTCATGCCCGGGCGACACGTACGACGCGATCGGCCCGCCCATCATGTACGCGAGTCCGCCGAGCAGCGACGGATAGAAGCCCAGCCCCCACGCACGCAGGAAGTAGTACGTGAACAGCCCAGCGAGAAAAATGTGCACCATGAAGCCGACGGTCATCGCAACATCCGTCGGCATGATCATGCGGAGGAGGAACGTCGGATAGAAAATGTCGCCGTGCATGGCCGCGACGTACGGCAGCCCGCCGTAGATGTACGGATTCCACAGCGGGA
Organism: Gemmatimonadota bacterium; assembly: GCA_040006175.1. Classification (GTDB taxonomy): domain Bacteria; phylum Gemmatimonadota; class Gemmatimonadetes; order Gemmatimonadales; family Gemmatimonadaceae; genus FEN-1250. Next base: position 2,492 of record JBDTXN010000018.1, on the reverse strand, counting down.
ACGAGCCAGTCGTGCGCAGCGTGTGCGCCGCGAACTCGCGGAATGCGTAGCCCGCCAGATACTGATCGCTGTGAATGTTGATGAGGAACTTCCCCGCGAACGCGGGTGCTCCGAGCCACAGCGTCGCGAGCGCGTAGACGAGCGCGCTCCAGAGGCCGGCAAGACGAGGCGCGCCGGTCTCGGCGGCGGGTTCAGCGCGCGTGGCTGCGGTCTTCTTCATGAATTGACAGCCGGCTGCGCCGGACGAAGGCCAGAAAGATGAGCGGCGGAATCACTTCGAGTGCGGTGAGCCAGAGACGCGACGCAACGACGAGCAGATCCGCCGGTCCGGCCGCGAACCCCGCCCGCTGCAGCGCATACGCCATCGCACCCTCGCGCGCACCCAAACCCGCAGGCGCAAACAGCGCCACGAAGCCGATCAGGTACGAACCCGCGAAAACTGCTACGTAGTTGCGGAGCGCGCCAGGCGCGTAGCCGAGCACTCCTCTGGTGAAGAGCCAGAACGCAACTCCGTACATCAGCCACGCAATGCACGTGAGCGCGCCCGCGGTGAGGAGCACGCGGTGTGGGAGCGGGCGCAGCACGATTTCCCGCTTGAACATCTTCCCCGCCATCGATCCGAGCCTCGGCAGTGCGGCCGGCGATGCGAGCACCGCGACCGCCAGCAGCGCGATCAGCACTACGACGAACACATGAAGCCGGAGCAGCGCCGCTCCCGCCACGAAGGCCACCACGAAGCCGACGAGGGTGTTGACGAGCGTCACGAGAATCGATGCCGTTGCACCTTCGGCGGCAGTGACACCGTACTCGCGCGACATCACCGCGAGCGCAGTAATCGACCACACTTTTCCCGGGAGATACTTTCCGAGGTTCGAGATAGTCCAGATTCGCGCGGCGTCGAGAAACGGAATCTCGTGCTGCCACCCGCGCAGCAAGACCCGCCACGTCTCGATGAGCACCGCGTACGTCGCGAACACCACCAGCCCCGATGCGGCAAGCGCGAGCCAGCTCGGGCGCGCCGCATCGAGCGCGAGCTCCACGGCGCTCCACTCCGCGACGATCTTGCGCGCGACCAGAAAGATCACGATCGCTGCCAGCGCCGCCTGCACGACGCGCACGAGCGTGCGGTGCGATGGCGTCGTCACGGGTGCGTCGTGCGCGTCTCCGGAATCAGCGATCGTCGCCGTCCCGCCTCGGCAGCGACGCGCCGAGCTGGCGACGAAGCTCGCGCAACTCCGCGCGCTGCCCCGCGATCATCTCGCCCACGAGGCCGCCGACCAGGAACACGCTTCCGGTGATCACGCAGATCTCGACGAGGTTGAGCAGCGGCCGGAAGCCGATTCCCCAGAACACGCGAACGGCGAGCGCGACGATGCCGGCGAGTACGCCCAAAAGAAACAGCGCGAACCCGGTCATGCCGAAGAGGAGCAGCGGCTTGCGCCCGAAGCGCAGCTCGAACCACACGGAGAGCATGTCGAGCACGCCGATCGGGATGCGCCCGATGCCGAACTTCGACACGCCAGCGTTGCGCGGATACAGCGGCACCGGAATCTCCGTCACTGTGAATCCGCTTTCCGCCGCGATGACGATCATGTAGCGGTGCCAGTCCGGGCGCACGGGCAGCATCTCCATCACTTCGCGGCGATACGCCTTCACGGAGTTCAGATCCCGTACGGGAATCTCGAACAGCGAGCGGCTCAAGCCGTTGTAGATGCGTGAGACGAACGCCTTCTCGTACACGCCCTGCTTGTAGCCCGTCACCATGTCTGATTCGCCGGCGAGAATCGGCGCGACGAGGCGCGGAATGTCCTCCGGCTTGTACTGCAGGTCCGCGGGATAGAACACGAGCACGCGACCGCGCGCGGCGAGGTAGCCGGTGCGGAGCGCGTCCGCGATGCCACGCTGGCGCCTGTGGTGGGCGACGCGGAGAAACGGATAGCGCTTTTGCAGATCCGAGAGCACGCGCGCCGTGTTGTCGGTGGATCCGTCGTCGACGACCACGACTTCGTACGACACCGTGCTGTTGGAGAACGCCTGTGCCGCCTGCTCCATGAAGAGCGGCAGATTCTCGGCCTCGTCCTTTGCCGGCACGAGCACCGAGACGTCGATCGCGGCGGGAGCAGATGCCGCGGCGACGAGCGTCATACTCGCTTGCGCATCCGGGCCGAGAGAACGCCGAGCTGGTCGCGATACTTGGCGACGGTGCGACGCGCGATCTGCACGCCGCTCTCCTTGAGGATGTTCACGATCGCCTGATCGGTGAGCGGGTGCTTCGGATCCTCGTCGGACACGAGCTTCTCGATCTGGGCCTTGATGCCGCGCGCCGACACGTCTTCACCACCGGTGGTCGACAGCCCCGAGGAGAAGAAGAACTTGAGCGGGAGCACGCCGCGCGGCGTCTGCACGTATTTCTCGTTCGTCACGCGGCTCACAGTCGACTCGTGCATGTTGATGACCTCGGCCACCTCTCGCAGCGTGAGCGGCTTGAGATA
>JBDTXN010000017.1:0-36335 GCA_040006175.1 Gemmatimonadota bacterium | reverse complement strand
GAGCGCCACGTTGACATCGTGGAGGTCACAAGTTCGAGTCTTGTACCGCCCATTTGTGGAGCCTCGAGCGAGGTGTTGCTTGGGGCTCCTCGTGCATCCGAGTATGAGTATGTGGGGAATAGCGCGGTGCGATGACCGACGATGAGCGCGCGATCAGGGCGGTGGTCGAGACGTGGTTTGCCGCGACAAGGTCGGGCGACCTCGATACCGTGTTGAATCTGATGACGGACGATGTCGTGTTCATGGTGCCGGGGCAGCAGCCGTTCGGGAAGGAGGCGTTTGCGGCGGCATCGAAGGGAATGGCGAACGTCGCGATAAATGGAACGAGCGAGATCGTCGAATTGCAGGTGCTGGGCAATTGGGCGTACGTGCGGAACCGGATCGAGATGACGATGACGCCGCCCGGTGGTGCGATGGTGCGGCGCGCGGGGTACACGCTCGCGATATTCCGGAAGGAGCAAAACGGGAGCTGGAGGCTCGCCCGCGATGCGAACTTGCTGGCGAAAGTCGACTGATCGGAGCGTGAGGCGCACGCCCTGTGTTTGCTTGACGCTGCGGTGAGGGGCGGCTACTTTTGTCTGCTGATGGCGGACGTGTCTCCGCGACTGGAGCATGTCCGCCGTCGTTTCTGGAAAATCGATTCACTGCGCGCCTGTAGCTCAATTGGATAGAGCATCTGACTACGGATCAGAAGGTTGGGGATTCGAGTTCCTCCAGGCGCACTTTCGGGATTACAAACGGCTGCAACACGATAGGCCACCGTCGCATGACAGTGGCCTATCGTGTTTTGTGCACTGGTCCATGCGCGAAACTCTACTGCACGATCACCTGCTCCCAGCTGAACACGCTCGGTGAGCGCGGATCGATGTGCAGGCGCAGCCACTCGATCACCGACGGCGTTCCGACATCGGTCGCGGGCGATTCGATGCTGCGGTCGACGACGATCTGGGTGACGTTCTGCGGAGCGGTAACACCGTAGTAGGTGGCCATCCACGGCACGCCAACATCGACGCGATAGTCGTGGCTGTCGCCGACGATGAGGAGGATCTTCCCATTGAACGTGCTCGCGAGCTGCGCAAGGCGCTCGACCCATGCCTGATGGGCGGTGAAGGTCGCGCCGCCGGCGCGATCACCCGGATGCCAGAGATCTGCCTGGAAGAACAGCACGATGCCCACCGAACCCTCGGCCTTCGCCGTGGCGAAGGTGTGCTCGAGCCATGCAATGTTGGCGGCCTGTCGCGCCGTCTCTTCTGCAACGCGGCTCTGCCCTTCAGCCGGCGTTTCCGAAGCTGAGACCCCGTTGACCTTCCGGTCACCGAACCACTTATCCAGGCCGTTGTTCGAGCCAAGGATGTGGGAGACGGAGAACGTCACCCGCGACTCCACCCAGAGCTGGTTCTCGGGATAGTCCGCCTGCGCTTCCACCGTCTTCCCGCGACCACCGAGCACCTGCCCGGGGACCGAGAAGACCAGGTCGCGAACCTTTGCCAGACGATCGAGCGGGTTGTACCCGCCATTGTTGGCGCGATGACAGTCCGTCCACTCGTTGTCGCCGATCGCGTAGATGAACGGATCCTTGAAAGTGTTGAATAGATCGGCCGAGATCTGGAGGCGTGCGTCGCTGCACTGCTCACTTCCGGATTTCAGGTCGCCGATGTGAACTACCTCGCGCACTTTGGGATCGCTGTTGATGGCATCCACCATCGTGGGGAAAAGTGCGATCGCCGCACTTCCATACGGCGTGTCACCTATCACCGCGATGTCGAGAGGATTGGCCGACTCGTTGCCGGCTGTGCCGGCGCTCGCGGCGGGCGCGAGGTCGGCTGGGGCGGTGGGACGATCACTGCAGGCCGTTGTGCATGCGACGACGAGGATGGCTGTGGCAACTCGTTTCATGACTGCGTGGCTCCCTGGGCGGATCCCGGCGCCACTCGTCGAAGGCGACCGGATTCGGTGAAGAGGTTGGAGACGAGTGTCAGAACCTCGCTCCCGCTCCACACAGCCACGTCACGAAAGGCGCTAGACGATGTAACAGGCATTCTTCAAACCGCGAAGATGCTGAATCTTCGGTGATTGGCGCGCTATTGCAGCAGCCAACTTCACCGCGCATCATCTTCTGATCTGACTTTGATCTGAATCAAGTCCGATCCGTTCGCGGCCAAGAGTCGGCATGGTCTCGAGCTGCTCACTGGGCGCGGAGATCCATGAAAACGAAGATTCTGCAGGTCGTCGCCTGCACCATGGTCTTCCTCTCCTCGGCCGCGCCCCCTTCGCCTCGATACTTGTTCGTCTGGGCCGGCGATGCCGACAAGAAGTCGAGCGATTTCCTCGCCGTGCTGGATGTCACGCCACAGCATCCGACGTACGGCAAGGTTGTGGCGTCAGTGCCTGCCGGTGCCATCGGCACCGTCCCGCACCACACCGAGTACAGTCTCTCGCAATCCGGATATCTGTTTGCGAACGGATTCGAGTCGGGCAAATCCTTCGTCTTCGACGTGCGGGATCCGCTGCGTCCAAAGGTCGCGCGAGCGTTCGATGACATTCAGGGCTACATGCATCCGCACTCGTTTGTGCGCCTGCCCAATGGTCACGTCCTCGCCAGCTTTCACATGCGCCATGGAGAACGAGGCGGTGGCCTAGTAGAGCTGGACGATGGTGCCAGTGTCGTGCGCACCGTGACAGCAGTCGATTCCAGTGTGCCGGATGTACTGATTCGACCATACAGCATCGCGGTACTTCCGAAGCTCGACCGGCTGCTGACCACCAGCTCGCCCATGCATTTCATCGAGGGCGCCGGCATTGCCGTGCAAGTCTGGAGAATGTCCGATCTCACGTTGTTGAAAACTATTCGACTCTCGCCCGGCTCGCGGGGATATGGGCACGAAGACCCACAGGAACCCCGCGTTCTGAGCGACGGGAAAACGGTGTTCGTGCAGACGCGGTCGTGCGGCCTGCATCGCGTCACAGGCCTCGACACTGATCACCCCCGAGCGGAGCCAGTGTACACGTTCGAGGGAGGACTCTGCGGTATCCCCATCGTCGTCGATCATTACTGGATCGAGGCCGTTCCAGGGATAAGCGGCGTAGTCGTGCTCGATGTCGCGGATCCGGGAAAGCCGGTGAAGGTATCTCAGCTATCGCTTGGTGCGGATCAATTCACGCACTGGCTCGCCTGGGACGAGGTCGGAAGCAGGATAATAGTGAACTCCGGAGGTACGGACAGCAGGTTGTTCATGCTCAACTTCGATCGCAGGAGCGGTGCGGTCACGATGGACGAAGATTTTCGCAACTTCGGCAGCACGGCGCCCGGCTTCAGCATGAGCAACATCGATTGGCCGCACGGTTTTCACGGCACAGGCCTCCCTCACGGTGCCGTGTTTTCTCGCTGAGGAATGTGGCTGATCGCGGCGATGGACGACGGCCGCAGAATAGGTGATTGCCATCCGCTGGCCGCCCGTTACCGGGAAGCGCGATTCATCCGCTCGATACGCTTCCGGGCCTCCTCGACGCGCGGCTGCAAGTCGGGATCGGCATTCTTCCACAGGTCCACGAACCGGCCGTAGTACTCCGTCGCGTGCTTCGTGTCTCCCGAGCTCTCGTACAGCTCGCCCAGGCGATACAGCGATGGCGCCATGTAGAAGCGATCTACGAACGAGTGGCCAGTGCCGCTCATCTCGACGTACTGCCGGAGATACGCCCGAGCCGAGTCGGCATGGCCGCCACGGTCGAAGGCGAGGCCAACGAGAAGCGGCGTGCAGGCGGTGCAGTTTCCGGTCGGCAATCCGTCCGCCTCTACGTCGCCGCGTCGAAAATAGAACACTGCGCTGTCGGCCTTTCCTTCCGCGAGCGCGATGAATCCGCGAGTCCGCGCGAACACCACGGCGTTGCTTCGCCTTTTGAGCGTATCCAGCCGCGCCTCGAATTGGCTCATCACCTCGCGCGCCTTTGCCGTGGCGCCGAGGCGCGAGTAGCCTAGCGCCAGACTCATGCTCTGGTCGCGACTCGGAGGAACGGACGCGACGGGCGTTGCGCGGAGCGCGGCGTCGAGCGCCGCGATGCCGCGAGGCGCATCGCCCCGCAACTGGCCGTCCAGCATTGCGTGAAAGAATGCGACGTTGTGCGGATTCACGGTGTCGCCGCGCACGCGGGCCGTTGCCTCGTTGACCTGCACGTATCTGCGCTCCGCTTCGTGCAGCCGGCCGCGCAGCACCGCGAGCCCGACGAGCGCATCCTGGGCACCCACGGCAGCGCGTGGCTGCGCCGTATCCGCTTGCGCGCGCGCAAGCTTCTCCGCGCCGTCGTAGTCGCGGCGAGTCCACAACTCTTCGAAGCGAATCGGGGCAGTGGGAAAATGCGCGCTGCTACTCTCGATGACTTTCAACATCGAGTCGAACGCCGCGTGGTTCCCGGCAATCGTGTACTGTACCGCGATGTTGGAGAGCAGCGTACCGTTCGTTGGATCGCTCGCGATCGCGAGCCGGAACATCGGCATCGCGCCAGCATAGTCGCGAGTATCGCTCAGCGCGTTGGCCAGCGTATTGGCCGCGTCCATGTTAGTGGAGTCGAGCTCCACCGCACGTCGGAGTGCGGGGATCGCCTTCGAGCGATCGGGAGTCGCCGAATAGTAGTACGCGCCCTCCACATTGTACCGCTCGCGATCCGGAAGACGATCTCGCATCTTGAAGGCGGCCGTGAGCGCCTCGGTGGCCTGCGCAAACCGAGTCGCGCCGCCCAGTGTCTGCAACGAGAACGCGAGCTGCACGTACGCCATCGCGAATGTGCTGTCCTGTCGGATGGCGTCGTGAAAGTAGTCGATCGCGCCCTGATAATCTCCCACGACGTCGTTGGCGTGGAGCCCTGCCGCGTAACTGCGAAGCGCTCCGAGCGATGCGGTGCTCACCTGGTCGAGGCGCGGCGCCTCGCGAACCGACTTGAGCGATTCTCCGATTTTCCCGCGCAGCGATTTCGTGAGGCGGTCCACCGACGGAATGAGATCACCGGCATCCTTCGCCGATTCGTGATACGACGCGAGCTCGTCCCCATTCTCGGCCGCGACGAGTCGCGCGGTCACGATGTAGCCACTCCCAGCCGGCACGACGCTTCCAGCGACGACCGCTTTCGCGCCGGCACGCTGCGCGATCTCGCGCGCGGTCGCGAGGTCCACGCGCGCGGTGTCGGCCCGCTTCATTTGCTCGAGCGCCGCAACCACCGCGCTCGTCGGAACGATGTGCACGGCCCGGCTTTGCGAAAGATTCGTCCGCACCGCCTCGGCGATCGTCGACCCGAGCGAGGAGTCCGCTGCCGGCGCATCGAACGCGGCGACGAACACCTTGTCGCTCGCCGACAGCTTGCCTGAGGCGAGAAGCGAACCCGCGGGGCCGATACCGAGCGCGCGCATGACCATCCAGACGGCAACCAGCAATGCAAACACGCCCACCGCCGCGATCCCTCCGCGCGTCGCGCGTTTCCACGACACGTGCGGGCTCGCCTTGATCGCGAGCGTCGCCATCGTGCCCTGGACACCCGCGAGCGACGGCGTGCCGCCCGGTGTGTAGGTGGGTGTCGCGATCGCCGCGCGGTGCGAGACGTATTGCGCGTACGCCGTGAAGAGGATCACCGGCAACCCGAGCGCCATGACGGCGAGCGCGCCGGGAAAGACCCAGTCGGGGAGTCCGATCGCGATGATCGCCGCGCGTGCGACGATCGCGACGCCCACGAATGCGGCGGCGTACACGGCGAGCGCGCGCACTAGCATCCCGCGTCCGCCAATGAGGATCGCGGGCATTGCAACCTGCGGCGCCGACGGCGAGGCGACGACTTCGAGAAGGCGGAGCAGCTCCGTCGCGCTCTCGGGACGCGAGGCAGGATCCTTCGCGAGGCACTGCATCACGAGCGAGGCGAGCGCCGGCGGGGAGTCGGGACGAAGCGCGGAGATCGGCTTCGGTATCTCGCTCATGTGCGCGACGAGCAGCTTGTGCGGCGGCAGCCCGGGAAATGGTGGCTGGCCCGCGAGGAGCTCGTACGCGACGCAGCCGAACGCGTAGATGTCGGCGCGGTGATCCGTCGCCGGGTCGCCGGCGGCCTGTTCCGGCGCCATGTAGGCTGGCGTTCCGATCGCGGTGCCGAGCTGCGTGAGCGTTGCGCCGGACGCCATCGAGGTGGCGGCCGCGATGGCTTTCGCGATGCCGAAGTCGGTGACGACCGCGGTGTGCCCGGAGAGGAGGACGTTGTCCGGCTTGATGTCGCGGTGTACCACCCCGTGCTCGTGCGCGTAGGCCAGCGCGCGCGCGACATCGCGCAGAATGCTCACTGCTTCGGCGATCGACACGGGCCCGCGGCCAAGTCGCGCGCGAAGGCTCTCGCCCTCTACGAAGGGCATCGTGTAGTACGGCAGCCCTTCGAGATCGCCTGCCGCGAGCACCGGAACGATGTTGGCCTGCTGAAGCGACGCGGCAACGCGAATCTCGCGCTCGAATCGCGAGGCGGAGACCGCCGCGGAGAGCTCGGGCGAGAGGAGCTTCACGACGACGCGGCGGCCGAGGCGGTGCTCCTCCGCGAGGAAGACGCGGGACATGCCTCCACCGCCGAGCTCACGCTCGAGCGTGTAGCTGCCAGAGAGCGACTCCTGCAGGCGCGAACGAAGATCGGACAATGTTGGCCGCCGTGTGAGGGTGGTCGCGCAGGCGAATGTACGGCTCAGCGGCGCGGATAGCCACTTAGCGGAGTTTGGTTCGCCTTGACGGGGAAGCAGTGGGAGGGCCCGCGTGGCTGCCCCGCGAGGTTGCCCAAGTCGCGATTCTGCGCTACGTTGCGCGTTCGCTTGGAGATGCCGGTCCTCCTCGCGCAGCATGATCTCGCGGTGTCCTTTCGCCGCGATGTGAGCCTTTCACCGGATTTTCGGGGCGTGGCGCAGCCCGGTTAGCGCGCCTGGTTCGGGACCAGGAGGTCGGTGGTTCAAATCCACTCGCCCCGACTGATAGCATGAGAGTCTCTTTGACGAATTCGTCGAAGAGACTTTTTTTGCGCCCGCTCACGGCTCCCGACGCCACCGCTTTGCGTTCCCGTTGCCCGGCCGTTGATTCCACCTCGAAACTGGCGGCACCGAGTCAGCGTAGAGAGCGGCAACACCCCACTCCGGAGATCCTCGATGGCGCTCACGATCACGGGTCTGTCCAAGACCTACCCGAACGGCGTCCGCGCCCTTAAGAATCTCTCCCTCAGCGTGGGGAGCAGCATGTTCGGCCTGCTCGGCCCCAACGGTGCCGGCAAGAGCTCCCTCATGCGAACGATCGCGACGCTGCAGGATCCCGACTCGGGCTCGATCATGCTCGACGGCATCGACGTCCTCACACAGAAAGACGAGGTACGCCGGGTGCTCGGCTATCTGCCGCAGGAGTTCGGTGTGTACCCAAAAATGTCCGCGATCGATATGCTCAGCCATCTCGCGATCCTCAAGGGCATCGTCGTCGCGAGCGAGCGGAAGGAGATGGTCGAGGCGCTGTTGCAGCAGACAAACCTCTGGGACGTGCGCAAGAAGTCGCTGTCCACGTACTCGGGCGGGATGAAGCAGCGATTCGGCATCGCGCAGGCGCTGCTCGCAAGTCCGCGCCTGATCATAGTAGACGAGCCCACCGCCGGACTCGATCCAGCCGAGCGAAACCGCTTTCTCAACCTGTTGTCGTCGATCGGGCGAGACGTGACGGTGATCCTCTCGACGCACATCGTCGATGATGTTCGCGAGCTCTGTCCGCGCATGGCGATCATCGCCCAGGGCGAGGTGCTGCTCGAGGGCGCGCCGGCCGAATCGATCGCGGCGCTCGACGGGCAAATGTGGTCGCGCGTGCTCTCGAACGACGATGAGCTTCGCGCGATCGAGGCGGAGCTGAAGGTGGTGAGCAGCCATCTCGTGGCGGGCCAACACGAAATACGCGTGTTCGCGCCATCCTCCCCTGGCGCAGGCTTTCGTGCGGTGCCTTCCGGACTCGAGGACGTGTACTTCCTCAACGTTTCGCGGCAGGCGCGCAATTGAGCGCGCGCCGCGGGGGAAACGCACTCTCACAGTTCTGGGAGTTCTTTGTTTTCGAGCTGCGATTTCGCGCGAAGAGCATCTCGACCTACGTCTATTTTCTCTGCTGGCTCGCCTTCTCGTTCTTCTGCGTGGCGTCGGAGAGTTTTGGGCCTGTCGGCAACTCGAACGGCAAGGTGCTACTCAACGGACCGTACGCAAACACCTTCAACGACATCGGTGCGTGCCTGTTCGGCGTGATCATCATCGCTGCGATGTTCGGGACGTCGATTCTGCGCGACTTTCAACGCGACACGTACCAGATGCTGTTCACGAAGCCGATCTCCAAGACGGCCTACCTCGGTGGGCGCTGGGCCGGCTCGTTCGTGACCACGGTCTTCGCGTTCTCGGGAATGATGGTGGGCACGTGGCTCGGCACGTTCGCTCCGTGGGCAGATCACGCGCGTATCGGACCCAATCACCTCTCGTGGTATCTGCAGCCGTTCCTGTCCATCAACGTTGTCCAGATCTTCTTTCTGGGGTCGCTCTTCTTCATGGTCGCGGCGCTCACGCGCAAGATCTTCGTCGTGTACCTGCAGGGCGTCGCGCTGTTCATGGTCTATCTCGTCGGACTCACCGCGTATTTCGCCACCCGATCGCTCGAGCATTTCTGGTCCGGCATTCTCGATCCGATCGGGCTCGTGCTCCTGGACAACGTCGCGCGATACTGGACGGTGGTCGAGAAGAATACGCTGCTCATGCCGTGGGACATGAGCGGCAATTCTCCGGGTGTGTTTCTCTATAACAGGCTGCTCTGGTCCTTCGTCGGGCTCGCCTCGCTGGTGACGACGTGGGCGCTCTTCCCGATGTCCGTGGAGGCGCTCACGGCGAAGTCGCAGGGGAAGCGTGCGGCCAAGGCTCGTCTGCTCGAGACCGAAGAGGCCCGCCCCATTCGCTCGCTCGTCGCCGCGAGCCTGCCGCGCGTCCGCCAGATCTTCGGCGCGCGAACGACGTTCATCCAATACCTGTCGCTCACGCGTCTTCGTGTGCGCACGATCGTGCGCGAAATCTCCTTCTGGGCGATCGTCGGACTCTTGGTCGTCTTCGCGATCAACAACGGTCAATTTGCGGGGCGCGTCGGCGGTGTGGACGTGTGGCCCGTCACGTACCTGATGCTGCAGGCCGTCGAAGGCGGCGCCGCCCTCTTCTTCTACATTGTTGCGACGCTGTACGCGGGTGAGCTCGTCTGGCGCGAGCGCGACGCGCACTTCGACGGCATCCATGACGCGCTCCCCATGGGTGAGGCAGTTGACTGGCTATCGAAGCTCACGGCGATCGCATTCGTGGAGCTCGTGCTGCTCACGGTGACGATGCTCGTCGGCATCCTCATGCAGACACTAGCGGGCTACTACCACTACGAGCTCGGCCAGTACTTCAAGGAGCTGTACGTCCTCACCTTCCCGCAGCTGCTCGGCTTCGCGCTGTTCGCCCTGTTCGTACAAACGATTGTCTCGAACAAGTTCATCGGCCACGGGATCGTGATCGGCGTGTTCGTGCTGCAGCCGATCCTCTTCAACTTCGGCTGGTCGAACACGCTGTACCTGGTGGGTGCCACGCCGCCCTACACGTATTCCGACATGAACGGGTATGGGCACTTCGTGCCCGCGCTCTTCTTCGCGATCACGTACTGGTTCGCGATCTTCGCGGTGCTCGGAATCATCTCGATCGCGTTCACGAGGCGCGGCGCGGAGATCTCGCTTCGGACTCGAGCGCATCTCGCGCGTGGGCGCGCGGCCAGACTCGTACCGGCCGCCGCGCTCTTTCTCGTGCTCGCCGTGGTTACGGGCTCGTGGTACTACTACAACACGCACGTGCTCAACGAGTACATGAATGGCAAGGATCTTCGCCGCATCCAGGCAGGCTACGAGCGCGATTTCAAGAAGTACGAGCAATTCCCGCTACCCAAAGTCACCGCTGTCGATGCGACGATCGACATCTTCCCCGAGCGCCGCTCGTTCGCGGGCGCTGGGCGCATGACGCTGCAGAACAAGTCCGAGCAGCCGATGTCGCAGATTCATCTCACGGACGAGCAGCGCTCCGTGTCCAACGTGAGCTTCGACCGCCCCTTCCATCTGATGAGTCGTGCGCCGCACGATCTCTATTCGGTTTACCAGCTCGAGCAGCCGCTCCAGCCCGGCGACGTGCTCACCATGACGTTCAGCGTGTCACATACGGCGCACGGCTTTCGCGATGGCAATGAGCCCGCGGAATTCGCACACAACGGGACCTTCTTCGACGCCGCGTTTTTCCCCCAGGTCGGCTACGACGCGCAGTACGAGCTCGACGATCCGCGCCGTCGGCGCGAAGAAAATCTCCCGCCGCTCGTCGAGATGGCCCTGCGCGGAGACTCGGTGCACTCACGCCAGAACCTGTTCTCTCCAAACGCCGACTGGATCACCTTCCACACGGTCGTCAGCACCTCGCCCGATCAGATCGCGATCGCACCCGGATATCTGCAGCGCACCTGGACACAGAACGGACGACGCTACTTCGAGTACAGCATGGGCGCTACGCACACGCTCGACTTCTTCTCGTATCTCTCCGCCAGATACACGACCAGGAAGGAGGTGTACAACGGCCCGAACGGTCCCGTGACTCTCGAGGTGTACTACGACCCAGCGCATCCGTACGACGTCGACGACATGCTCGCGAGCTCGCGCGCAGGACTGGATTACTTCCAGACGAACTTCAGCCCGTTCCAGTTCACGCAGTACCGCATTCTGGAGTTTCCACGCTATCGCTCGTTCGCGCAGTCGTTCCCGAATACCGTTCCATTTTCCGAAGGGATCGGCTTCATCGGGCGGATGGTGAAGCCCACCGATGTGGATCTCACCTACTTCGTCACGGCGCACGAGCTCGGGCACCAGTGGTGGGGCCACCAGCTCATCGGCGGCAACGTGCAGGGATCGAACATGATGTCCGAGACGCTCGCCCAGTACTCCGCGTACATGGTGATGCAGCAGAAGTACGGCAAGGACTACATGCACAAGGTGCTGCGCCACTTCCTCGATCGGTACCTGCGCGGGCGGTCCGGGGAGACGCGCCACGAGCCGCCACTCGCGCTCGTGCAGCGCGAGAGCTACGTGTGGTACGAGAAGGGCGGGCAGATCATGTACACCCTCGCGGACTACATCGGCGAAGACAAGGTGAATCTCGCGCTGCACAACTTCCTGATGGCGCACCGCTACGCGAACGCGCACAACCAGGTGGACGCGGTGGACAGCACACGAGGAGCGCAATCGGTGGACGGCGCGTACCCCGACACCCGCATGCTCGTCGATGCCCTCCGTGCACAGACGCCCCCCGAGTATCAGTATCTGATCGAGGATGGCTTCAATCGCATCGTGCTCTACAACAACAAAACACTGTCTGCGAGATCCCGGAAGCTCCCGAGCGGCAAGTACGAGGTCACGCTCGAGGTGCAGGCGAGAAAATCGCAATCCGATGGCAATGGAACGGAGTCACCGATGCCGCTCGCCGACTTCATCGACATCGGCGTGTTCAATGGCGCGAAGGATGAGGAGAAGCCGCTCTACATGAGGCGTGAACGGCTCACGCAGGAGCACCAGCGCTTCACCATCGTAGTCGACGAGCAGCCGACGCGCGCAGGCATCGACCCCTATAACAAGCTCATCGACCGCATCTCCGACGACAACATGATCGATGTGACGAGAGAGTAACGGCAGGGTCCTCGACTTCGCGGCTCCAGCCTCCGTTCGTTCGGAGCTGGAGCCGTTTTGCGTCGAACCCGTACGGCCGCGGAGATGCGCGCTCTCTTAAAGTCGTCTAATAACCGAACTGGATGGCGGTTCCAGTCGTAATAATCAGAGGGAGCTCAACGCTCGTACGCGCTCTTCGCGACGAGCTCATACCCTCTCCTTTCTTCATGACGCAAGGTTCGCCGCTCATCCAGCTGATTCGGAGGCTTGCCGCTAGTGCCATTTCGGCGCTTGGCGCGCTCGCGGTCACGGTGGGTGTGATGTCGTATCTCACGTGGCAGTCGACCGCGTGGGTGCATCACACGACGGAGGTACAGTCCGCGGGTGCGCGCGCACTCGACCTCGCGCAGGACCGGCAGACGAGCATCGACGCGTACCAGATCACCAGCGACAGCTCGCTGCTCGCGCTCGAGACGCATACGCGGCCGGCGCTCACGCGCGAGCTGGAGACGCTGAGACGACTCACCGCCGACAATCCGGCGCAGCAGGCGCGGCTCGACCTCGTCGGGAGCGCAATCCGCGAGTGGGACAACAGCTTCGTCGACAGCACGCTCCAGTCACCGGACAGCGTGCGACGCACACGCAGTGGACGCGATGCGCACGCACGTATCGTGTCCTTCGCCAGGGTGCGCGCGAGTATCGAGAGCTTCCTCGACGCGGAAGCCGCGCTGTACGCGCGCCGGGTGCAACGCAACACCTTCTGGCGGTACGGGGAGATCGTACTCGTGGGGATCGAGGCGATCATCGTGCTCGCGATTCTCGGATACCTGCGGCACCAGCTTCTGGCGCACGCCGCACGGGCCATTGAGCAGCAGAGTCAGCTCGAGAAGCAGGCAATCGAGCGGGAGGCGCAGGCAGTTCAGCAGGAGATGTTGACGGCCGATCTGCAGCTCGCAAACCAGGAGTTGACGGATGCGGGGATGGAACAGGAGGCGCTCACGGCGGATCTCGAGCTCGCGAATCACGAGCTCAGCGAGCTCGCGAGTGCCGCCGGGAGGGCACGGGATGAAGCGATGCGGCATGAGGAGCGCTACCGCCTCCTGTTCCAAAGCAACCCCATGCCGATGTGGGTTTTCGATGAAGAGACGTTCCGCTTTCTCGCGGTGAACGAGGCCGCCACCGATCAGTACGGCTATTCGGAGCAGGAATTCCTCGCGATGTCCATCGAGCACATCCGCCCGCAAGACGAAATACCGAGGCTGAGACAAACGGTCGCGTCGGAAATGCCGGCATTGTTGCGCAGTCGCGGCTGGCGTCACATCCGAAAGGACGGCACAGAGATGCAGACGGAGTCGCTCTCGCATCGCATCGACTTCGAAGGACGTCGTGCCTGGATAGTGCTCTCGATGGATGTGACCGAGCGCATGGCCGCGGAAGCCGCGCTCGAGGAAAGCAACGCGATCCTTCGTGCCGTCGTCGACGACTCGCCACTCGCGATCGTGATCGCAGCCCCGGATCTCACGATCAATCGCTGGAACCAAGCCGCCGCGAAGCAGTTCGGGTGGACGGATGAGGAGGCGATCGGACAGTCGCTGCTCATGCTGATTCCCGTGGACAAACAACACGAGTTTGCCGAACAGCGCACCCGGCTCGTCGAGGGCGCGATCGTCACGAACTTCGAGACGCAGCGCCTGCGGAAGGATGGCACGGTCCGGGACGTCAACATCTCCAATTGTGCACTCCACAGCGATGGCAAGCTGACCGGCATCGTCAGCATTTTCTCGGACTCGACCGATCGCAAACGTCTCGAGGCGCAGTACCGCCAGGCGCAGAAGATGGAAGCCGTCGGGCAGCTCGCGGGAGGGATCGCGCACGACTTCAACAACCTCCTCACCGTCATCATCAGCTACAGCCAGATGCTGCTCTCGGACATCACCGACGACTCGAGCTCGCGCGCGGATGTGCAGGAGATCAAGCGCGCAGCGGAGCGCGCGGCGCTCTTGACGAAGCAACTCCTCGCCTTCAGCCGGCAACAGGTGCTTCGACCTCAGATCCTCGACCTCAATCTCGTGATCGGGGAGCTCGATCAGATGCTGCGCCGTTTACTGCGCGAGGACATCAACATCGTGCTCACGCTCGACCCCGAGCTCGGCGCAGTGGCCGCTGATCCAGGGCAGATCGAGCAGATCGTGATGAACCTGGTCGTCAATGCGCGCGATGCGATGCCCAGTGGCGGCCGCCTCGCGATCGAGACCACCAACGTGAGCTTTGAGAGTCCCTATCAGCTCCGCGCCACAGAGGCACAGCTCGAGGCCGGGGCGTACGTGGTGATCGCCGTGAGCGACAATGGCACAGGGATGTCCGCGCAGGTGCAGGCGCGAATCTTCGAGCCGTTCTTCACGACGAAGCGCGTGCACGAGGGTACCGGGCTCGGACTGTCGACGGTCTACGGAATTGTGAAGCAGAGCGGCGGGTACATCACAGTCTACAGCGAGCCGGGACAGGGCACGACGTTCAAGGTCTATCTGCCGCGTGTGGATGCTTCTGCCGATGCGCGAGTGGCCGACGACGTTGCGGCGGCACACGCGTCGAAGGGCGGCGAGACTGTGCTGATCGTGGAGGATGACGATGCCCTGCGCACGGTTGCGTGCCGCGCGCTCCAGCAGTGTGGCTACGCGGTGCTCGTCGCATCGGATGGGACCGAGGCACTGGCACAGTGCTCGCGGCGCGAGGGAGCTCTGCACCTCGTGGTGACTGACATGGTGATGCCGGAGATGAGCGGCGTCGAGCTGGCGGAGAGCCTCGCGCTCTCGTATCCCCACGTCAAGGTGTTACTGATGTCCGGCTACACTCGCGACGAAACGGCGCGTCGCGGGATCGCGAGCGAGCGCTACGCCTTTCTCGAGAAGCCGTTCACGCCGGCGAAGCTCGCCTCGAAGGTGCGTGATCTGCTCGACGGCGGCCGCAGAGGAGCCGGAATGCAAACCGCGTAGTCACGCCAGTCGCTCACGCTGGCGCAGTGAGCGAGAGCAGCGTTCCCTCATCGATGAGCGACTTCCAACGCGCGAGCTGCGCCTGCTTCGTGTAGTGGAAGGTGAGCGCAGTTTGCGAAGCGCCGCCGTTCACATCCAGCAGCCGCTCCTCGACACTCGCAACCTCCGCGTCCAGCCCCGGCGGCGCGATCACGAGCTGCCTCGCACGCACGCTGCCCGAGACGACGGTTCCGCGCACGATGAAGAGTGAGCGCATGGCGAGGATGAAAATGCCGCGAACGAGGAACGTCGCGGCGGGAAGATCGGCGGAGGGCGCATCCGGCGAGGGAGATGCGGCGGCGGGCGGCGCCATCAGGCCCTGCGCGACGCGAGAATCTCGGCCCGCTCGCGGAAGGTCACCCTCGTGCCGCACTGGGTGCACACGTACTCACCCGTCCGCACGCCCTCGGCATATTCCTTCGCCAACGTTGGATGGTCGCACGGCTTGTCGCCCCACGCCTCGCGCAACGCGGCAGCTCTTTTCGCTTGCATGCTTCAAATCTAGCGACGCTCGAGCCGGATTAACTCGTCGGCCAATCGCCCGAACGGGAAAATTTGCGGAAGAGCCAGACGAGAGCCAGCACGGGGAGCACGACGAACACCAGCAGCTTGAGCGCCAGAATCGTGAAGAGTCCGACGGCTACGAGCACCAGAATCGGAATTCCGAAGAGAGCGATCGAGAGCAGTGGACGAAGCGCAAAGAGACGCAACAGGGCAACGAGCATGAGTTAATGCACTCCACGAGGGACAGTCATTACTACGGCAAACCAGCGGCCGGAGTTTCCGCAGGCGCGCAGTGCCCGTTTTCGTGACAGATTTTCATCTCACGTGACCCTTCCGCCCGCCTACGACACTCCGAGTATGGGCGCCGAGACCGGCACCCGGCGCCGCATCGCGATCATCGGCGCGGGTGCCGCCGGCACGATGGCGGCGATCTTCGCCGCACGCTACGGCGCGGACGTGGATCTGCTGGAGCGCACGGCGGAGGGCGGGAGAAAAATCCTGATCAGCGGCGGCGGGCGCTGCAACATTCTTCCCGCCCGCCTCGACGAGACGCGATTCATCACGGACTCGTCGCCGAACACCCTGCGAAAGATCGTGCGCACGTGGCCGCTCGCGGAGCAGATCGGCTTCTTCAACCAGGAGCTCGGGCTCGCGCTGGTGGAGGAGACCGATTCCGGAAAGCTCTTCCCTGCCTCGAACCGCGCGCGTGATGTGCGCGACGGGTTGATCGCGCTGGCCACTCGAGAGGGCGCACGCTTTCGCGGAAATGCCAGCGTCACCGGAATTCTTCCACTCGAGCAGCACCGCTGGCGCGTCTCGATGAGCGACGCGTCGTCTCTCGATGTCGACGCAGTGGTCGTCGCGAGCGGCGGGCTGTCCGTTCCCAAGACCGGCAGCGATGGACTCGGATTGCAGATCGCGCGCAAGCTCGGGCACACGATCCACCGTACGTACCCCGCGCTCACTCCCGTCACCGCCGAGCCTTCGGCGTACACGGAGCTCGCGGGAGTCTCGCTTCCCGTCACGATCACCGCGCACTCGACCGAGCGCGCGGCAACGGCGACCGGCGGATTTCTCTTCACACACCGGGGGTACAGTGGACCTGCGGTGCTCGACGTGTCGCACGTGGCGGTGCGCTCCAGGGCTCGCGACGCGCAGCTCGCGCAGCTCTCCGTTCGATGGAGTGCGCGGAGCGCGGACGACTGGATGCGCGCGCTCAGGCGCGCCGGAAATCGCAGCGTCATCGGCGTGTTGCGCGAGGTGATTCCGGATCGACTGGCCTCGGTTCTCCTATGGGCGGCTCGCGTCGATCCCACACGGACGATCGCAGATCTGAAACGCGAAGAGCGCACCTCGCTCATCGACACGCTCGTGAGCGGTCCCCTTCCATGGAGCGGCGACGAGGGCTACGCGAAGGCCGAAGTCACCGGCGGCGGCGTCGATCTCGCCCAAATCGATCCGCGCACCATGCAAAGTCGTTTGCACCGGAACCTTTTCCTGTGCGGAGAGCTATTGGATGCATTCGGCCCGATCGGGGGCTACAACTTCCTGTGGGCGTGGGCGACAGGGCGCGCCGCGGGTATCGGAGCAACTCATGCGAATGAATGAAGAGGGCGACTCGCTGTTCGACGGTGAAGATTCCGGCGAGCTGGAGGAGGAATTTCCCCTCGGCGATGGTACTGCGGACAGCGAAGCGACCGTCAGCTGCCCGTACTGCGGCGAAGCCGTCGAGATCGCGCTCGATCCTGGTGGCGGAACGCACCAGGATTACGTCGAAGACTGTGAAGTGTGTTGCCAGCCGTGGAGAGTTTCGGTGCAGTACGGTCTCGATGGAGAGGCAGACGTCGAGGTGACCGCGCTCGGAGAGTGACCGCCGCGCGCGGGTGGTTCGCGGTCAGGGGCCATTGCCTCCGAACCCGCGGCGCCCCGCGCCCGGAGCCCTGATGCGCTCGGGCACCTTCGCCCACTGCTCCGGCGTGAGAATCGCCTGCGCGCGTTGCAGAACGTCTCTCGACAACGCGCGCCCCTTCGTAAGCTGCGGCCGCATGACAGCGAACATCCGCGCGGGGTCCGCGTTCGCGCCGACCTTCGTGAGCCCCACGCGAATCGAATCCGCGATCACCGCATACTTCGCTGCGGTCGAATCGCGCAGCAATGTGAGCGCGACCACCTGCGAGTCCGTCAGCGCGAGTGAATCCCTGATCTCGAGAATCTGTGCGGCAGGATTCGGCAGCATTCGCTGCAGTCGGTCCGCGAGGTCGTCGCTGTTCGCTTCTGCGCCCTCGCCGGGGCCCGCGCCGTTCTGCCCGCCACCGCCGCGACCACCACCACCGGGCAGCCCGCGCATGCGCTCGGCGTTCTGATCCGGCCCGATCACGTATCGCGCCTGTACTGCCAGCTGAAATGGAACGCGAAACGCATTCGCCGATCCGCGCGTAGAGCCGAACCGCTGGTTCACTTCGTACGTGAAGCTCTGCGACACAGGATCGAAGCCGCGCACGAACAGGAGCGTCGGATCCGGACGAGTGAATCCACCCCAGCCACGGAGGTTGTCGTTGCCGTGCAGCAGCTGGTCGAGCCCCGCGAGCATGTTCACCGTGGACACCATGATCGACATCCGACGGTCGAGCCCCCACCACGACGGACGGAAGTTGAGCTGCAGATCCGCCGTGGGCTGCCAGCTCCCGGTGCACGAGTTCCTGTTCGCGATCGAGCCCATCCGACTCGTGAGACAGGAGCGCACGCTCGATGACGACGCCGCGAGGAGGCGCGACATGCCGTTTGCGACGGCGGAGTCGCGTGCGCTCCCCGTGAAGATGAACGCGCGATCGTTCGCCGCCCCGTCTCCGTTGATGTCGCCGCTCACCGTGGGCGTGTACGGCGTGCCCGACACGAGCCGCGTAACCGTCGTGAGCTCCACGCTCTGCGACAGCGCGTAGCTCGCGGTGACCAGGAACGAGTGCCGCCGCTCGAAGTCGCTCGTCGCCCAGCCAAGCGCGTTCGGATTCCCAGCCGTGGTCGCCGCAGCAAAACCCTGGGCGGCCGAGCAGCAGGAGAACGAGGACTGGTCGCGCGAACGCATGAACGTGTACGACGCCTGAAAGGTGAAGCCACTCACCGTGACGCCGTTCACGCCCAGCGTGAGCTGTTTGTTGTCGGACTGCAGATTCGATCCGATCTCGATCACGTGTCCGAGCGATGACACTGCTCGAGACTGCGTGAAGTCGAGCGCGCCCGTGCCCGGCACGATCGAGCTTGCAGGAACGTAGACGGGGCGGTCGTTCTCACTCGCGAGCCCGAAGCGCGGCTGCGTCACCAGATTCACGTCCTGGAAACCGTAGAGACTCACGCCACGCGCATAGCTGGCGTCGAGGCTCACTCCGAAGCGATCGAGAATCCGCCGCTGCACGCCCAGCGATGCGCGCCACGCGCGCGGCGCTCCGAAGTTCGGATTGAAGGCCGCGACGTTCGGCACAGCTGTGCTCGTGGCGAGCGGCGTGGCCGACGCGCACGTGGTCGGAATCGCTGACGGGTTCGACGCGTACGCGCTCCAATCAGGCGTCGGTACGGCGCTCCCGATGCACACGAGCTGCGACTCCGATCCCTCCACGCCAGTTGCACCCTCGGCGGCCGAGAACAGCGCTGACGGCGTGAGACTGCGAAACTCGCCGGCGCCGCCGCGGATGATCGTCGCAGGGGCACCGAAGCCTCCCTGTCCGACAGTCCACGTGAACCCGACGCGGGGGCTCAGGTGCACCTCGGATGGAAAGTCGTTCGTGCGCAGGCCGAACGCCGATTCGACCAGCGGATTCTCCGTGGGCGCGCCGCCATACACGGAGCCTTCGAGGCGCACACCGTAGTTGAGCTGGAGCGCGCTGCTCTTGCGCCACGTGTCGCCAAGATACAGCGCGGGGTTCACCGCGCTTCCCGCGCGAGTGGACGGCGCGAGCGTACGCGAAAACGACGAGGGCTGGTCGTTCTCGAGGTCCTGCAGCGAGTTGAAGGTGAAGACGCCATCGCGGTTGTTCGTGACGTCCTGATCGAAGCTCGACGCATTGAGCAAACCGCCGAGCTTGATGCGATGCGACGCGTCGCCGGGAAGCCACGAGAGCTCGTCGCTCACCTCGAGCGTCTTGGTGTTCGCGGTCTGCGGAAGGGATGAGCTCCCCCCGAAACCCAGCGTCGTGATGCCCAGGGCGCCGCTCGATGAGATCTGCACGCGGGCCGCGGGGAGCTCGAGGAATGGCGAAGAGTGGCGGTCGTCGATCGAGGCGTACGCGCGCGCCTCGTTGATGATGGTGCTTCCGAAGTGCGAGGACAGCGCCGCCATGAGCCCACCGCCCTGATCGCGCATCGTTCCTCCGCCCGCAGGCAGCGAATAGGCCGAGACGCGCGTCGGATCCTGAGAATTGAGCCGCCAATCGCCGCGAATCATCAGCGAATGCGCATCGTTGATGATGTAGTCCATGCGCGCGAGCGCCGATCCCGCATTCGTGGATCGATCGTCGCCAACGGATTCCTCGAGTGCCGGCACGCCCTGCGCGTTCACGAGCGCGAGGAAGCGCGTGACGGAGTCCGCGGCAACGCCAAGGCGGCCCAGCGTCGCCGGATTTGCGCTCAGCAGCGATGCGAGATCGTCGCTCCGCCACCTCCCCTGCGCGGCGGCAAAAAAGAACAGCTTGTCGTGGATGAGCGGGCCACCGAATCCGCCGCCGAGCTGGTTCTGGGTGCTGCCGCCTCCGAACGAGCCGTTGCTCGACTCACCCCATTCGAGCGCCCGATCGCGTAGCGCGTAGCTGAACGAGCCCGCCGGTGTGTTGGAGCCGCCCCTGGTGGTCGTCGCCACCTGTCCACCGCTGAACTGACCTCGCGCGACATCGTACGTGTTCGTGATGATGCGCGTCGAACGCGTGGCGTCCTGCGGGATGGACGCGCCGCCGAACGAGAGTCCGTCGAGCGTGATGTTGTTCGAGGTCGGGCGTTGCCCCGCGACCGAGAACGCGCTGCCGGTGGAGTCCGTCGCTCCGATCGGCACGACACCGGGCGCGAGCGCCGCGAGTCCGGCGAGATCGCTCGCGTCGACCGGCAGCCGCTCGGCTTGATCGCCCGAAAGATTGCGCCCCGTCGCCCCTGGCGTGTTCCCCTCGCGCGGCGTGCGACGTCGTGCATTCACCGTCACCTCCTGCAGTCGAACGCTCGTGGGCGAGAGCGCGACATCGCGCACCAGCCTGTCCTCGTCGGCCTGACGTGACATGAGGAAGGTGGCGGGTGCCATGCCGAGAAAGCGCACGGTCACGCGATACTGTCCGCCGCCGTCCGGAAAGAGAATGGTGTAGCGGCCGTTGGACCCCGTCAGCGCATGCCGCGTGATCTGCCCCTCCGCCGCCGTCGCATCGACCGTAGCCCCCTGGAGCGGGCGCGAGTCGGGCCCCGTGACGACTCCGGTGAGAATGTCCGTAGTGCTCCCCACCTGCGCGTGAGCGAGGGTTGGCCAGATGAAGAGAAGCGCGGCGCACAGCAGAATGCGGTCGATTCGCACGGCAGCAGGCGTGGGTGGCGGACTGAGCGAGGTGAGCGGTGAATCTCGTGTCACCTCATACGCATTGCCCGGCCCCGCCGTTCACGGCACAAAGACATAAACACACGCGTCGATCGCTGCGTGTAGCAGTAGACGGCGCGCGCATCGCGCGACGGTGTGTTCAGACTCATTAGTGGAGACCGATCATGTTCGACACGAACGCACGAGCGCGACGCCTGACGCTCGGCACACTCTTCTGCATGGCGGCGGCGACGCTGACCGCGTGCGCACATTCCCAGCAGGCTCCGCCGGCGGATTCGGCATCACCGCGCGCAGGGGGCGATTGGCAGGGCTCACGGATGCGTCACCGCGGTCAGCACGGTGATCGCATGCTGGAAGGGCTCGATCTCACGAAGGATCAGAAGGACCGCGTTGCCCGGATTCACGATCGGTACAAGCTGCAGGCCGACTCGATGCGCGTGAAGGGAGCGACGCGCGACAGCACCAGTCGATCCGCATTCCGCTCCATGATGATGCAGGAGATGAGCGAGATCCGCGGTGTGCTCACGCCGGATCAGCAGAAGCAGTTCGACGACCGAATGGCGAAGATGCGCGAGCGTCACCAGCAGAATGATGGACGCGGCGACCGTTACGATCACGACGGCCACGACGGCCCACCCCCGGACAACTCGGGCAATCCTCCTCCGCCGCCGCCGGCGTAACTGCCGAACGGCGCTATTGTGGAGGTGGCATGGGCGGCCCCGCATCCCCTGGATGACGGGGCCGTCCTTCCATGTGCCGACTGTCGAACTTCGCTCGCTGCTCCGGCGTGAGCACCGCGCGAACTTCGTCGCGCGTGGAATCCATGATCGCACGCAGCGATCGGCCCGGTCCTTTCCAGAAGCTGTCGATTTGCACGCGACGCCGTGTGAAGACGCTGTCGACGCGCACGCGCTGCAGCGAGTCGAGGCCAAGCTCCTCTCCGAAGTGACGATCGCGCTCGGCGCCGAACGGCGGATGCCGGTTTTCCATCGCGGCATGCGCGTGGCGCATGCGCAGCCTCCGCGCATACGCATCGGTGACCACCCCTGCGGCAAAGACCAACACGAGCAGGAGTCCGACGGCGATTCTGCTGCGCCAGATGGCTGAGGGGTCGCTCACGGTTGCACCTGTTGAATCGAATCGCGTTCGAGTGCGCTCACCAGATCGTTGGCGCTCGGCGGCCGATCGCTTGCGAGCAGCGTCGACGCCGGCTCCTGATCCACGACCTCCGCGAAGGACGGTGCGGATTGGGCCGACGCGGTGGTGACCGCTGCCTCCGCATCGCTCGTCACGGCCAGTCCGATTCCACCGAACAGCAGCACCGCGGCGGAGGCAATACCAACGGGACGTGCGAGGTGAAGGATCGAGCGCACGATCCCGCGCTCGTTTCGGCGACGCTCGAGCTCCGGCGCGGCCGAACGCATGATTCCCGCCGCGAGCGCATCCCACTCGGCTCCGGCGCGCCTGGGATACGCGTCCAACAGCTCGGGAACGGGCGCCGGGAATTCCAGCAGATCGTCGTTCTCGTCGTTCGCGCTCATCGGATCACCTCATCGGGCCGAGCACTGGGCGCGACGGCGAGCAGCAGCGTGCGCAGCTTCCGTCGCGCGTGCAGGAGATGCACTCGCACGGTGCTCTCGGCAAGCCCGAGGAGGTGCGCAATGTCTGCGTGTTTCCAGCCTTGAACGTCGTGCATCATGAGCACCTCTCGCTGCGTGTCCGTCAGCTTGCCGATCGCCGCAGTGAGCCGGACGTTGAGCTCCGACCGCTCCACCATATCCAGCGGCGACGGTTCGTGCGTCTGCGCGGTTCCCTCTTCGAGTGTCTCCACGGACCGTACACGCCCTCTCCGCCTCAGGTCCAACGCGCGATTGCGTACGATGGTCAAGAGCCACGCGCGGAACTTCTCTGGCGGCGCGCACGAATCGAGATGCCGGAGCGCCGACAGAAATCCGTCCTGCGCGGCATCGTCCGCATCCGCCTTTTCCGCGAGCACCGCGAATGCCACCGCGTGCGCCGCACGGATGTGGCGTTTCACGAGCGATTCGAACGCCCCGGTGTCGCCGCCCTGTGCTCGAGTGACGAGATCGGCGTCCGACGGCTCCTCGGCCTCCCCGGCTGGCGCGCGCGCGTTCACTCTTTCATGAACGTGCGAGGGCCGCTGGGCGTTTAGTGACGAGTCTCATCATGCGGCGGTAGTGGTGCGCCCTTCCACTGAGGGGCGCAAAATGGCATATTGGGTAGCGCGACACGGAGCGATCCGCGACCGCCAGCGCCTCCGCGCGAGTAGCTCAGCTGGATAGAGCGTCGGCCTCCGGAGCCGAAGGTCGCGGGTTCGAATCCCGCCTTGCGCATGCGATCTCCCGTTTGGGCCTGGAGCCCAGACGGGAATTTCGTTACTACCCCCTCGGACAGTCCGTGTGCCTCTCGGCCTGCTGAGGAGTCTCTTGCGCATGACCGACGTGCCCGCTGCCGACATACCGTATCGCGAGATCCAGCTCGCACGCTTCCGCGTGTCGGTGCTCAAGCAGGCCAAGTGGCGCGAGCTCTCGCGCGCTACGGGCGAGACACGCGGCAAACGCGCTCTCGATCTCGGCACCGACAACGGTGTCATCTCGCTGCTGTTTCGCGCGAAGGGGGGCAGCTGGACGAGTGCGGATCTCACCGCGCACGCGACCCGAGCGATCGAACGCACACTCGGCGAAACGGTGCATGAGATCCGCGACGGGCGCCTGCCGTATGCCGATGCGAGCTTCGATCTCATCGTGGTGGCCGACATGCTCGAGCACGTCGAGGATGATCGCGCGCTCCTGGCGGAGATCGCCCGTTGCCTCGCGGTGGGCGGACGCGCGATTCTCAACGTGCCGCGACTCAAGCCGCTCGGGGTACTACATCCGTTGCGGCGCGCCATCGGCCTCACCGACGCATGGCATGGTCACCTGCACCGCGGCTACGATGCGCGCGCGCTGCGCCATCTCCTGCCATCGACGCTCCGGCTGCTCTCGACGCACGAGTACGTACGGTTTTTCTCGTACGCGCTCGATACCTCTCTCAACGCGAAGAGCGGTCGCGCGAAGAATGGTGCTGTTACCCGCACCGCGAAGGGCACCGTGTCGACGACCGCGAGCGATGAGAAGCCCGTCAGCCGGGTGGTCAAGCTGGTGTATCCGCTCATGCGGAGCTTTGCCTCGCTGGACACGTTGCTCCCCTTCACACACGGTTACATGCTGGTCGCGACGCTCGAGCGTACACCGGGCGCTATCGAGTCGTAGGCAGCCAAAAGCTTTCGCCGAAATGCTTCGCGTGAGTAGTCGCGAGCGACACGGGCGCGCGCCGCCACGCCGAGGGGTGCAACGCGCGCGGGGTCGTCGAGCACGGTAAGAATTCCAGTCGCGAATGCCTCGGGTGTCGCGTCGCACAACACCGCACACGAGGAGTCGAGCACCTGCGTGTGCGTGGACAGCTTCGTCGCGACGATCGGTACCGCTGACCACATGTACGAGAACAGCTTGAGCGGCGTATTGCCGCCGTGCACGCGCGGTGAGACGAGCGCAGTGGCCATCCCCATCCACTCGGGCATCTCCTCCGCCGGACGCTGCCCCGTTAGCACGATGCGGTTTTCAATGCCGAGAGACGCGGCGCGTGCGCGCACGTCGCCGATTTGCGCGGGTGATCCACCCACGAGAACCAGCGTCGCATCCGCGCGCTCGCTCGCGACGCGCCCGAACGCGAGCATCAGGAGATCGATTCCCTGGTAGGACTCCAGATTTCCGGTGTATACGATCGCTCGTCGCTCGCGGAGCTCGAAGCTCTCGCGCAAAGAGGCCATGCGCGCGGGGTCCGGCGCGCGGAGCGCCTCGTCGATCGGACAGTCCTCGATCTGCGCCACGGGCACACCCGGCTCCATCGCGCGCACGGCCTCTGTGAGCGACGCGCTCACCGTGATCGCGAGCCGCGAGCGATGCAGAGCTGCGCGCTCCATGGCCCGCAGCATCCGAAGCACCGTAGGGCTTTTCACGCGATTGCCGTAGGCCAGCTGGTCGGACAGCCACGAGTCCAGGTCGTAGATCACGGGAATTCCGCGCAGCCGGGCGAGCGGCAGTGCGATGAACACGGACTCCTCCACTGCGTGCACGACATCGAAGCGCTGGCTGGCGAGAAGCGTCCACACCCGGAGCGCCAGGACTACGTCGAGGGCGATCTTACTCCACGAGAATCCGATCGGCACCGCGCGCACGCCGGGAATCGGCAACGCGCGATGGGTGATCAGGCGCGGCATGACCACGGCCTCTCCCATCGGATACGTGGCGAGATGCACCTCGTGGCCGGCTTCGGTCAACGTCTGTATCATCTGGCGCACGTTGATGGGCGTGCCGCGCTGCGCGAAGAACGGTTGTGGAGCGATCAGCAGGATGCGCATCACAGTCGGCTTGGCGTCATGTTGCTATCATAGCGCGACGCGCCGTGGGACATGGAGCCGAAGGTGCACATGGACACGAATGAGGGTCGATTACTCGTGGGGCGTTGCAGCCGTATCTTCTGATTGGCGAACGAGATGGCTCGTCCTTTCGAGCCTCCGTGCATAGACTGCCAATGTAGCGCAGAGGGTACACACTCGTCTCTCTTGAGCCCCGTCCAAACCTCAACTTCCCGCATGCCGCCACACGTGCTTCCCGACCTCTCCATTGTCGTCCCGCTCTACAACGAGGAGGAGAGCGTAGGTCCTCTGGTAAACGCGGTTCGCGCGGCCCTCGAGAACCACCCCTCGTGGGAGCTGGTGTTGGTGGATGACGGGAGTCGCGACTCCACCGCCCGGGTTGCAGAGGCGCTGGCGGCGGCAGATGCGCGAATCGTGCTGCTGCAGCTCGCACGCAACTACGGACAGACACAGGCCATGCAGGCGGGATTCGATCGCGCGAACGGTCGCATCGTCGTGAGCATGGATGGCGACCTGCAGAACGACCCGCAAGACATTCCGCTGCTCGTCGCGAAGCTCGAAGAAGGCTACGACCTCGTAGCCGGTTACCGCATGCGACGCCAGGACAAGGTCGTCACCCGCAAGATTCCGTCGTGGGTCGCGAACCGGATGATCATCTGGCTCACCGGAGTCCGCATTCGCGACAACGGCTGCTCGCTCAAGGCGTATCGTCGCGATCTCCTCGATCAGCTCCATCTCTACTCGGACATGCATCGCTTTCTCCCCGCGCTCGCCGCCGCGACAGCCAATGCGCGCATCGCCGAGGTGCCGGTGCGGCATCACGCGCGCCGATTCGGCGTGAGCAAGTACGGGCTGTCGCGAATCGCGAAGCTTCTCGCCGATCTGCTCACGATCAAGATGATCGCGTCGTTCCGCGAGAGCCCCCTCGCGATGTTCGGTCTCGGCGCCATGCTGTCAGGGTTGTTCGCGGCGGCGTTCACGACGGCGTGGCTCTGGTCGTTCACCACCTACGGCAACTCGCTGGATGCGCTTCCGATGAACGCCTACGTCTTTCCCGGCAGCGCGCTCCTCTGCATCGCACTGGCTGTCTTTCTGACGATGCTCGGACTCATCGCGGAGGAGGCGCTGCAGAAGGTGCGAACCGAGGAGCAGCTCGAGCGCCTCAGCGCGCGAAAGGTGCGCCCGTGACGGGAACGGCCGCGCGCGAGAGCGCGAGCACGTTGAACCCGCGCACTGCGACGCTCCCCGAGGTATCCGTGATCGTGACGGTGGTGGAGCGTCCGGAGCCTCTCGACGCGCTCTATCGCGAGTACGCCGCGGTGCTCGCGTCGTGCGGACGGAGCTTCGAGTTCATCTTCGTCGCGCATCCCTTCTTCCACGAGATGCTCGCGCCACTGCGCGCACTTCAGCGGCAGAACGAGCCGGTGCGCATCGTCGAGTCGCCGCGCAGCATCGGCGAGACCGCGCTCTTGCGCACTGGGCTCGCCGAGGCGCGGGGGACGATCGTGATCACGGTTCCGGCGTATCGGCAGGTGCAACCGTCTGCGCTCCGGGAGCTCCTTGCGGCAGTGGATGGCGGCGTCGATCTGGCCGTTGCCCGTCGCTGGCCGCGTCTCGATTCGAGGGTGAATCGCTTTCAACATCTCGCGCTGCATCTCACCGCTGGCAAGCTGGCCAATGGCACCCTGCACGACGTCGCCTGCGGTGTGCGTGCCGCGCGTCGGGACGTCCTGCAGGACATTCCGCTCTACGGGGACTTCGCGCGCTTTCTTCCGCTCCTCGCGATCTACAATGGCTACAACGTCGTGGAGGTTCCGAGTGAGCAGCATCCGAGCGATTTGCCACGCCGCGTGTACGGCGCCGGCGTCTACGTTCGCCGGCTCATCGACGTCCTTGGCCTCTATTTTCTACTGCGCTTTACCGAGAAGCCGCTGCGTTTCTTCGGCCTCATCGGTGCCGTGCTGGCGGGAACCGGCGGCATCGCACTCCTCGTGATGTTCGTTCAGCGCATGCTCGGCCAGCCACTCGGCAACCGCCCGCTGTTGCTGCTGGCAGTGCTGCTGGCGACGCTCGGGGTGCAGGCGATTGCCCTGGGACTCGTGGGCGAGATGATCGTGCACTTCAATGCGTCGCGGCGGCGGAGCTACAGGCTTCGCGAGCCGCGCGCACCGGGGAGCGGGTCCATCGGCCAATGAGCGCTGGTGGCGCTCGCAATCTTCGCCGCGGCCGCACGCTCGATCGCGCTCTGAGCCGCCGCCCGCGCTGACGGCGTCACGCGTGCCGTGCCGCCCAGCTCCGTCCGGCGCATGAGTATGTCCTCGGCGCTCGTTGCGCCTTCGTAACTCGCGGCGTACACGAGCTGCGCGACGATCACCGGCGATTCGGGAGTGACACGCGCGCCCAGAGCAGGCTCGGCGCGCACCAATTCTACGAGCGTACCGAGCGCTGCACTCTGTCCGTACCAGTGGACCAGGTGCGACATCACGTCGTCGGGCACGGCCATGCGCCCTGCGGCGAGCGCGTTGGTGATCACAATCGGCATGTCATCCGCCGGCGCCGAGTCGAGCGGAGTCGTCGCGGTCGCGCAGGGCGCGGTGGACCTGCCGAGTCGCGATACTGCGAGATCGACGAGCTGCTCGGCGATCGCGCGCGCCATCGTGAGCTTGGGGCCGATCGCCGTGAGAAGTTGCGGCACTCCCATGGCGGCGTGGTCCACGATGCGATGCTCGGGCGGACCGCTGTCGGAGGCGGCGTGGGGCGACGGCTGCATCCCCGCATGCACGAGCAACACGCTCTCGCGCGTGAGCGCGCGCGCGGGCCACGCGATGGCCAGCTCGTGCACGAATCGCTCGACGAAGGGCTCGAGCTCCGCGCTCGACTGTGGTGCGCGCTCGCATTCGTAGTGCGCCGTGCCCACGAGCGTTCGTCCGCGCCACGGCACGACGAAGAGCCGCCGCGCGTGACCGTCACTTTTCGAGCGAAGCGTAAATCCCGTGCTCT
Organism: Gemmatimonadota bacterium; assembly: GCA_040006175.1. Lineage (GTDB taxonomy): Bacteria > Gemmatimonadota > Gemmatimonadetes > Gemmatimonadales > Gemmatimonadaceae > FEN-1250. The sequence continues at coordinate 8,077 of JBDTXN010000017.1, read as the reverse complement.
GTGAGCGGTCGGCGGCAAGCATCAAATTGAGCGCGATGCCGGACATGTGCGGCGCTGCATTCGCGCGGCCTGTGAGCAACTCCGCCACGCTCGCCGCGCCCGCGCCGGCGGCGTTGACGATCATCGCGCCGCGCACCTCGCATCGCTCACCAGTGATGCGGTCCTCCGCCACTACGCCCGCGAGCACGCCCCTTACGATCAGCGGTGCGACGGCCTCGGCGTAGCTCACGATTCTCGCGCCCGCGTTTTCCGCGTCCGCCAGCACTGCGTGCACCAGCCGCTCGGCCGAGTAGAGCTGTGCGTCGTAGAAAAGCGCGCCGCCGGAGTAGTCGTCGAAGAGACCGGGCACGAGTGCGCGCAGCTCCGCGCGCGGAAGAGTGCGCCCTGGGGGAATCCGGCGCGAGGGGAGAATGCCCTCGTTACGGTCTCCGGAAACCGTGTCGTTGAGCGCGAGCGCCGCGCGCATGAGCAGCGCGGATTCGGCGCCGGCGCCGCGCGTCGGCACGACGAACGGAATAGGCTCTACGAGGTGCGGAGCGATGCGCAGCCATGCGCGCCGCTCGTGCACGAACGCACGCGCCTGGCGCACATCGAGCCGCTGCAGCGATCGAAGCCCGCCGTGCACGATCTTGAGGCTGTTCCAGGAAATTCCGCTTCCGAAATCGGCGCGGTCGAGCAGCGCCACCGTGAGCCCGCGTCGCGCGGCATCGCGAGCAACACAGGCTCCCACGATGCCGCCGCCGATGACCAGTACGTCGTGAGAGCCGTCTGCCAGCGAGTCCAGGCGCCGAGTCACGCCGCAAACTAGCATACGGAGCTTGCGGTGGAACCGGACGCCACCGCGGCCCGTCCCTTGCCCCTAATATTCAGCATGAGCTTCGAGTCGAGCACGCGCTGCCCTCCAGGCGGAGCGTAACGAGCCATGGCTAGCGGTCCGCCTCCCTGGAGAAAGCTCACCGGGGGAATATTCGCGCTCGTCGCGATCCTGTGCGGTGCGTTCGCGATCATCGCCTTCGCGCGCGTAGGCTCGCTCAGAGGAGATACGTATCGCGCCTACATCATGGCCGACGAGGCGAACGGCATCCTCAAGGGAACGGCCGTCTGGTTGCAGGGGCAGAAGGTGGGTGTCGTGAAGCGCGTCGACTTTCGCGCCCTCCCCACGGACACTGCCGTGCAGACGGTGCTGCAGATGGAAGTGCTCAGCCAATACAAGCAGTACATCCGCAAGGACTCGCGGGTCGAGTTCAAGCCCGGTGGCACCTACCTCGGCGCTCAGGTCGTCGCGCTCCGCATCGGCTCGCACACGGCACCCGTGCTCGAGGAAGGCGATACGCTCACGCGCGTCTCGGTCGTCGACCCTGAAGCACGCTCCAACGAGCTCACCGAGGCCGGAGCGGACATTCCGCAGATCGTGACCAGCCTTCGCGCGATCGGATCCGATCTGTCGAAAACGCAAACGCAGTTCGGCACTCTGGGCGATCGTTCGTCGGGGCTGCATCTCATCAAGACGCACGTCGCGGAATTCGGGAAACGGAATGCCGGAAGAAAGGGCATGCTCACCCTTCTCAAGAGCGACAACGCGCTCGCCCGAAGTGCGAGCGTCGCCATCACGCGGGCGGACTCGCTGCTGCAGATCACGAAGGAGCTGGCCACGGTCAAGCGCTTCAAGGCGGACACGGGACTGCGTGCGGCGCTGGTGCAGACGCGAGCGGACCTCGATAGCGTGCGCGTACGCATCTCGCGCGAGGACGGCGCTGCAGGGCGCTTCGTGAGCGACGATGCGCTCCAGCGCGACCTCCACGCGCTCTCTGAAGAGATCGGGCGCACGCTCGCGGATTTCTCGAAACGGCCGGCGCGCTACTCGCCCTTCTGAACGCGCGCCTACCCGGGAAAGACGATCGCCGACGGAGCGAACGTTAGGAGAAGAATCGCGATCGCCACCCACGCGAGCACTCGCCTTCTCACGTCGAGCGGCCGCTCGGGTGCGATGAGCCGCGGGTGACCCAGCCGCCCGCGCCCGATCACGAGCGCGAGCACGGCCCACAGCCACCATCCTTGCCAGAGTCGGCCCATTGGCAGGAGCAACAGCCAGAAGAAGCGGGCAATCCATGGCTGACCCTCGCCGAAGAGCGCGTAGGTGACGTGACCACCATCGAGTTGCGCGAGCGGCAAGAGGTTGAGCGTCGTGATGAACAGTCCCGTCCATCCTGCGATCGCGAGCGGCGTGAGCGCGATCGTGCCGTGCACACCTACGATCGCCTTGCACAGCGAAAGCAGCAGCGAGTCGCCGAGCAGCAGATGCCAGCCTTCGACGATGATCGCCTGATGCGCGAGCGGAGCGCTCGGCAGCGGCACGGTTCCACTTTTTGCGAGCCCCAGCAGCAGGATCGGAATCGCCACGATCATTCCTGCGAAGGGCCCGGCGACGCCGATGTCGAACAGGGTGCGCCGATCGTACATTGGCGAACGCAGGCGGATGAACGCTCCCATGGTGCCGAGGAGGCCGAGTTGCGGGGGAAACGGCAGGAAGAATGGTGGACTCGCATTCACGCGGTACCGCCGTGCGACGAGGTAGTGGCCGGACTCATGCGCCGCGAGAATCGCCGCGAGCGGAACTGAAAAGGTCAGTCCGATGCGCATTGCTTGCGCCGAAGGAAGCGACCAATCCGCCGGGAATCCCGCGAAGGTGGCACCAGCGACAGTCATCGACAGCAGTGTCAGCACGAAGAGCAGCGCGTGCACCCACCAGCGCTCACGCGGCGCGCGATCCTCCGACACGAGCACGAGTGCGCGGCCGCCAGGTGTGTTCTCCCAGTAGTGCGCGCCTGGCCACCGCTCGATCGCACGTGCGAGCACTGGCGATGGCTCGGCGTGCACGGGATCGACGAATCCCTCGATGATCTCGCGGTCTCCCAACGGGAGCTCTCGCCAGTGCGTAAAGTAGGTCGTGACGGGTAGCTCAGTCACACTTGACCACCATTTTTGGCTACGTTACCTTGGCACTTCCCGCAGGTCGTTGCCCCCTGCCCCGCCTCTTCGTCTTTTCTCACTCACCATCGTGTCCTGTTCCGCGGCGCCCGATCATGTCGATCGCCTGCGCCGGGCCGGCACATCCTCGCTTTCGCGGCACCAGCGAGTGAGATCGAACTTCCTTCCCCAGACCGCACGGTCGTGGACATCTCCGAGCTGAAGCAGAAGTCGGTAGCAGAGCTGCAGTCGATGGCGGACGAGCTCAATATCTCCAACTTCTCAGGGCTTCGAAAGCAGGACCTCATCTTTCGCATCGAGCAGAATCTCCTCGATGGCGATGCGGTGCTGCGCGGCGAAGGCGTGCTCGAGATTCTTGCCGAAGGTTACGGCTTTCTACGTAGCCAGGACTGGAATTATCTGTACGGCCCGGACGACATCTACGTCTCTCCCTCGCAGATCAAGCGCTTCGATCTGCGCACGGGCGATACCGTCGCCGGCCAGGTACGGCCGCCGAAGGAAGGCGAGCGCTACCTGGCGCTGCTCAAGGTGGAGACGATCAACGGCACCGATCCGGACACCGCTCGCCAGCGCATCACCTTCGACAATCTCCGCCCCCGCTATCCCGATGTGCGGCTGCGACTCGAGTCCGCGAATGAAGATCTCAGCATGCGCGTGGTGGATCTCATCGCGCCGATCGGAAAGGGGCAGCGCGGCCTGATCGTCGCTCCGCCGCGCGCGGGCAAGACGATTCTCATGCAGAAGATGGCGAACGCGATCGCCGAGAATCATCCGGAGGTCACGCTCATCGTGCTGCTGATCGACGAGCGCCCCGAAGAGGTGACGGACATGCAGGAGCAGGTGAAGTCCGCGGAGGTGATCAGCTCGACGTTCGACGAGCCCGCCGACCGTCACGTGCAGGTGGCGGACATGGTGATCGAGAAGGCAAAGCGGCTCGTGGAGCACGGTCGCGACGTCGTCATCCTCCTCGACTCGATCACTCGGCTCGCCCGCGCGCACAACGTAATCGTGCCACACTCTGGAAAAATTCTGTCCGGCGGTGTCGACGCGCACGCGCTGCACAAGCCGAAGCACTTCTTCGGCGCGGCTCGCAACATCGACGAAGGCGGCTCGCTCACGATCATCGCGACGGCGCTCGTGGAAACGGGATCGCGGATGGACGAGGTGATCTTCGAGGAGTTCAAGGGAACCGGCAACATGGAGCTCGTGCTCGACCGGAAGATCGCGGACCGGCGCGTCTATCCAGCGATCGACATCGGTCGCTCGGGCACGCGAAAAGAGGAGCTCCTGCTCGACCAGGCGGAGCTCAATCGCGTGTATCTGCTGCGCAATTTCCTGAGCGACATGCCGTCGACGGAAGCGATCGAGTTTCTGCTGCAGCGTATGGCGCGCACGAAGACGAATCGCGAATTCTTCGTGTCGATGGCGCAGGGGTGATCGTGGCCGCGGACGCGGAGAACGGCGATGCGAGCGCGAGCGAGTCGCGCGTGCACGCGTATCCCGGACGCATCCTTGCGGTAGACTATGGCGAGAAGCGCGTGGGGCTCGCCGTGAGCGATCCTTCGCGCACGATCGCAACGCCCGCGGGGTTCATCGTGCGACGCGCGGGCAAACGCCCGCCGATTGCCGAGATCGTGCGGCGGGCCGAGGCGGCGGAGGCGACGGCATTCGTGATCGGACTTCCACTGAATGACCAGGGCGACGACACTCCTCGTGCGCTCGAGACGCGACAGATCGCGGCCGAGCTCGAGAAGCGCACGGGACTTCCGGTGACGCTCGTGGATGAGCGCTACACCACCGCGGCGGCGCTGCGCACCGTGCGCGAACTGGGCGGCACGACGCGCGGCCGGAAGGGCGATGTCGACGCGCTCGCCGCGACGATCCTGCTGCAGCACGCGCTGCGGCTGGGGGCGTAGCGAGATGCGCTGCGACACGCGCGCGCGCCGCGCCATTCTCGTCACCTGCTGCGCAGCCGCGCTCACCGCTTGCGGGAGCAAGGGGAGCGGCACTCTCGTCAAGGTCACGATCCCGCCCGGCGCGAGTGTGCGCACCGCAGCGGACAGCCTCCATCGCGCGGGGCTCGTGGCGATGCCGCGCGTGTTTCGCTACTACGCGAAGGCGACGGGCAACGATCACGACATCAAGGCGGGTAGCTACTCGCTGCGCACGGGCGAGTCATGGTCGCAGCTGATCTCGGCACTTCGCGATGGCGAGGGGCTCGAGCGCCGGCTCACGATTCCGGAAGGATGGAATCTCTTCACCATCGTCCCGGCGCTTGCAACCTCGCTCGGTGCGCCTCCCGAGTCCGTGTCCGTCGCCGTACGCGACACGGCGCTGCGGCGCGAGCTCGACATTCCGACGGAGACGCTCGAGGGCTACCTCTTTCCCGACACGTACATCTTCGCGTACGGCACGTCGCCGCGAGTGGCCGTGCGCGAGATGGTGACGCGCTTCGAGCACGTCTGGGACCCCGCGTGGGATGACCGCCTCCAGCAGCTCGCGATGAGCAGGAACGACGTGATCGCGCTCGCGTCGATCATCGAGCGCGAGGCACGGCGGCCGGAGGAGCGGCCGGTGATCTCCGCCGTGTATCACAACCGGCTGCGTCTCCAGATGCCGCTCCAGGCCGATCCCACCGTCGAGTACGCGCTCGGCGCGCACCGCGACCGGCTGTTCTACAAGGATCTCGACGTGGAGTCACCGTACAACACGTATCGTCACCCTGGGTTGCCACCGGGGCCTATCGCGTCACCCGGCAAGGCGAGCATCGAGGCCGCGCTCTTTCCTGCCTCGGTGCCCTATCTCTACTTCGTGGCGAGCCCCGACGGGCACCACGAGTTCCGCACGACGTTCAAGGCGCACACGGAGGCGGTGCAGGAAGCGCGTCGCGAGCGGCGGGAGCACGCGTCGCGCGAGTGAGGGGCGCGAGTAAGGCGCCTACTGGTCCGTCGCGAGGTCCGGGCGCAGCATCCGCGCGCCGTGCAGATAGACGTGGCGGATGCCGCTGCGCTCCGAGTCAGTCTCGACGTGCAGAAGCACGCGAATACATTTCGCGAGGGAGCCGGGCACGGGGATCTCGAGGGTGCAGAGGAGCGGAACGTCGAGCCATCCGAGCTCGCGCGCCGCGTGCGCGGGAAATTCGCTCGTGAGGTCGTGCGTGACCGTGAAGATCGCGCTGATGACATCGGCGCTGGTGATGGCGTTGCGCGCTACGATCGTTTCGAGCAACTCGCGCGTGGCGCGACGAATCTGCTCGGGCGTGTCGCTGTCGACGGTCGTCGCGCCACGAATCGCCCGCGCTCGCCGGTCACCCATGACGCTCCTGTATGCTGAATCCTGAAACGCTGACGCTCGTCGCCATCACGGACGGCGCGCAGCGCGGCACGGATGACATCGTGCAGCGCGCGCTCGCATGCGTGCGCGGCGGCGCGACGATGGTACAGCTGCGGCTCAAAGATGCGGATGCGCGGACGCAGGTGGAAGTAGCGCGTGCGCTCGTGGCGGTGCTGCCCGCGCACGTGCCGCTCATCATGAACGATCGCGCGGATCTCGCAATCGCATCCGGTGCAGCGGGCGTGCACGTGGGTCCCGAGGATCTGCCCGTTGCCGCCGTGCGGCGCATTGTCGGCCCCGATCGCATCGTCGGCTTCTCGGTCGGGAGCGACGCGGAGGCACTCGAGGCGAATGGTGCAGACTATGTCGGCATCGGGCCGGTGTTCGCGACCTCGTCGAAGGATGATGCAGGTGAAGCGATCGGCGTGGCGGAGCTCGAGCGGCTCGCGATTCTCTGCTCTCGCCCTGCGGTGGGCATCGGCGGCATCGATGCCTCGAATGCCGCCGCGGTGATCGGCGCGGGTGCGCGCGGAGTGGCAGTGATTCGCGCGCTCTTCAGCGCGAGCGATCCCGAGGAGGCTGCGCGGTCGCTCCGTTCCGCCACCGGAAGGTGATGTCCGGCGCGCCGATTGCCGCGGATGCATCGCGGCGATCGGGGCGTGCGATCTGGGGCGAGTTCGCGGCGTGGAACGTCGCGACGATCTCGTTGAACACCGGCTCACTGAGAAAGAGCTCCGTGAGCTCGGGGTCGAACTGCGTGCCGCGGCCGTTCGCGATCACTTCACGTGCAGCGGCGACGGAGCGCTCGCGCTCGTAGCGTCGTCCGTGCGTGACGACATCGAACGTGTCCGCGAAGGCGACGATGCGTGCCTGGACCGGAATCTCGAGACCGCGCAGCCCGCGCGGATAGCCGCTGCCGTCCCAGCGCTCGTGGTGGGTGAGCACGCCCTCGTACAGCTCCGGATAAAAGGTGCTGAGCGGGCGGATGACATCTGCGCCGAGCTGCGGATGCGTAGCGATCAGTGCGCGTTCGCGGTCGTCGAGCTTCTCGTTGTCGTGGACGATGTCGAAGAGCGCCGCGTTGATCTTGCCGATGTCGTGATAGAGGGCGACGCGCTCGATCGTGCTGCACTCGTGCTCATCGAGACCCGCTGCGCGCGAGAGGACGAGCGCGTAGGCGGCGACGCGACGCACGTGTGCGCCGGTCTGCGCATCGTTGGCGTCGATGGCGTTGAGGAGTGCCTCGAGTGCTGCGGCGGCGACGCGCTCGCCGAGTCGTTGGTCGTGTTTGCGGCGGAGGGAGAGGGCGAGCCAGGCGCCGAGTGCGCCGAGGGTGACGAAGCGAGTGCGGGACATCGGCGCGTGGTGTGGGAGAGAGGAGCAGGAGCGAGGGACATTTGAGGCGCTGGAGTGACGGATACGAAGGGGGCGGGATGGACGAAGCCCCCGGATCATTAGTGCAATCCGGGGGCCTCGAAGGGGTGCCGGCGACGGCCTACTCTCCCGCGCCCTCTCGGGCGGAGTACCATCGGCGCTGCAGGGCTTAACGACCGTGTTCGGGATGGGAACGGGTGTGGCCCCTGCGCTCTAGTCGCCAGCGTAGATCTGGATCTGTTTTGGTGGTGCGAGTACGGTGCTGCGACTACGATGGTGCGATTGCGATGGTGCGATTGCGATGGTGCGATTGCGATGGTGCGATTGCGATGGTGCGATTGCGATGGTGCGCACCCGAGCAGTGAAACGGAACAGGTGCAAG
>JBDTXN010000016.1:0-38003 GCA_040006175.1 Gemmatimonadota bacterium | reverse complement strand
TCCTCGCGAAAGGCGCCACCACCATCCAGGCCGGTGAATAGCTCCGTCATCTCGTCGTGCAGCTGGGCGATCCACGCCGTGGCCTTCACGCGGCGAGAAGCACTCGCGCCGCGCGCCACGCTGGCAGGCCGCTCGATCGCGGGGGCACTCATACAGCCTCCTCGTATCGCGTTTCGTACTCGCGCACGGTATCGATGAAGACGCGCGCATTCGCAACTGGCACCTCGGGCGTAATGCCGTGCCCCAGATTCGCGATGTATCCGGGCCCGTCGAGCTCGCGCAGCATGCGCCGCGTACGCGACCGGATCACGGCCGGCGGCGCGAGCAGCGTCGCCGGATCGAGATTCCCCTGCACGGCGATGCCGAGGCGGTCCGCGATGCGCCGGCCCTCTACCGGATCGACGCGCCAATCGAGGCCGAGCACATCGGCCTTCGTCGCGATCGCCACCTCCTCCAGCATCCACGGAGCGCCATGCGGAAACACGACGAGCGGCGCGCCCGACGTGCGCGCGATCGCCGCCGCTCGCGCAAGCGCCGGAAGTGCGAACGTGCGATAGTCGGCCGGCGAGAGCGCTCCCGCCCACGAATCGAAGAGCTGAATCATCTGCGCACCAGCTCTCACCTGCGCGCACAGGAAGACACCCACCGCGCGTGCGAGCTTGTCGAGCAGCGCGTGCAGGAACGCGGGTTCCGCGTGCATTGCGCGCTTGGCGACCGAAAAGCTGGCCGAGCCGCCGCCCTCGAGCATGTAGGCTGCGAGCGTCCACGGCGCGCCGGCGAATCCGATCACCGGCACCCGTCCGTGCAGCTCACGCCGCACGAGCCGGATCGCGTCCAGCGTGTACGCCAGATCCTCCTCCGGCTCGATCTCGCGCAGGCGCCCGAGGTCGGTCGCCGATCGCAGCGGCTCCGGAAAACGCGGCCCTACACCTTCCTCGACCGTCAGCGGCATTCCCATCGCATTCGGCACGATGAGGATGTCGCTGAAGATGATCGCCGCATCCACGTTCATCAGCTCGACGGGCTGAATCGTCACCTCGGCCGCGAGATCCGGCGTGCGCACCATGCCGAGAAAGTCGGAGCGCGCGCGCACGGCGCGGTACTCCGGCAGATAGCGACCCGCCTGGCGCATCATCCACACGGGTGGACGGTCCACCGGCAAGCGACGACAGGCGCGTAGCAACCGGTCGTTCACGATCGTGGACCGCGTCGGCGTAATCTCGGCGGTCGTGTCTCGAAAGATTGGCGCTAGCGTCATCGCTCCTCCTCAGTCTGTGTTGGCAACGGCGCGAGCCGGACCGTCTGCAGCCGAGAGCGACAGCATGGGGCGGGCGAACAGCGCCTGCATGGCCTGTGTCATGACGGACAACGGCTCGCCGCGCGCCGACGCTCCTCGCGCCGCAGCCATCGGCATCGCCAATACCTTCGATACGATTCGCTCGGTTACGCGCGCGGCAACCTCTTCGCCTGCGGCGTACGCCACCTCGCGCCTGCACACATCCGCCAGCGCCTCTCGAAGCGGACGAATCGCCTCGCGCGCCGCCGCGATCGCCAGCCACTCCGTGAAGCCGTGCAGCTCCTCATCGACGATCGCCTCGGCTGCCGGAATCGACGCGCGGCGCTGCTGCTCCGTGGCCGATACGTCCGGGCGCATCGCATCGAGATCCACCAGCGTGAGTCCCGCGAGTGACGCGGCGCTCGCCTCGACGTTGCGCGGCATGGCGAGATCGATGATGAGCAGCTGATAGGTCGACGTCGCGCAGTTCACGCGTGCGCGCGCCAGCGCGAATGCCTCGACCAGCACTCCTTCCGCACCCGTCGCGACGATCGCGATGTCCGCCATCGCGATCTCCGCGTGCACGGTCTCCAGCGGCGCACTGCGCGCACCGAGCTCGCTCGCGAGCAGATCGGCCCGCTCCTTCGTGCGATTCATCAGCACGAGATCGCGCGCCCCATGCTTTACGAGCTGTCGCGCGACACGCTCACCGGTCTTGCCGCAGCCGACGACGACGATGCGCGTGTGCGTCAGCGTGCCGAACCTGCGCGCCGCGAGTGCCGCGGCCTGCGCGCCAACCGAGTTCCGCCCACTCCCCAACCCGGTTTCCGCGTGCGCGCGCTTTCCCGCACGCAGCGCGGTCTCGAACAGCCGGTGCAGCACGTTGCCTATGCCACTCGCCTCCGACGCCGCCTGATATGCCGAGCGAAACTGCCCGAGGATCTGCCCGTCGCCGAGTATCTGCGATTCGAGGCCGACCGCCACGCGAATGGCATGACGCGCAACCTCGAGATGCGTTCGCCTCGACGCGACGCCGAGCAGCGACTCCGCTGCCGATTCCGTGCTCGCCCACCGCTTCGCGAGCCGGTGATAGTGCACGTCGGCTTCGGCGGGGTGCGCGGTGGGGCACCAGGCATACAGCTCGGTGCGGTTGCACGTCGCGAGCATCGCGAGCTCACTCACGCCATCTGCGCTCAGCCGCTCGTACAGTCGCGGATGATGCTCCTGCGGGATGTGAAATCGCTCGCGTGTCGAGACGTCCGCGGCGTGGTAATCGACGGCCAGGGAGATGAGCATGCGTCAGCTGTGGGGGAACGGGCGATTCAGCGCGACGATCCGCTGATTGAGCACCGAGGCGAACGACACCCATGCGAGATACGGCACGAACAACCACGACGCCGCGCGCGACATCGGACGCGCGACCAGGACCAGGGCGAGAATCGAGAGCCAGAGCGCGGCCACCTCGATCAGCGCCCAATCCGGGCGGCGAAATCGGAAGAAGAGCGCGCTCCACGCGATGTTGAGCAGAATGTTGAGCGCCAGCGCCGAGAGCAGCCGGACGCGCTCGGCAGTCGTGGCACTTGCACTGTTCCACGCAATCACGGCCGCGCTGGCGGTGAAGGCATAGATCGTCGTCCAGGCCGGGCCGAACGCCCATTCCGGCGGATTCCACGAGGGCTTGCGCAGCCCCCAGTACCACGGCCCGATGGTGGTAATCGCAGCGCCGGCACCGCCCGTCAGGATGATGGCCACCGTTGCCACAACGAGAGATGTGACCGTGAGTCCGCCGAAGCGCATCAGTCGCTGCTCCTCATGCGCGCGCCACTCCGGCGAGATGCGCGATGTTCTTAAAGAAGATGCGCATGTGCGCGATGGGCTTCGCGCGTACGAGCTTCTTCTGCATGTACGCATCGAAGGTGAGCCGCTGCACGTCGACATCGCGGCAGATCGCGACAAAACGCTCGCGACGTCCGTCGCTCGCATACCAGAAGCGCTGCATGATGCCGAGGATGCGGAAGACCTTGCCGTGCTCGCGCATGTAGCGGCGGCGATAGCGCGCGAGCTCGCGCGCGCACGCGCGAGCGCTCCGAGCGCCGAGCGCCGCATCCACAGCCTCGGCCGCATAGCGTCCGCCGGTCATCGCGTAGAAGATCCCTTCCCCCGAGGCCGGCGCGACGACGCCTGCCGCATCGCCTGCGATCACGACGTCGCGTCCGTTGTCCCAGCGCGGGAGTGGCGCGAGCGGAATAGGCGCGCCCTCGCGGCGCAGCGTCTTCACTTCATCGAGGTGCGTGTCGGCACGCAGCTGCGCCACCGCGGCGCGCAGCCCGAAGCCCTGCTGCAGGCTCCCCGTGCCGACGCTCGTGGTCTCGCCGTGCGGAAAGATCCACGCGTAGAAGTCCGGCGAGAGCGCGCCCTGGTAGTACACATCGCAGCGAGTGCCATCGAATCCGCCGTTGGTCGCGGCCGCGTCGGTGGGCGAGCGCACGATCTCGTGATACGCGAACACGTGCTTCGCGCGCTCGGCACCGGGAATCGCCTGGCGGGCAACGGCCGAGAGCGCACCGTCCGCGCCGATGACCATGCGCGCGCGCACGGCGACAGGCGCGCCGGAGCGTGATGAGCCTGCGAGGTAGCGCACAACCGCGCTTCCGTCGTCGGCGCGGTCGATGCGCTGGAACAACCCCGTCCTGCGCTCGGCTCCTGCATCAACGGCGCGCGCACGCAGCCATTCGTCGAACATGTCGCGGTCGACCATTCCCACGAAGCCGTTTCCTACCGGAATGTCGACGTGCTTTCCGCTCGGTGCGACCATGCGCGCGGAGCTGATCTGCGCGACGAGGAGCGACTCGGGGATGTCGAAGTCGCGAATGAGCTGCGGCGGGATGGCGCCGCCGCACGGCTTGACGCGTCCATCGCGATCGAGGAGCAGCGTGCGGCGGCCGCGGCGTGCGGACTCGTGAGCGGCCGTTGCGCCCGCGGGTCCGCCGCCCACGACAACCACATCGAACGCTTCCATCGTTGCGGCGAGGTCGCTCATCGCGCCACCGCCCGGAGCGCGAACGCGCTCAGCATCATTCCAGAGACGTAGAGCGTGACCCCTGTCTGGTTGTACCACGGGGCACGCGCTTTCGGAGACTGCAGCAGCCGGCGCATGAGCGGGATCTGCACGAGCGCGAGAACCGTGACGGCCGCGGCCTGCCACGAGTACGACCAGCGCCACAGCAGCGCGACGACGACGACCTGCGGGACGAGCATCATGGCGCATGCGACGAGTCCCGCGCGTTTTGCGCCGAGCTGCACGGGGAGCGAGCGCACTCCGGACACGCGATCGCCCTCGATCGACTTGAAGTCGTTGAGCGTCATGATGCCGTGTGCGCCGATGCTGTACATCAGCGCGACCGCGGCGACGCGCCAGGACGGGAGCGCGGGCGCGAGCATGAGCGCGGCGCCGGCGATCCATGCGAGTCCTTCGTACGAGAGTCCGACGGCGAGATTGCCGTACCAGCCGTTGCGCTTGAGACGAAGCGGCGGGGCACTGTACGCCCACGCGAGCACGATCGCGATGATCGCGGCGAGCACGCCGCGTATGCCAAGCGTCGCGCCGACGGCGAGCGAGAGGAGCGACCATGCGACGGCGATGACGAGTCCCCACATGCCGGGCACGCGCCCCGATGGGATGGGGCGATCGGGCTCGTTGATGGCATCGACGTGCCGATCGTACCAGTCGTTGATTGCTTGCGAGGCCGCGCAGACGAGCGGGCCGGTGAGCACGATCCCGGTCGCGAACGCGATGCGGTGCTCGCCGATGATGGCGCCGCTCGAGATGGCGCCGCAGGCGAACGCCCACATGGGCGGAAACCAGGTAACGGGCTTGAGCAGCTCGAGCACGACGGCAGGAGCCGGCGTGCGTCGTAAGGAACTGTCAGTCGACTGTAACGTTGTCGCGACATTCATAGGCGTCAATTAAAGTTGACACTGGCGTACGTCAAGAGGGTGGCCCCATTTCCTTGCGATTTTTTTCTAGCTCGCTCTCCGGCCCTCGGTGTCGCCGCCGGACGCCAATCCATGACGGCGCAGCTTCACGTAGAGACTCTGGCGGCTCAGCCCCAGTACCTCGGATGCCGCCGTGCGGTTGTTGTCCGTGAGCTCGAGCGCTGCTTCGATGAAATGGCGCTCCACGAGATCCGTCGTGTCGCGGAGCAGGTCGCGCAGCGACGTGCGCCCAACGAGTGACGTGAGCTCCTCCACCGCACGCGTGAGATCGCGCGCGCCCTGCGGTCCGTGCGCCAGCCGGCGCCCGATGTCGCGGAGGATGAAGCCCAGGCACGGCTGCTCGGCGTCGTGCGCCGCGGTGACGGAGACCTCGACCTCCGTCGTTCCACCCTGCTCCCCGCGCACCGCCGTATCCATTCGGCGCACGACGCCATGCTTGCGCAGCATCGCGAGGAAGACCGAGAGATCCGCGCCCGGCCGGCCGATCCAGTCGCTGATCAGCCGCCCATGCGCCTGCCGTTCGCCCGAGAGCTGCACGACGTCGAGGAAGGCACGATTCGTCGACATGACACGCCCTTCCACATCCGTGATCACGAACGCGTCCGGCGCATTGGCGAGAAGCTCGACCACCTCGCCGCCCATCGCGCCATCCTGCTGCGTTCCGCCCGCAGCGGTTCCAAAGCGCACGAGGAAGAGCGAAACCGCATCCTGCCGGAAGCACGAGATCGAGACATCGACCGGCGGGCCGTTCCCCGCCAGACGCACCTCGATCGCGCCCGAGCGGCCCACGCTCCGCGCATTCGCAAGCGCCTCTTCCAGCACGGGCTCCGACGACCCGTCGATCCCAATCGGAAAAGTGCGGCCGTTGAGCTTCTCCGGCGTCTTGTCGAAGAGACGCCCCGCGGCGTCGTTCGCGTCCACGATGCGACGCGTCGCCGCGTCGACCACGAGAATCGCCTCGGCCGACACCTGGAAGAGCAGACGGTAGCGCGTTTCGACGTGGCGCAGGCGCCAGTAGTCGCGCTCGAGCGCCTGCTGGGTTTCCACGAGCCGCTGTTGCAGCGAGGCGATCGGGCGCATGTCGCGTCCCACCGCGACGACGAGCCCGCCGTCGAGTCGCACGGCGGTGTACGAGACGGGGAGATCGGGGCCCGCCGCGGTCGGATGATTGACCTGCCGCTTTCGCGATACACCGGTCGTCGACGCGTCTCGCAGCATCGCCTCGATCTTGCTGCGCGATTCCGGAGTCACCGTCTCCACCCACGGCCGGCCGAGCCATTCGCGCGATTCGGACTCGCCCGGCTCGCCGCCGTCGTTCCCAGCGACGTCGCACACGATCCCCGCCCCGTCGACGACCAGCGCTATATCCCCGCCCGCGGCGATCAACGCGACGGCTGCGTCGCGATCGATGCCGTTCACCGGAAGACTGCTCGTGCTCAGGACCTTGGCTGACCCTTTCATCTGTCCTCGATCGTTCGCGACACCGGAACGCGCCTCAGTATTTCAACGACGCCCGACGAGCCCGCTGGCACCATGCCCGCACTCATCACCACGACAGTACCTCGCGCGCCCGCGCAGGCGCCGACGCCGCACTCGCGGCCGTCGCGTCCGCACCCACGCGGCCGAGCAGAGCGGCGTCATCATTGAACGCGCGGCCGCCCACCAGAATGCGGACATTCCTGTTCTTCGACGCCCTGCGAACGCGCCGAATTTCCCGTTTCAGGTGATCGATACGGCTGTCACAGGAGACGGAAAAACCTACCACATCGTACCACGCGCCGCTCAATTCGGCCATCAGCTCCGCCTCGGCCATCGGAGGGCCGACGTGTACACCCCAACCGTCCCGAACGAAGAATTCCGCGACCATGAAGAGCCCGAGCGAATGCTGCTCGCCCGGCAGGCACGCGAGTAACACCCGACCCGTCAGCTCCGATTGCGCGCTGTCCCGAACGAAGAGCTGGCTGAGCGAGCGCAGGACGACCTGCAGCCGCCCTACTCCGATCGTCACGTCCGCGAACTCGCACGCATCGTCGCTCCACATCTCGCCGAGCACGCGCGCGGTAGGTGCCAGCAGATCGAGGTAGATCGCTTCCACCGTCAGCCCCTGCGACTGCAGCGTGGTGACGTAGGACGCGACGTTCGACTCGTCGGGGCCCAGAACCAGCTGGACGAAGTGCTGAAGCTGAGCATCCGACACCATCCGGGCATCGGCCGACGAGGCGGGGCTCGCCTCCCCGACGCGCGGCTGAGCACTGGGCACCATGGTAGCCCGGCTCTCGGTCGCCCGGCCAGCGACCGGCGCAAACGTCATGTCACCGAATCGATGATTCGACTCGCTCGAACCCCGCTGCAACTCTCCCACGCACACCTCCAGAGCTACCGAATCCATCGCAGTCGCCGAGCTGGACACGCCGTGCGGGAGGAGTATTGCAAATCGCTTTCAAATTGTCAACTTTTTGGAACGTCAGGCTTACTTGACACTCGTAAGCGCGTCGCATATCCTCGTGGCGCCGAGGTCAGGCTCCCGTATCAAGTCGCTTGGGAGGGTCGATGCGATCTGCAGCTCGAGGACGCAAGACACAGGAAGCACGGACGCCACTCGCGCTCTACACGCGAGAGGAACGCGAGCGGCGCGACCGCTCTGGCTGGACCATCGTACAGGGAATTCTCGCGCCCGTCCAGTTCCTGATCTTCGCCGTGAGCCTGGTGCTGGTCACGCGCTATCTCGTCACCGGTGCCGGCATCTTCGCCGCGAATGCCTCCGTGGTCGCCAAGACGATCGCGCTCTACGCCATCATGGTGACTGGCGCGCTCTGGGAGCACGACGTCTTCGGCAAATACCTCTTCGCGCCAGCATTCTTCTGGGAAGATATAGTGAGCATGGCTGTGATCGCCCTGCACACCGCCTATCTCATCACGCTCGTTTTCGGACTGCTCACGCCGGCGGAGCGCTTCACGATCGCGCTTGCCGCGTACGCCAGCTACGCGATCAACGCCACGCAGTTCGTGCTGAAGCTGCGCGCAGCGCGGCGGCAGATGCAGAGTGGCGCGGCGCTCGGCGGAGAGGTGGCCGCATGAGCGCGACTGCGCAGCCCTGCCGCGAGCGACCGCTTCCTGTGCTGCGCGAGCGCGGGCAGCGCGAGGTGTTCTGCGGGCTCACCGGCATCGTGTGGCTGCACCGCAAAATGCAGGACGCGTTCTTTCTCGTCGTGGGCTCGCGGACCTGCGCGCATCTCATCCAGTCCGCGGCCGGTGTGATGATCTTCGCGGAGCCGCGCTTCGCGACGGCCATTCTCGATGAGCGCGATCTCGCCGGGCTCGCCGACTGCAACGACGAGCTCGATCGCGTCGTGTCGCAGCTGCTCGCGCGGCGCCCGGACATCCGTACGCTCTTCCTCGTGGGCTCGTGCCCGTCCGAGGTGATCAAGCTCGATCTCTCGCGCGCGGCTGCGAGGCTCAGCCGCAGCTACGCACCGCGCGTGCGCGTGCTCAACTACTCCGGCAGCGGAATCGAGACGACGTTCACTCAAGGCGAGGACGCGTGTCTCGTCTCCATGGTGCGCGAGCTTCCGCCCGCCCCGCCCGAAGAGCGCTCGCTGCTCGTCGTCGGCGCGCTCCCGGATGTCGTCGAGGGTCAGCTCGCACGTCTGCTCGAGGGATTGGGAATCGCGCCCGTGCGCTTTTTTCCTCCTCGCGAATCGGCGTCGCTCCCGCCCATCGGCGCGGGTACGCAGATACTGCTCGCGCAGCCCTTCCTCGGCGAGACGCTGCGCGCGCTGCTCAAGCGCGGCGCTACGCACCTGCCCGCACCCTTCCCCTTCGGCGTGGAAGGGACCACTGCATGGCTCGGTGCGGCGGCGCGAGCGTTCGGCGTCAACGAAGATCGGGTCGCGATGGTGACGGAGCTCCCGGCACGCCGCGCCCGCGCAGCGCTCGCCCGGTATCGGCAAGCGCTTGCTGGACGGCGTGTCTTCTTTTTCCCCGACTCGCAGCTCGAGATCCCGCTCGCCCGCTTTCTCGCACAGGAGTTGGGTGCGTCGCTCGTCGAGGTCGGAACCCCGTATCTCGACCGCCAGGTCGTCAGCGATGATCTCGCGACACTCGAGCGCATCGCGCCGGCGGCTACGCTCAGCGAAGGGCAGGATCTAGAGGCGCAGCTCGACCGCTGCCGCGATGCACGCCCCGACCTCGTCGTCTGCGGCCTCGGCCTCGCGAATCCGCTCGAAGCCGAAGGGATGATGACGAAGTGGTCGATCGAGCTCGTGTTCTCGCCGGTCCATGGCTACGAACAGGCCGGAGATCTCGCGGAGCTTTTCGCACGTCCGCTCGACCGGCGCTCCAGGCTCGCCGTATGAAGCTCAGCGTGTGGACCTACGAAGGGCCGCCCCACGTCGGCGCCATGCGCATCGCTACGTCGATGCGCGGCGTGCACTACGTGCTGCACGCGCCGCAGGGAGACACGTACGCCGATCTTCTCTTCACCATGATCGAGCGGCGCGAGGAGCGCCCCCCCGTCACGTACACCACGTTCCAGGCGCGCGACCTCGGCGGCGACACCGCCGACCTCTTCAAGCGCTCGGCACGCGAGGCGTACGAGCGCTTTCGCCCCGACGCGCTCCTCGTCGGTGCATCGTGCACCGCGGAGCTCATCCAGGATGATCCCGGCGGGCTCGCAAAGTCTCTCATGTTGCCGATTCCGGTGATTGCGCTCGAGCTCCCCGCCTATCAGCGCAAGGAGAACTGGGGGGCGAGCGAGACCTTCTATCAGATCGTGCGCGCGCTCTGCCCGCCGCGAGGCGCTGGCGCGCGGACACCTCGACAGCTGCGCGCGCGCCCGAGCTGCAACCTGCTCGGCGCCACGGCGCTCGGCTTTCACAACCGCGACGATGTGATCGAGATCGGCCGCCTGCTCACGTCGATCGGCGTGGAGATCAACGTGGCGGCGCCGCTCGGCGCGAGCGTCGCGGACATCGCGCGACTCGGCGACGCCGACTTCAACGTCGTGCTCTATCCCGAGATCGCGCAGACCGCGGCGACCTGGCTCGAGCGCAACTGCGGACAGCCGTCCGTGAAGACGGTGCCCATTGGAGTGCAGGCAACGCGCGACTTCGTCACCGAGGTCGCGGCGCTGGCGAACATCGACCTCGCGGCGCTGGGCGGCGCCGAGACGATCGTGCGCTCGCGGCTGCCGTGGTACTCGCGTTCCGTCGATTCCACGTATCTCACGGGAAAACGCGTCTTCGTCTTCGGCGATGCGTCGCACGCGATCGCCGCGGCGCGCATGGCGACGGAGGAGCTGGGCTTCACGGTGGTGGGTATCGGGACGTACGCACGAGAGCATGCGCGCGAGGTGCGCGCCGAAGCCGCGAGACTCGGCGTCGACGCGCTCATCTCCGACGACTATCTCGAGGTCGAGGCAAAGGTCGCCGAGCTCGCGCCGGAGCTTCTGCTCGGCACGCAGATGGAGCGGCACATCGCGAAGCGGCTCGGCATTCCCTGCGCGGTGATCTCGGCTCCATTTCACGTGCAGGATGCGCCGGCGCGATACGCACCGCAGATGGGTGCGGAAGGCGCGAACGTGATCTTCGACACCTGGGTGCATCCGCTGATGATGGGACTCGAGGAGCACCTGCTCACGATGTTTCGGGAGGACTTCGAGTTTGCCGACGGTACGCGCTCACACCTGCAGGAGTCGGTCGCGAGCACGAAGGCGCCAGAGCTCGATGACTCGCCCCGCATCGCGATAGCGACAAAGGCGAACGACGGAAGCGTGGCGTGGACGGGAGATGCCGAACGCGAGCTCGGAAAGATTCCATTTTTCGTGCGCGGCAAGGCCCGCAGGAACACGGAGCGCTTTGCGAGCGAGCGTGGCATGAACGAGATCACCATCGACACGCTGTACGACGCGAAGGCGCATTTCGCGCGATGACGAAAGCGCGCAGCTCCGCCGCTCCGATCCGCTTCGTGATCGTGACGCTCGACGCGCATCTCGCCGGCGCGGCAGCGCGCGCGGCGGAACAGCTCGCGCGCGAGTCCCCGCGGGTGGAGGTGACGCTCCACGTCGCAGCCGACTGGATGCGCGACGCGACCCTCATCGAATCGTGCCGCCGCGACATCGCAACCGCAGATCTCATCGTCGTTACACAGCTCTTCATGGAGGAGCAGGTGCAGGCGATTGGCGACGCGCTCGCGGCGCGCACCGATGCCTGCGACGCCGTGATGGTCGCGCTGTGCGCACCGGAGCTCATGCGGTGCACGCGCATGGGCGACTTCAGCATGGGCGGCGGAAGCGAGACGAGCGCGTGGTCGCCGCTCTCGCTCATGCGGCGCATGATGGGCGGCAAGCGCACCGATGGCAGCTCCGGAGAGCGGCAGATGCGGGCGCTGCGGCGTGTGCCGAAACTGCTGAAATACGTGCCCGGCAAAGCGCAGGACGTACGCGCCTACTATGTAATGCTGCAGTACTGGCTGGCGGGGTCGCCTGACAACATCGCCAACCTGGTGCGCTACTTCACCTCGCGGTACTCGCGAGCAGTTCGCGGCGAGATGCGCGAGGTGCAGCCGCCCGCGTCGTATCCAGAAGTCGGCGTCTACCATCCCGACCTTCCGGCGCGCGTCGCAGAGTCCGCGAACGCGCTGGCACCGGGCGGACGTCCGAGGGTGGGGCTGCTCCTAATGCGCTCGTACGTCCTGGCTGGGAACACAGCCCACTATGACGCCGTCATTCGCGCGCTCGAATCGCGCGGGCTCGCGACTGTTCCCGCGTTCGCCTCCGCGCTCGATAACCGCCCGGCCATCGACGCGTACTTTCGCGATTCGAATGGCCGTGCCGTGGTGAGCGCCGTCGTGTCGCTGACAGGCTTCTCGCTCGTGGGCGGACCCGCCTACAGCGATGCACCTGCAGCGCGATCGGTGCTGGCGTCGCTGGACGTTCCGTACATCGTTGCTCAGTCGCTCGAGTTCCAGAGCACGGAGGAGTGGCAGCTCGATCCGCGCGGGCTCAACGCCCTGCAGGCAACGCTGCAGATCGCCATTCCCGAGCTGGAAGGCGCGACGAATCCGATCGTGGTCGCCGGCAAGTCGAGCTCCGCCCGAGGAACGTCGGGAGCGGAGACGGCTCCGATCGCCGAACGCGTTTCGCGACTCGCCGATCGCGTCGAGAAGCTCGTCGCGCTCAGGAGCGGGGAGCGCGCGAGCCGAAAGGTCGCGATCGTGCTCTTCGGCTTCCCCCCCAACACGGGGAACGTCGGAACGGCAGCGTATCTCGATGTCTTCGCTTCGCTGGCGCACACGCTCCGCGCCATGCGCGAGGCTGGCTACGCGGTGGCGGCGCCGGAGGATCCCGAAGAGCTGCGCAAGGCCATCGTCGAAGGAAACACGGATCGCACGGGAACGATCGCGAACGTGCACGCGCGTGTGAGCGCGGCCGACCACGTGCGGCGCGAACCGCATCTCGCGGAGCTCGAGAAGGTGTGGGGGCCCGCACCCGGCAAGCAGCTCTCGGACGGCGCGTCGATCTTCGTGATGGGTGAGCGCTTCGGTAACGTCTTCGTCGGCGTGCAACCCGCCTTCGGATACGAAGGCGATCCAATGCGCCTCCTCTTCGAGAAGGGATTCGCACCAACGCACGCGTTCTCCGCCTTCTATCGCTGGATTCGCGAGGACTTCGGTGCGGACGTCGTGCTGCACTTCGGTACGCACGGTGCGCTGGAATTCATGCCGGGCAAGCAGGCCGGACTCGATGCGACCTGCTGGCCCGACCGGCTGATCGGCGCGCTGCCAAATGTCTATCTCTACGCGTCGAACAATCCGTCGGAGGGGACGCTCGCGAAACGGCGCGGCGCGGCGACGCTCGTGTCGTATCTCACGCCGCCCGTAACGAACGCCGGGCTCTATCGCGGCCTCCTCGAGCTCAAGGCGACGCTCGACCGCCTGCGCGCCACGGATGCTTCGGCGCGATCCGCCGAGTACCACTCGCTCCTCGAGACGGCACAGCGACAGGCGGCGGAGCTCGACCTCGTGGCGCTCGAGCCCTCCTGGAACGACGATGCCGCGGTGCGCGTGGAGGAGCTCCGCGCAAAGCTTCTCGAGCTCGAGTACGCGCTCATCCCGGATGGCATGCACTGCGTCGGCCGCGAGCTGTCCGTTGGGCAGCGCATCTCGCTGCTCGCCGCCATGGCTCGCGATGCTCGCGCGGATCTCAACCTTCCCTCGCTCGCGCAGGTGCTCGACGATGCGACGGATGCCGCCGCACGCGATGCGGTGCGCGATTGGGTGATCGATCACGTGGATCGCGTTCCCGAAGCTGCCGCGGCGCTCGTCGCACATCTCCGGCGTATCGATGCCCTGCTGCGCGAGGACCACGAGACGGACGGACTGCTGCGCGCACTCGACGGCCGCTTCATCGCGCCGACGGTGGGCGCGGATGTGCTGCGAAACCAGGACGTGCTGCCCACCGGTCGCAACATCTACGGCTTTGATCCGTACCGCGTGCCCAGCGCGGCAGCGATGCGCGAAGGCCGCGCGCAGGCCGAGCGGTTGCTCGCGCGGCATCGCGCGGAGGTGGGCTCGACCCCCGAGACCGTCGCGCTCGTACTCTGGGGCACCGACAACATGAAGTCCGAGGGCGGCGCCATCGCGCAGGCGCTCGCGCTGCTCGGCGCGGAGCCGCGCTTCGATGGCCTCGGACGCATGTGCGGCGCGCGCCTGATCCCGCTCGCGGAGCTGCAGCGCCCGCGCGTCGACGTCGTGATCACATTGTCGGGTGTCTTCCGCGATCTCTTCCCGCTGCAGATCAAGCTGCTCGCGGAGGCTGCGTTCCTCTGCGCACAGGCGGACGAGCCGCTGGCGGAGAATCCCATTCGCGCGCACGCGCTCGCGAGCCAGGCCGCCCTTGGCTGCGATCCCGAGACGGCGGCGCTCCGCGTGTTCAGCAACGCCGATGGCGCGTACGGCGCGAACGTCAATCTCCTCGTCGACTCGGGCAGCTGGACGAGCGAGGCGGAGCTCGGCGCGGCGTTCGCGCGTCGCAAGGGATTCGCCTATGGCCGCGCCGCGCGCGCGACTGCGCAGCCCGAGATGTTCGCGCGCGCGCTCGCGGGTGTGGAGCTGAGCTACCAGATGCTCGACTCGATCGAGCTCGGAGCCACGGACGTCGATCAGTACTTCGATTCGCTCGGGGGGTTGAGCCGCGCAGTGCAATCCGCGCGCGGCCGCACGGCGCCGGTGTACATGGGCGATCAGACCGGCGCCGAGGGACGCGTGCGCACGCTCGAGGAGCAGGTCGCGTTCGAGTCGCGCACTCGGCTTCTCAACCCACGCTGGTACGAGGGGATGTTGAGGTCGGGATTCGAGGGCGTGCGTGCGATCTCCTCGCGGGTGACGAACACCGTTGGCTGGTCGGCCACGACTGGCGCCGTTCCGCAGTGGGTCTATCGGGACGTCGCCTCCACCTTCGTGACCGATGATGCCATGCGCGAGCGGCTTGCAGCGCTCAACCCGCACGCCGCGCTGCAGATGACCGGACGGCTACTCGAAGCGCACGACCGCGGCTATTGGCAGCCGGACGACAACACACTGGATGCGCTGCGCTCCGCAAGCGCTGAGCTCGAAGACCGAATTGAGGGGGTGTACGCGTGACGACAGCGATCCGACCGAACAGAGTGCTTCCCATCGCGGGCGATGGTGATGGCAGCGTGCAGGTGCACATCGATCCGCGCGATCCCGCGCAAAAGATTCCGGGCGCACTCACGCTCGCCGTGTACGGCAAGGGCGGGATCGGAAAGTCGACGACCTCGTCGAATCTCTCTGTTGCCTTCGCCAAGCTCGGCAAGCGCGTGCTGCAGATCGGATGCGATCCGAAGCACGACTCCACCTTCACGCTCACGAAGCGGATGGTGCCGACGGTCATCGATGCGCTGGAGGGCGTCGACTTTCACGCCGAGGAGCTTCGTCCCGAGGACTTCGTGTTCGAGGGATACGAGGGAGTGATGTGCGTGGAGGCGGGAGGGCCGCCTGCGGGCACCGGGTGTGGCGGCTACGTCGTGGGGCAGACGGTGAAGCTGCTCAACGAGCATCATTTGCTGGAGGACACGGACGTCGTGATCTTCGACGTGCTCGGCGACGTCGTGTGCGGAGGTTTCGCCGCGCCGCTGCAGCACTCGGACTATGCGCTCATCGTCACGGCCAACGACTTCGACTCGATCTTCGCGATGAATCGTATCGTCGCGGCGATTCAGGCCAAGTCCAAGAACTATCGCGTCCGGCTCGGCGGCGTGATCGCGAATCGCAGCAAGGACACCGACGAGATCGACAAGTACAACAATCGCGTCGGGCTCTCGCTGCGCGCGCATTTCCCCGATCTCGATGTCATTCGCCGCAGCCGGTTGAAGAAATCGACGCTGTTCGAGATGGAGGCAACCGAGGAGATCGAGATGGTGCGCGCGGAGTACACGAGTCTCGCATCCTCGATGCTCGGCGATGTGCCGCAGCTGCTCGTGGCTCCGATGAAGGACCGCGACATCTTCGACCTGCTGGGCTTCGACTGATGCGCGTGGCAACCGGGCGCTCGACGTACGACGCGCAGCGCGAGCGGATTGCGGAGTACTTCGACCACACCGCCGCGGCGGCGTGGGCGCAGCTCACCAGCGACGCGCCGGTGAGCCGCATTCGCCGCACCGTGCGCGCGGGTCGAGACCGGATGCGATCGATGCTGCTGCGCTGGCTGCCGGGCGACCTCTCGGGACTTCGCATTCTCGATGCCGGGTGCGGCACCGGCGCGATGGCGGTGGAGCTCGCGACGCGCGGGGCCAGCGTCGTGGCGGTCGACATCGCGCCATCACTCGTCTCGGTGGCGGCCCAGCGCGCGCCGCATGCGCTCGGCGGCCGTCTGTCCTTCCACGCCGGTGACATGCTCGACACCGCGCTCGGCGAGTTCGATCATGTCGTGGCGATGGACTCGCTCATTCACTACACCCCCGCACAAATGTTCGCGGCGCTCGATGTCCTGTGCGCGCGTACGCGGCGCTCCGTGCTCTGGACGGTGGCACCGAGCACGCCGGCGCTGCGTGTGATGCACGCGGCGGGTCGGCTCCTGCCGCGCGGTTCGCGCTCCCCGGCGATCGTGCCGGTGTCGGAGCGGACGCTGCACGCGGGTGCGAAGCGCTTCGAGGATAACGGATGGCGGCTCGGACGCACGAGACGCGTCTCGAGCGGATTCTACACGTCGCAGGGAGCGGAGCTCGTCCGCGGCGACAGCGATGACACTGTTACTCTGGCGGAGCGATTCACCGATGACTGACGACATTCGCGGCACCACCGTGCCCTGTACTGTGGATCTCGAGGCAACGCACGACCACTTCCATGCCCACGTGTCGCTGGAGGGAATCGCCGTCGAGCCGGGAGACGCGGTTCTCGTGCGACGCACACCGTCGCGCATCCCGTTCGGCGAGGTTCGGACCTTCGAGTCGCAGGCCATTGTCGATCGCGCTGGCCCAGTCCGCCGCGCGTGGACGAAGCTCGTCGGGCGCTTCGGCTTCCAGGATCTGTACGACGTCGGCTTCGAAGGCTGAGGAGAAAACCATGTATCCAACACAGACCGCTCTGCCGGTGGGCATCGAGGCGCTCGAGGATTTTGGGACGGCGCCGTCGCTCAACGAGAGCACGCGCGAGGCGCAGCAGGACGCTGCGCTCAGCCCGCGCTTCTACACCACCGATTTCGCCGCGCTCGATCGCATGGACATCAGCTCCGTACGCGGGATGTGGGACGAGCTCGTGGCCGAGTTTCGCGCGGACCCGAACAAGGATCACTTCAAGCGCACCAGCGAGTTTGATGCGGACTTCTCCGGGATGGATCCGGCGCTCCGCAAACGGTTCATCGAGTTCCTCGTGAGCTCGGTGACCGCGGAGTTCTCGGGGTGCATTCTGTACGCGGAGATCAAGAAGCGCGTGAACAATCCGGACGTGCGCGAGCTGTTCGGCGTGATGAGCCGCGATGAAGGGCGGCACGCCGGCTTCATCAACCACGTGCTCAAGGATTTCAACGTCGCAGTGGATCTCTCGTTTTTGACGCGCGCGAAAAAGTACACGTACTTCCAGCCCAAGTTCATCTTCTACGCGACGTATCTCTCCGAGAAGATCGGCTACGCGCGCTACATCACGATCTACCGCCAGCTCGAGAAGCATCCCGAGCTGTATTTCCATCCGATCTTCAAGTGGTTCGAGAACTGGTGCAAGGACGAGTTCCGGCACGGCGAAGCGTTCGCGATGCTCATGAGCGCGAACCCGAAGGTGCTCCAGGGGCGCAACAAGCTCTGGGTGCGTTTCTTCCTGCTCGCGGTGTTCGCGACGATGTTCGTGCGTGATCACATCCGGAAGGAATTTTACGAGGCACTGGGGTTCGACGTAGACGACTACGACAAGCGCGTCATCCAGCTCACGAGTGAGATCAGCGAGCAGGTCTTTCCGGTGAGCCTGCCGGTGCACAATCCGCGCTTCTGGAGCCGCCTCGACAAGGTCGCGCGCAATACCGCGGACATCTCCGCAGCGCGTGCGCGCGGCGGCATTGGAGGCAAGCTCACCACGATTGCGAAGCTCGCCTCGAACGTGCTGACGCTCGGCCGGCTCTTCGTGATGAAGGTACAGCAGAACGCTCCTCGCGCCGATCCCCGTATCGTGCCCGTGTGGTGAGTATGGAGAAGACGGGGCGGATCAAGCGCTTTGCGATCAGGCAGTGGACGAACCTCGACCCGCGGTGGCTCCCGTTCGCCGATGCGGCGACCGCGGAGTTGCCATTCGGCCGAATCGTTCGCCTCGGGCTCTTTCAGTTCGCGGTCGGAATCGCCGCGGCACTGCTCACCGGCACGCTCAACCGCGTGATGATCGTCGAGCTCGGGGTGCCGACGACGCTCGTCGCGATCATGGTGTCGATCCCGCTGCTCGTCGCACCACTCCGCGCTTTCCTCGGCTTTCGCTCGGATACGCACCGCTCCGTGCTGGGCTGGCGTCGCGTGCCGTACATCTGGTTTGGCTCGCTGCTTCAGTTTGGAGGGCTGGCGATCATGCCCTTCGCGCTCATTCTCCTCTCGGGCGACACGCACGGGACCGTCTTCGCCGCGCGCGCGATCGCGTCGCTCGCGTTTCTGCTCGTCGGCGCTGGCGCGTACACGACGCAGACGGCAGGCCTCGCGCTCGCGAACGATCTCGCGCCGGCGGAGGTTCGGCCGCGAGTCGTCGCGCTGCTCTACCTCATGATGCTGCTCGGCATTGTAGTAAGCGCACTCGTATTCGGCGCGCTCCTCCAGCCCTTCTCGCAGCTGCGGCTGATCAAGGTCATCCAGGGGTCTGCCGTCGCGACGATGGTGCTCAATGCGATCTCGCTCTGGAAGCAGGAGGCGCGCTTGCCGGTCACACGCGAGACGCTCGCGTTGCCGCGTCCGCGCTTTCGTGACGCGTGGAAGGTGTTCGTCGCGGGCGGCGATGCGATCCGCCTTCTCGTAGCGGTTGGCATCGGCACGTTCGCGTTCAACATGCAGGACGTGCTGCTCGAACCGTACGGCGGTCGCATCCTGCACCTGAGCGTGGGCGCGACGACGGCGCTGACGGCGCTCTTCTCGGGTGGATCGATCGTCGCTTTCGGCGTCGCGGCGCGCGCGCTCGTTCGCGGCGCCGACTCCATCCGCCTCGCTGCGATCGGCGCGATCATCGGGGCCGTTGGCCTGTCCGGCGTGATCTTCGCGGCGCCGCTCGATTCGCCCGCACTCTTCCGTCTCGGCACGGTGTGCATTGGCTTCGGCGAAGGGCTGTTTGCCGTCGGCACACTGACCTTCGCCATGAATCTCCGCGATGCGACGCAGCACGGCATCGCGCTCGGCGCGTGGGGAGCGGTGTTCGCGGTGACGGAAGGCGCGGCGCTCGCCATCAGCGGGCTGCTCTACGACGTTCTCGCGCCGCTCGCACGCGACGGCCGGCTCGGCGAAGGAATGCGCATGCCCTCCGTGCCCTACAGCGTCGTGTACCACATCGAGATCGGATTGCTGTTCGTCACTTTGATCGCTCTCGGACCGCTCGTCGCACCATTGGGCGCTGCGCAGCGCGCTAAAAGAGCGGTGAGCTTCGGGCTTGCCGATCTGCCAGGCTAGACACCTCTCACCCGTCACGGAGGACGCACATGAGCTTCACTCACAACATGGACTTTGCGCAGATCGTACTGTACGCGTTCTGGATCTTCTTCTTCTCGCTCGTCTACTACCTGCGACGCGAGGACAAGCGCGAGGGATATCCACTGGAATCTTCGCGCGGTCCGATCCTGGGCTGGCCCGCACCCCCGCCGCCGAAGCACTACATCTCACGCGATGGCACCACGCACACGGAGGGCGTCCACGATGAGTAACCCCACGCGCACCATCCTCTCTGCACCCACAGGAGCCCCGCTCGAGCCGTCGGGCAATCCCATGCTGAGCGGCATGGGACCCGCCGCCTACGCGCAACGCTCCGACAAGCCCGACACCACGGTTCACGGCGAGGCGCGGATCGTACCCCTGCGCGCCGCTCCAGGATTCTTTCTCAATCCCGAGGATCCCGATCCGCGCGGCATGTCCGTGATCGCCGCCGATGGGCTGGTCGCAGGGACGATCACCGAGGTGTGGGTCGATCGCGCCGAAGCGCAGCCGCGCTACTACGAGGTGGCGATCACCGGCGACGGCAGAGTGCTGCTCCCCGCGACGAACGTGCGCATCAAGGCGCGCCGCGGAGAGGTCAACGTCAAATCGATCACCGCAAGCCAGTTCGCGGATGTTCCGAAGACGAAGCACCCAGATCTCGTCACCCTCCGCGAAGAGGACATGATTCAGGCGTACTACGCGAGCGGCTACCTGTATGCGCTGCCGGGCCGGATGGGGCCCGTGTTGTGAGCGCCGTCTATCTGCGCGGCGTCGAGATGCCACTGCCGGAAGGAGAGCGTGTGCTCTGGCAGGGAGCGCCGGCTCTCGCGGAGCTTCTGCTCCACGCCTTTCATGCGCGCAAGGTCGTCATCTACTTCGCGCTGCTCGTCGCGCTCGCGGCGATCCTCGCTGGCGAGTCGCCCGCTCCGCTTCACACCTTCCTCACTGCTGCGATGTGGCTCTCCATCTCGGCGGTGGTTGCCTGCTGCTTCCTGTTCGTATTCGCTACGCTCGCGGCGCGCACCACCCTGTACGCGATCACCGAGCGCCGCGTAGTGATGAAGATCGGCATTGCGCTCCCGGTGGTGCTCAACGTGCCACTCGCAATCATCGACTCCGTGAACCTCAAGCCACGCGCGCACGATCGCGGCGACATCGCGCTCCAGCTCGCGGGCGACAGTCGCGTCGCGTATCTCGTGCTCTGGCCCCACGCACGCGCCTGGCATCTGCGCCATCCCCAGCCGCTCATGCGCGGCGTCGAGAACGCCGCAGGCGTCGGCGCCGTGCTGCAGGGCGCACTCCTCGCACAGCTGCACGCAGCGACCGCGGTCGAGCAGCAGGAGAGCTCGTCCGACGCAATCGCCGCGTCCGCACCCGCCGCGCAGGTTGGGTCCGCACTGCCAGCGAGCAACGAGCGCGAGCTCGTGAGCGCCGTCAGCACCAGCGAGGCGGCAGCGTGAGCTACCTCCACATCGAAGAGGAGCCGTCCTCGAGCAGGGTCGGCGTTCCGAAGTTCACGCTCATCCTCGCGCTCGCGCTGGCCCTGATCGTCATCGCACTGGCCGCGACCGCGCGCCTCACCCGCTCCCACACGGGGGCGCTGGGCGAGCAGACAACGGCGTCGATCGTCACGAGTCGCTCGCTCGTCTTCAGCGATCTGCCAAACGGCAACATTGCCGTGTACGATGTGCAGCATGAGCAGCAGCTCCCGCCGCTCACCAACACCGGCGGCTTCGTGCGTGGTGCGCTGCGGGCGCTCGCGCGGCAGCGGAAGCTCGCCGGCGTCGGCCCCGAGGTTCCGTTCGCCCTCACGCGGTGGTCCGACGGCCGCCTCACGCTCGACGACTCGGCCACCAGCAATCATCTCGAGCTGCGCGCCTATGGCTCCGCGAACGAGGCCGATTTCGCTGCGCTCATCGCTCCCTCGCCGGCAGCCGTCGCCGTACATTGATCGTATGAGCTCCGCCATTCCCGGACAGATGCTGTCGACGGTCGCCGGCGAAACGATTTCGCGCACGCGCGCCGCGCCACGGAGTGCGACGTTGCGCGTGGCGCTGATAGCCGGATCGGCGATCGCGGCGACAGCCGTCGTCCTGGTCGCGCACCCGTCCGCACCCGTTGACGCCGATCTCGCGCGCCTTCTGCGCCTCATGGCGACGCTCAAGATCGCGATGCTCGCGGGTGCTCTCGCGGTACTCGAGTGGCGAATGCGCCGCCCGTTGCGCACGTCACTCGCCCTTGGCTACGTCGCTCTCAGCTGGATCGCCGCCGGTGCCGTGACATCGCTGTGGATGCTCGCGTCGATCGGGGCCTCGGCCGTCGTGCTTCACGTTGCGGGAGCGGTGCTCGTGATACTCGCCTGCGCCGACCGCGACTTCATTCCCGCGCCGGCGCGAACGTCCTAGCAAAAAGAGAGCGGGGCGTCCGATAGGCGCCCCGCTCTCTTCGTCGTGAACCGGTCCGTTATTTCTGCGGTGAAGCCCCGTTCGGCGCCGTCGTCATCCCGGGAACCGGCTGTGGACTCGGAGCCGTGCGCGGCATTCCGCTCTGCGGTCCGAGGATCTTCCCGCCGTCTACCGGAATGGAGTCCGCGTTCCGAAGATCCTTGAATCCCACGCTCCCCGTGTCGCTCGGCCCGCCGCGCGCCCACTGCGGTGCGCCCCAAAGGGAGGGATAGTCCTTCACCATCTGCGCGCCATTGAGCGGTTTCCACTGCCCCTCGTGGCACGTCGAGCACTGAAGCTTCGGTGAGTCACCGTGCGGCCCGAGGCGATACGGCGGAAACGCCGATGCAATCGACAGCAGGTAGTTCGTGTTCAGGTCGCGCACCATGCGAATTCCGTACAGCGCCGTGATGCGTGCCGGTGGCGCGTTCTGCCAGGTTGTCCACGAGCGGCTCGCGTGACACGCATTGCACGTCACGTTCAGCGACCGCGACATGTGAATCATGAGCGCGTAGGTATTCGTCGCCTGACGGATGGACGTGTTGTCGAGATTCGTGTGCCCGACCGTTTGCGCCTGCACGCGGACATCCTGTCGGTCGAGAAACGCGCGGAGATACTGATTCTCATCCGTGAAATACCAGATGCCCACCGGCGGCACGTTGTTGCCGCGATGGCAGGTGTAGCACGTCACTCCCGTTCCCTGCACGTGGGCCTGCCAATTGGAGTTGATGTGACGTGTCATCTGCAGCATGCGGCGCGCGACGACCTTCGGATACTTCTCATCCGAGCCGAAGTTCGCCGGATTGTGGCAATACACGCATGACTGCTTCGGCGAGACCCACTGTGTCATTGCGATCATCGTGCGATTGAGCTCATTCGCGCTGACATCCGTGAGCACCTGAACGTTCTGCCACTTCACCACGGGCGAGTTCGGCGAAGCCGGTGCGATCGGCGGGGGTAGCCTGTTCGCGGCACCCTGCGCTTCCAGCACCGACTTGTCGTACACGAGCACCTGTCCCGTTCCGCGATATCCTACCTGCACGGCTTCCTTGCGCCCGCCCTGGCAGGCGGAGAGCGCGACGAGTGCGATGATGGCGGCGCGGTTCATGGTGATCTCCTGGTGCTGTCCACTTTCGCTGCAGGTGCTCGCGCAGGCTGGTCACTCGCACCGGCCGGCACGTTCAGCGCGCCCGGCGGACGATTGACCTCCGGCGGCGGCGCGACTGTCGCGGGCGCGTTCAACGGTTCGTTGCGCTTCGGTACTGGTGCTCCGCCGCCCGGCGCCTGCTGTGCTGGCGTCGGCGTCGTGATGCGTCCGCGAAGCCCCGGGAAAGTGTCGGGAGGCGCGCCCTGATATTGCCCGCCGAGGTCTTTCAGCTTCTCCGGCGAAATCTCGATCGTCGCAGGATACTCCGGAGCCACATGATGCTTCACCGCCCAAAGGTACCAGTTGTCCACGACGGTGCCGGTGAGCAGGATCCCGATGGCCCCGGAGAACGTCGTCAGAAACGCGAACCACCAGCACCACCGGTGCAAGCTCTCCATCGTCGCATTGAACCCCATGCACCAGCGCCAGAACAGCTGCGCGCGCTCGGCGCCCGTACCACGATCCGTGATCTGCTCGATCTCGCGATCCGAGCCGAGACGGCTCGTCGCCAGAATCGTGGCCCCGTGCATCGCGAACAGTAGCGTCGATCCGTACAGGAAGGCGATCGAAAGCATGTGGAACGGGTTGTAAAACAGATTACCGTAGCGAATCGAGAACGCCGCAGTCCAGTCGAGATGCGGGAAGATCCCGAACGGCACCGCCTCTCCCCAGCTTCCCATCAACACCGGGCGTATGAAGCCGAGTGACAGATAAAGGAAGATTGCGGAAGCGAATGCCCATGCGAGATGCGTCCCGAGCCCCAGCGCCCGTGCGCGGCGGTACACGCGAACCCACCAGAGAATGATGCTCGTCGTGAGGAAAAAGCCCGCCATCAGCCACCACCCGCCCTGATTCAGCGGCGGAATGTGCAGCCCGTACGCCGGCGGCGGCGGCTCGAGCGCGAGCCATGGCAGTCGTCGAATGAATTCGATCGGATTCCATCCCACCGACGCCCACATGTTCAGGCCGATGATCTCGATCGCGAAGAAACCGAAGATCAGCGACATCACCCCGGTCACGCCGAGATAGATCGGACCCACTTGCGCGTCACCGATCTTCCCGAGCCAGTGCTTGAACTCGGGCTTCCACTGACGAACCCACGTGTCCGGTTGCAGCTCGACACCGGGATCCGGCGCGACGGTACGTACCTGCACGCGATTGAAAAGATTCTGGTACTCGAGCATCCTCGGTTCCTCCGCGCTCAGCGCCAGATGGGAAGGTTGAGCCACCAGTTCCACCACTCCGGCCATCCCTTCGTCCACACCGGTCCGCTGATGACAATGCAGACCGCGCTGAAGAAGCCGGCGCCGAGCGCGAGCGCGAGGCCCAGGCGATGAATGCCGACGGCGCCGATCGAGTAGCCGAGTAGGTCGCGGAAGAACGTGTTCTCGTGCTCGCTCGTCTTCACCGGCTCGCCCTTCTTCGGATTCGTCATCGACAGGATGAGCGAGGCATGCATGCTCAGCGCGAGCGTGCACGTGAAGAAGAAGGTGATGGCGATCATGTGCGCCGGATTGTAATGGAAGTGCAGGTACTGATATCCGACGTTCGATACCCAGTCGAGGTGGCTCAGAATGCCGTAGGGAAACCCGTTGCCCCACGCGCCGAGCAGGATCGGCCGAATGATCACGAGCGTGACGTAGGCGAACACCGCCACGCCATACGCGAAGGGCACGTGGTAGCCCATGCCGAGCTTCCTGCTGATCTCGACCTGCCGGAGCAGCCACGAAATGAACGACCCGGTTGCACAGATCGTGACGAGCTGCCAGAGACCGCCCTCACGTAGCGGCGCGAAGCTCAGCCCGTATTTCAGATCGGGCGGTGCGATGTTGATCTGCCAGATGTTCCACGTCGGACCCATCGAGGCGCCCCAGATCAGGAGCAGGGTGCCGAGCACGGCGAAGAAGACGGCGGTGACGCCGAAGAAGCCGACATAGAACGGCCCCACCCAGAAGTCGAACAGATTTCCACCCACGAGCGTACCGCCGCGCACTCGGTACTTCTGCTCAAAGCTCAACATGGCCATCGCACGATCTCCGGCGATTGTGATCGAGAAAGAAGCGAACGAACGTCCGGTCTCAAACGCGGCGCGCCATGTGGCGCACCGACGTCTGAGTCGCGGATGACGCGAGACAATGATCTGCTCGCATCCATGCGTGTCGTGCTCCGACCAGACTACCTGCTGCCGGGCGGGATCGGGCTCATGTCAGCTGCCGCAGACGCCCGATGATTTCCGGCGTCGATCCAGTTGTACCTGTTGGTGCCGAGCAGGATGAAATGGATCAGCAGGGCCAGCACGAACAGGAACGAGAAGAGCGCCACCAGCGTCCGGCGCGGGTCGAAGATCATCCAAATGCGATGCATGTCTGCTCCCCTATTTCGTGGACGTGGTTGCGACGGTCGTCGTCGAGGGCGTCGTCGCCGGCGCTTCCGCCGTGACCTGATATCCGCTCACTCCCGGAATCCACGGACGCCACTGCCAGACGGCCCAATGCGCCACTGCAGCGATCGCGACGAAGATGAGAAAGCTCGTGATGAACATGCGGTGAAAACCACGCGCTTCATCTTCGGAAAGACCGGACAAGCTCCGTCCGGGTGGCGCGCCCATCCTGGCCATTGGATCAGCCATGTGTCACCTCCAGGTGTGAATGATTCGCCACACGCAGCCGTGCGGCTTGGGACGCGACGCGAGGAGATCGCGTCGCCCGTCGTGCACTACATTTCCCGGCGTGAATTCCCCTGCGAGTCCACCACCGAGCTGGGAGCTGCTGCGCGGCCGCTGGCCGAACGCCGACGCCAGCCGTTTCGTACGTGCTGCCGATCTGCAATGGCACGTGCAGGTCCTCGGCACCGGACCTGTCGCGCTCCTGCTCCACGGCTCGTGGTCCGCATCGCATTCGTGGCGCGACATCGCACCTCTGCTCGCGCGGCACTTCACCGTGATCGTCCCCGATCTCCCGGGACACGGCTTCACATCGCGTCCAACATCAGCGCACATGTCGCTCGCGGGCATCGCCTCGGCGCTCGATGCGCTGCTGCGTGCGCTCCCCGAATCGCAGTCATCGACGCCCGCGGTCATCGCCGGCCACTCGGCCGGCGGCGCGATCGCGCTCCAAATGGCCACGGTCGACGCGCGCGCGCCGCGCTCGGTTGTCGGCATCAACGCAGCGCTCGTGGCGCCGGGCGCCATCGTGAGTGCGCTCGCCCCCGCGATCCGGATGCTCACGCGCACGGGGCTCATCGGCGCACTCGCGAGCAGGGTCGCGGACAGCGACTGGATGTTGTCCGCGCTCATGCGCTCGACCGGCTCAACGATCTCGCCCCAGCAGTACGAGCTGTATCGCGCGTTTGCTCGTTCGCGCGAGCACTCGGACGCCGTGATGGAGATGTTCGCGGGGTGGGATGTGACGGCACTCAATCGCGCGTTGCCATCGATCGAAGCGCCGGTCACGCTCGTTGTGGGAGCAAAGGACGGCTGGGTGCCGGCCGCCGACGCAGAGCGTGTGGCGCGCCTGCTGCCCCACGCGACCGTCGTCACGCTGCCGAACGCGGGCCACATCGCACACGAAGAGTTTCCCGTGCGCGTCGCGGAGATCATCGCGGGCTCCGTTCCGTAGCGCGCGTCACGCACGGGTCATCGCTCCCAGCGCACCGCGCGATGCCATCAACCGCTGCATCGTCACACGCTCTTCGCCCTCGCGCGTCGCTTCCCGCTCCGCGCGGTCGCGCAGCCGCTTCGCCGCCGAGATGCGCGTCACGAACGGCTCCGCCTCGACCAACGCATCGAGCTCGACGATCGCGTCGTCGTCCCACGGCATCTGCTTCGTCGCGCGCGTGAGCGTCGCGTCGACCTTGTCGAGCTCCGTGCCGAGCGGGATGATGTTGAACAGCGCGTCGAAGAGCGCGTTGCAGATCTCCTGCACCAGATACGTCGCGCCCGCGTAGCCCATGAACGGCGTGCCCGTGTGTCTGCGGATGATCGCGCCGGGAAAGGACGCAGGGATGTACGTCGCGCGACCGCCGGACTCCGCGAGGTACATGCGCTCGTTGAAGCTGCCGAAGAGGATCATCGGCGGCGTCGCGCGCACCGCTTCTCGCACGGCCGCATTGTCGGGCTTGACGCCCGGCTTGCGCGCGAACGAGAAGGTGCACGGGAGACCGAGCTCCGTCTCGAGAAAGTTGCGCACGCCGCGCACGTAGGTCTCGCTCGCCACGATCGCGAAGCTCGCGGTGACGAAGAAGTCCTGCGTCACGCTGCGCCAGAGATCCCAGAGCGGCTTGATCGTCGTGTGCTTCTCGCGCACGATGAACGGCTCCGGATCGACGCCCGTGAGCTCGCCGAGTGCGCGGAGAAACGCCGTCGTCGAGAAGAGCCCGATGGGCGCCTGGAGATACGGCATCTCGAGTCCCTCGCACAGCTGCCGTCCGAACTCGCGATACATGCACACGGTCACGTCCGCATCGACCAGGCGCGGCACATCCGCCAGATGGCTTCCGAGTGGGAAAACCATGTTGATGTCGCAGCCGATCCCTTCGATGAGCCGGCGTATTTCGGCCAAATCGCTGGGCATGTTGAAGGTGCCGTAGCAGGGCCCCACGATGTTCACGCGCGGCTTCGACCCCGGTGCGCGCTCCTTCTTGTTCGGCCGCACGCCTTTCTTGAGGCCGTACTCGCTCCACAGCCAGTACATCGCGCGGTTCGCGGCCTGCCACTGGTCCTCATCGATCGTGCGCGGGAGGAAGCGCACGAGATTCGAGCCCTCCGGCGTGACGCCGCCGCCGATCATTTCGGCGATGCTCCCCGTGACGACGACCGATGGCTCATCGGGATTGAGCGTCGCGTTCGCGCGGCTCATCGACTTCTCCGTGCCCTCCATCGCGAGATTGTCCTCGGAGAGCCCGGTGACGACGATGGGAAGCTCGTGTGGCGGAAGTGCGTCGGTGTAGTGGAGGACCGACGTCACGGGCAGATTTTCGCATCCCACCGGGCCATCGATGACGACCTGCAGCCCCTTGATGGCGCTGAAGACGTAGACTGCACCCCAGTAGCCGCCGGCGCGGTCGTGATCGAGGACTAGCATGCGCCGCCCCTCATATCATTTCCTCCGCTTTCCGCTTCTTGGCCTGTCCGATCATGTGGCGACGGAAACGCTCCTTCACCTCGGGACGGTCAGCCGGCACATCGTTGAAGCCGTAGCCCGACGCGAAGCCGGTGCCCACGCCGTCGAAGAATTCGCGCATCGCCGTGAATCGCGCGCCGCCGCCGATCGCAGCGCGCACGGTGCTCGCGAGCGCGGCGGCGCCCGCGATGCCGCACAACGGTCGCGCCGAAATCAGATTCGTGAAGTAGACGCCTGCGCGTCCCGCTTCCTTGGCCGCCTGCACAATCGGCGTTGTGCCGATCGCGAGATCCGGCGTGAACTCGTGCATCGCAGCCAGGTCGTGCTCGAGCGACGCGCGGAACTGCACGTGCACGCCTTTGCTCTCGAGCCACTCGCGATCGGGCTCGTTCCACGGCGTTTTCGGACATGCGGTGCCGACGTAGCGCACATCGGCGCCGCCATCCACGAGCAGCCGCGCTACGAGCAGCTCCGAGCCCTCGTAGCCGGAAATCGTAATGCGCCCGTCGATGCGATTTTTCGCGAGCGCGCCGCCGATCGCCGGCAGCACGCGCTGCTTCGCCGCATCCACGAGCTCGGACGACACGCCCGCCGCTCTGCCGATTCCCTCGAGCCACGCCGACGTTCCATCCAATCCCACAGGCGCGCTCGGCACGATCGGACGCCCGGCGGCCTGCAGCTCGCGCACAGAGGCGATGTAGAACGGATGGATCGCTGCCGCCACAGCGCAGTCGAGCGCCGCGTACAGGTCGCGCCACTCGCGCGTCGGCACCACCGGTCCCGCCGCGAGCCCCATCGGCTCGAGCATCATGCCAATGCCGATCGGATCCGCAGGAAAGACTTCGCCGAGCAACGTGACGGTCGGCTTGTCCGACACTCCCGCGCGCGGTCGCTGCACCGGACCATGCTCGGCCTCGTTCCGGGCGTAGCGCAGCATCGCGCCCGCGAGCACGTCCTTCGCCTCCGCATGCGTCGGTACACCGAAGCCCGGGACATCGATACCAATGATGCGCACGCCGTTGATCTCTTTCGGCAGGAGCTGCAGCGGAACGCCCGATGCCGTCGGCACGCACAGGTTCGTGATCACGATGCAGTCGTACAGCTCGGGATCGGCGAGGTCGAACACCGCTTTGCGAATGTCCTCGAAGAGCTGGCCGGTGACGAGCGACTCCGAGTTGAACGGCACGTAGCCCACGGTGCGGCGCGCGCCATAAAAGTGGGATGTGAAGGTGAGTCCATACACGCAGCACGCGGAGCCGGAGAGAATCGTCGCCGTGCGGCGCATGCGAAGGCCGACGCGGAGCGATCCGAAGGCCGGGCACATCGACTGCGGCTGATCGTGCGGACCCTTTGGATAGTCGGCCGCGTATTGCGCGAGCGTCTCGCTCTTTCCTGCAGCAGTCGCCGCGGCGCGCAGCGTCTCGCCGCCGGCGTGGCAGCCGGCGCCATCCTGAGGCGTGAGCACGGGCAGATGGGCGGAGGTCATCTCAGACGGCGTCGTAAACGACTTCGAGCGTTGGCTTCTCGACATTCGCCTTGCCGCGCATGTCGACGTCGGTCGCTGGTACGAGCACGACATCGCGCCCCACCGATTCCCCCGAGAACAACCCGAGCAGCTCCTCGTGCGCGAGCGGCTTCGGGCGAAGCGGCGGCGCCGACGCGACCTGTTCCGCGAGCTGCTCGAACATCGGCGCCCATTGCCCGCCCGGCACCCCGACGATCTCGTAGTTCGCGCTCTTCCGCCGAATGTCGTCGTTCGCGGGAATGGCTGCGAGCACGGGAATCCCGCAGCGCTCCGCATACGCGGTCGCCTCGCCAGTGCCGTCATCCTTGTTAATCACGAGCCCCGCAACGCCGACGTTGCCGCCAAGCCGCCGGAAATACTCGACGGCCGAGCAGACGTTGTTTGCGACGTAGAGCGACTGCAGATCGTTCGACCCGACCACGATGACCTTCTGGCACATATCGCGTGCGATCGGGAGGCCGAAACCGCCACACACGACATCGCCGAGGAAGTCGAGCAGCACGAAGTCGAATCCCCACTCGTGAAAGCCGAGCTTCTCCAGAAGCTCGAAGCCGTGAATGATGCCGCGCCCGCCGCATCCACGTCCGACCTCGGGACCACCGAGCTCCATCGCGAACACGCCGTCGCGCTTGAAGCACACGTCGCCAATGCTCACCGCCTCCCCCGCGAGCTTCTTCTTCGACGACGTCTCGATGATGGTCGGACAGCTGCGGCCGCCGAAGAGCAGCGAAGTCGTATCGCTCTTCGGATCGCAGCCGATGAGGAGCACCTTCTTCCCCTGCTGCGCCATCATGTACGAGAGGTTGGCCAGCGTGAAGCTCTTGCCGATGCCGCCCTTGCCATAGATCGCGATGATCTGCGTCTGCTTGGCTATCGGTGATGTCGCGGGCACCGGATCTGGCTCGATCGCAGCCTCTGCGCGAAGTCCGGATGCGAGCTGCACGAGGGCCGAGCTCACGGCGGGGCTATCAATGTCGATCATGCGCACGCTCTCCAATCGAGGACCATCTTGACGCAGGAAGAGTCGGTGAATGCGGTCTCGTAGGCAGCGGCTGCATCGGTGGCATCGCTGCGGTGCGAGATCAAATCGTCGAGCAGGTGCGACTGCACGCCCGCGAGCAGGGCGACGGCCTGCAAATCGCTCGGCTCGAACTCCGCGGCGACGCGCAGGCGAGCCTCGCGCTGGAACGCGGGCGCGAAGTTGAAGGAGAGCGGCTGGCTGTAGAAACCCGCGAGCACGATCTCGCCGCCGCGCGCAATGCGACCGATCAGCGCATCGAGCAGCATGCTGTCACCGCTCACGTCGTAGATGGCGCGATAGTCCTTGCGCGGATCGTCCGCGGGATCGCACACCGTGTAGCCGTGCGCGCCGCTGCGCCTCGCGGGATTCGTCTCCCACACCGTCACTGGCTTGCCGCCGCCGAGTCCCACGGCGAGCCGCGCGAGCAGCCGACCGAGCACGCCATGACCGATGACGAGATCAGGCTTGCTGCCGAAGCCACCACGAATGGCGTGATACGCAGTAGCGGCGAGCGAGAGCAGTATCGCGCGCTCCTCGAGCTCTGCGCGCACCGGAACGGCGCGCGCACCCGGCACGATGAGTCGCGAGGCCGCGCCGCCAAACAATCCGCGCGCATGCTCGAAGCAGCGCGAGCCCGCGACGAACACGCGCTCACCCGCGACACGCCCCGACGATGCCCCAGCTTCGGTCACCCGACCGACCGTCTCGTATCCCGGCACGAGCGGATAGCCCATTCCGGGGAAGTCCGGCATGCGACCGGTCCACAGCAGCTTCTCGGTGCCGGTGCTGATTCCCGACCACTCGACATCGACCACGACGTCGGAGTCCGACGCCGCGATGAGCGAAAGTTTTTTGACGCTGAGACTCTCTGGACGATCGAAGACGACAGCCAGCGTGTCCACGGAAACGCTCCTCCAGCAGGACCGGGAATTCGGCCGCGTGTACATTGTAATTGACACTTCTAGTTGTCAATACTTCATGACACTTCGGGATGACAAACGACTGCCTCAGTCGACGAGCGACCGCTTTCTCCTACGTTTCGGCTACTAGGATTCCGGTACTGACCGGGTAGTGCGTGGAAAGCGAGCGGCTCGTCCGGAAGCCCGCCGCTTCGCACATCGCGCGTAGCTCCTCGCGCGTGCGGGCGCGACCCTGCCCCATTGCGAACAGGTAAAGCGCGAAATACGCATCGCCGACCGTGCGTGCCCCCCGCACTCCAGCCATCGGCTCGACGATCAGCAACCGGCCGCCCGGCGCCAGCGCCGCGCGAACTCGCTCGAGCAGTGCCAGAACAGTCTCATCCCCATGGTCGAGGAGGACGCGTACCAGTGTGATGACATCCGCGCCGCTAGGCAGCGCGTCGCTGTGGAAGTTGCCCCCTACTATAAATATGGAAGGCAACGCGTCCGAGTCCTCTCCCTGGCGCGCCGTGGCAGCCTTGGCGAGCTCTGCCACTTGGGGTAAATCGAACATCGTCACCGAGAGGTGCGGCCACCTCGCTGCAACCGCCCGGGCGAACTTCCCTTCTCCTCCACCAACGTCCAGCACGGTACGCGCGTTCGCGAACGAGTACGCGTCGAGCACCTCGGTGATCAGCGGCTCCGAAGTCGCCGACATGAGCGCCGAGTATGCGTGGGTACGCGCCGAATCCATCTCGCCGCCCTCGGCAGCCCCCAACGCCGATGTCCCCATCGTCGCATACGGGTAGTAGCGCCCCAGCTCCGTCGCCACGTTCGCACGCCTTCTGAGGAGCAGCAACGGATCGCGAAGATCGTCGTAGAGCATCGCGTGATGCTCGATCAGCGCGCCCAACGCCTGGTTCGTAGCCAGCGGCGCGCCGAGCGACCCCAGCCCTATCCGGCCTGAAGAACGCCGCGCGAGCAGACGAAGCGCGATAGCGGCGCCGATCAGGCGCTCGAGTGGTGCGAGCGGCATCCCGGTCTTGCGTGCGATCGCCTCCGCCGTCTGCGGCTGGCCGACCAGGATCGCGAAGAGATCGAGCTCCACGCACGCCCGCAGCACCTGCGAATAGACGAATCCCGCGCACAGATCGAAGAGCGCCCGCGACCGGCTGCGGGCGACGAAGCGCGTGAGCGGAAAACGCGCCGCCCAGCGCTGGAAGGATGCACTCCCGACGAGCGCATCGCGCCGCGCGTAACAAACGTCGCTAATCCGCTCGAAAAGACCGGGGCTCGGCCGTTCGGCCGCGACTAGTGGCACCGTGGTCACGCCAATTACCTCCATTGCCGCTGGGGGACATTAGCGCGCGGCAACGCGACGTGTCAATCCATCCTGACATTTTCTTGTGTCGTGCTATTGCGACACCAGAGCGGGATTTGTATGGTACCTCGGACGCCTTGTTTACCTCTGGAGATCTGTATGCGGCTTTCGTTTCCGTTCTCCGCGATCGTCGGCCAAGACGAGATGAAGCTCGCGCTCCTGCTCGCCGCCGTCGACCCATCGATCGGCGGCGTTCTGATCCTCGGCGACCGCGGCACCGCCAAGTCGACGGCCGTACGCGCTCTCGCGAGCCTGCTCCCTTCGATGGCCGTCGTGCAGGGGTGCCGCTATCACTGCGATCCCAAGGCGAACGGCGCCCGCTGCACCGAGTGCCACGAGCGCGAGGCGCTCGGCCACAAGTCGAAGACGCGCCGCGCCCACGTCCCCGTCGTCGACCTTCCGCTCGGCGCCACCGAGGACCGCGTTGCGGGTGCGCTCGACATCGAGCGCGCGCTCACGCGCGGAGAGAAGGCCTTCGAGCCAGGATTGCTTGCGCGCGCACACCGCGGGTTTCTCTATGTCGACGAGATCAATCTCCTCGAAGATCATCTCGTCGACCTCCTGCTCGATGTCGCGACAACCGGCGAGAACGTCGTTGAGCGCGAAGGGCTGAGCGTTCGTCATCCCGCGCGCTTCGTGCTCGTAGGCACCGGCAACCCCGAGGAAGGCGAGCTCCGGCCGCAGCTCCTCGATCGGTTCGGTCTCAGCGTGGAGGCACGCACTCCCGCCGACATCGGCGAACGAATCGAAGTCGTACGCCGCCGCGATGAGTTCGAGCGCACGCCTGAAGCGTTCGTCGAACGGTGGCGACGTGCCGAGACCACCCTCAGACGCCGCGTTGCACGCGCATCGCTGCGCGTGCACTCGATCGAGGTGCCGGACTACGTGCTCGAGCGCGCAACGACGCTCTGCATCACGCTCGG
Organism: Gemmatimonadota bacterium; assembly: GCA_040006175.1. GTDB lineage: Bacteria > Gemmatimonadota > Gemmatimonadetes > Gemmatimonadales > Gemmatimonadaceae > FEN-1250. Next base: position 4,112 of record JBDTXN010000016.1, on the reverse strand, counting down.
CGTCGATGGCTCTCGCGGCGAGCTCACACTGCTGCGCGCCGCGCGCGCACTGGCAGCGTTCGAGACGAAGCCCGTGGTCACGATGGCAATGCTCGAGCGCATCGCGATGCTCGTGCTGCGCCATCGTCTCCGCCGCAACCCGCTCGACGACGCGGGTTCCGGCGCACGCATCGAGCGCGCGATGGCCGAGATCTTCCGCGGGCGCGTGCAGGCGGCGACCTCACCACAGCAAGAAGCCTCCGGAGTGACATCTGCCTCGCATTGATCGCACGACGCGCGGAATCGAATCCGCCGTCCTGCTTTCTCTCGACCCCGCGGCACTCCGCGGAGCCGTGCTGCGCGGCGGATCGCCGGAGGCGCGCGAGCGATGGCTCGACGCGCTGCGTGCGTTAATGCCCGGCGCTCCCATGCGACGTGTCCCTTCTGCGATCACCGAGGACCGGCTGGTCGGCGGACTGGATTTTGCCGCGACCATCGCCGCCGGACGACCGATCGCCGAGCGTGGCGTGCTTGCGTCGGCGCACGGAGGCACGATCGTGCTGGACGCCGGCCGTACGCGCCGAGCGACGTGGTCCCATGTGGCGCGCGCGCTCGACGATGGCGAGGTGGTGGTGGAGCGTGACGGCATCGCGGAACGACACGAGGCATCGTTCGCGGCAGTCGCGCTCGAGGAAGAGGACGGCCGGCCGGCGCCTGCTGCCTTCGCCGATCGCGTGGCGTTTCACGTCGATCTCGATGGTGAGTCGGATCCGGACTATCGTGCGCCGGAAGTGGCCGATCTCGCAGCGGCGCGTGCACGATTGCGCGACGTGACGCTCGACGACGCGGCGATGCGAGCGCTGGTGCAGGGGGCACACGAGCTCGGAATCGGAGCGACACGCATCGTGCTCGCAGCGATGGCGGTCGCGCGCGCGCACGCCGCGTTGCACGGTCGCACCGTCGTCGTGCGCGACGACCTCTCCGCCGCCGCGCGACTCGTACTCGCCCCGCGCGCACTGGCCCTCCCGGAGTGCGAGGACTCGGACGCGCAGGATGCGCCACAGACGGACGCTGCGGATCGACCGCGCAGCGATGCAGACGCGCAACCGCAAGGGGCGGACACGTCACGCGATCGCGAGGAGACGCCACCGTCGAACGATGAGAGTGGCGAGGCGCTTGCATCCGTTGTCGTTTGCGCAGCACGAGCCGCACTGCCGCCTGGCCTGCTCACCGCATCTGCGGCACTTGCCGGTCGCCGCGAGGAGTCCACGGGGCGCGCAGGCGACGAGCGCCCGACCACCCGCGGGCGACAGGTGGGAACGCGACGAGGCGATCCGCGCACCGGTGCACGGCTCGATATCGTGGCGACGCTGCGTGCGGCAGTGCCATTTCAGTCGATGCGGAGGCGCGAGAGTGGTGCGAATGCCGGAGCACGCGTGCGTCTGCGCGCGGATGATCTGCGCATACGGCGCTGCGTCTCGCACGCGGCGACGACGACGGTATTCGTGCTCGATGCGTCCGGCTCGGCGGCACTGCACAGGCTCGCCGAGGCCAAGGGTGCCATCGAGCTGATGCTGACGGAGGGCTACGCCCGACGCGAGCGCGTCGCCGTGATCGCCTTTCGCGGTACGACGGCGGAGCTCGTGCTGCCCCCCACGCATGCACTCGCTCGCGCACGACGCGCAATAGCGGCGCTCCCCGCGGGGGGAGGCACGCCACTGGCGACCGCGCTCGATCTCGCGCTCGTCATCGTGCGCGAGGCTGCCCGCGATGGCTCGTCGCTCTCCACGATCATCCTCACGGATGGACGCGCCAACGTCGCACGGGACGGGAAGGGCGGACGGGGGCGCGCCGAGAGCGATGCGCTGGACGCGGCGCGCCGTCTCGCTGCCGCGGGCGCCAGCACTGTGTTCATCGACACCGCACCGCGGCAGGAACGCTTCGCGCGAGAAGTCGCGGCTGCGATGAACGGGCGCTACGTGATGCTGCCGGCGCCCACCGCGCAGGGTCTCGCCTCGCTCGCCCTCTCGACGCACGCACCACCGGTGCACGCCCATGGCTGAGCCGATGCACGTTCCGCTCGACCTGTCGTCGCACACGCGTGCGTGGCCGCGGCCACCGGCGCTGGCGTCATCCGTCGCGATCGTCGTGTGCTTCTGGTGGATGGCGACGGGGCTGACGATCGCCATGCAGCGCAGCGATGCGTCGAGATTGCTCAGCCTCGCCGCGACGACCGTCTTCGCGGCTGGCGGTGCGCTGCTCATTGCCGGCTCTCGGCACGAGCGCACGCCCCGGAGCGCGCGCACCGCGTTCATCGGCGCCTCCCTTCTTTGGTGGTGGAGCGCGACGATGTTCTACGGCGGCTGGGGCGTTTCACCGGATGCATTTCCTGCAGGCCCGCACGGGAGCTTCGCTCTCGCCATGCAGGCCATCGATGCGACGCTCGCCATCGATCTCGTGACCGTCGCCGCAATCGTGCTCGTGGCGATAGCGGTGTGGCGCGCGCAGAATCGCGTTGCGCTGTGGACGCTACTGGCTTTCTGGGGAACGCTGCAGACCGCGAAGCTCAGCGTATTCTTCGGTGTTCGCAGCCCGGGCGCGGAGTTCCTGCCCGCGGAGCTCTCGGGACTGCGCATCTTTTTCGGGCCCGAGCGGAACTCGCCTTTTCTCGCCGTGATGATCGTCGGGATTGCCGTCGCCGCTCTGTGGCTTTGGATGCGCGCGCGGCGCACGCGCGATGCATTTGTGCGACACGGCTTCGCGATGCTCGCCACCCTGCTGGCCCTGGCCGCTCTGGAACATCTCTTTCTCGGCTTGAGCGCGTCACTGCCACTCTGGAATCTCTTTCTCCGGGTACGCGGCCAATGACGGTCGAGCGCCTCGTGCCGATGCAACTCGTGGGCGTCGCGGACGCGGCAGAGTGCGAGGCGCTCACGCGCCGGCACGCGCGTACGTTCGCGATGGCGAGTCGCTTTCTGCCCGCCGAAAAACGGCGCGCCGCCTTTGCGATCTATGCGTTTTGCAGAGTGGCGGACGACATCGTCGACGAAATGCCGCGCGCACACGAGGCCGATACGCGCATTGCGCTCGCGAAGCATCGAGCGCGTCTCGTCGAGGCGCTCCGGGGGAATCCGCGCGGTTCGATTTTTCGCGAGCTGCGGTGGGCGGTGCGTCGGTTCGGCATTCCCGGTCGTCCGTTTCACGAGCTGATCAACAAGTTGCACGACGATCTGCATCCCGGCGAGCTCGCGACGTGGGAGGATCTCTCCCGCTACTGCGGCGGGGTGGCGAGCACTGTAGGCGAGATGTGCGCACATGTGTTCGGATTGCCGAGCCGCGGGCCCTCGCGGCAGATCGCGATCCAGCGTGCACGCACCCTTGGAATCGCCCTGCAGCTCACGAACATCCTCCGCGATGTCGGCGAGGATGCGGAGCGCGGTCGCTGCTACCTGCCCACAGCCGATCTGGTGCGCTTCGGTCTGCGTCGCGCGGATGTGCTCGCGCGCGCGATCGATCCTGCGGATTCGCGATGGACGGAGCTCATGCGCTTCGAGATCGCGCGTGCGCGCGAGCTCTACGCCGAAGGCTCTCTGGGGCTCGATCTCGTGGACGCCGATGCACGCTGTTGCGCGACCATCTGCGCGCGCGGATACGCCGCCATCCTCGGTGCACTGGAGCGGCGCAGCTACGATTCGATCACCGGACGCGCGCGCGTCGGGACGGCAGGAAAGGCGCGCATCGTGCTCGCGGTGTGGCGCGAGACACGGCGACTCTCGGCCGGCGCGCGGTCCGACGCGCCGCGGCTGGCACGCGCGCCGCTCTCGATCGCGAAGTCGTCGGGCGATCGTTTCCCGGGTCCGCTGCAGGCGTAGCATGACGTCTCTCATCGCCTTCATCACCTCGCCGCGCTTCGTAGACCTTGCGATCGCGCTCGTGCTCCTCGAGCTCTGCGCGCTCGCGCTCTATCGCGCGCGCCGGCACCGCGGGATGCGCACCAGCGAGCTCGTCGCCTTCCTCGGCGCCGGCATGGCGATGCTCGTCGCCATGCGCGTCACGGCCTCCGGCGGAGGGAGCGCGACGTTCATCATCGCGATGACTGCGTCGCTCGTGTTGCAGAGCTGGCACATCGTGCA
>JBDTXN010000015.1:0-38007 GCA_040006175.1 Gemmatimonadota bacterium | reverse complement strand
GCTTCAAGTCGCTCGCCGAAGGCGATCAGGTCGAGTTCGAAATCGTTCAGGGACAAAAGGGTCCACAGGCCGCCGACGTTCAGAAGGTCTGATCAGAAAATCCTGAAGTGATCCCCCGAACCATTGGAAAGAGTCCCGGCATTGCCGGGACTCTTTTTTTTGCCTACAATCCGTCCCCCGATCCGCGCCCCGATCACGTCCGTGGTCGGCACCGGACTTGCCCGTTACCCCCGCGTCCGGCAGCGCTCATAAGCTCGACCACAGGAGTTCACGCATGGCTTCGATCTGGAAGGGCTCTCTCTCGTTCGGGCTTGTCAGCATCCCCGTCGAAATGCGCACCGCCGTTCAGGACGATCACATCAGCTTCCGCCAGCTCCACGAAGGCGACCTCGCACCGATCAAGTACGAGCGCGTCTCCTCAGCCACCGGCGATCCCATTCCCTGGAACGAGATCGTCAAAGGCTACGAGTACGAAAAAGGAAAATTCGTCATCATCACCGACGAAGACTTCCAGACCGCTGCAGTCGAATCATCGAAGACACTCGAGATCGTCGACTTCGTCAAGGAAGACGAGATCGATCCGCGCTACTTCGAGACGCCGTATTTTCTCGTTCCCTCCAAGGGCGGCGAGAAAGCGTACGCGCTCCTGCGCGAAGCCATTCGCAAGACCGGCTCCGTCGGCATCGGCAAGATCATCATGCGCCAGAAGCAGCACCTTGCAGGCATCAAGGTCGTGAACGACGCGCTCGTTCTCGAGATCATGCGCTTCGCCAATGAGCTCATCGACACGAACACGCTCAATCTCCCCGACGCCAGCCTCGTTCGCCCGCAGGAGCTGCAGATGGCCGAGCAGCTCGTCACGAGCCTCGCCGAGCCGTTCGATCCGTCCAAGTACACGGACGAATACCGCGCGAATCTCATGCGCGTGATCCACGCGAAGCTCAAGGGGAAGAAGATCAACCTCAAGCCCGAGCCCGAAGCCGAGCGCGACACGCAAGTCATCGATCTGATGACGCGCCTGCGCGAAAGCCTCGAGCAGGGGAAGAAGCGCGGCGCCGTGCGCGCCAGCACTCCCACCGCTGCCGCAAGCGAGCGCAAACCCGCGCGCGCGAAATCCAAGTCCGCCAAGCGCACGCGGCGGAAATCCGCATAGCGGCCGCGCACGATGGCCGATCGAGCGAAGCCCGCCGTACGACGGCAACTGTCCGAGTACCGCCAGAAACGCGACTTCTCGAAAACCGCCGAGCCCTCCGGCGACGAGGAGCGCGCCAAGTCGCGTAAGCAGCTCGTTTTCGTCATCCAGAAGCACGCGGCCAGCCATCTGCACTTCGATTTTCGCCTCGAGCTCGACGGCGTCATGAAGAGTTGGGCCGTGCCCAAAGGGCCAAGCTACGACCCATCCGTAAAGCGGCTCGCGATGCAGGTCGAAGATCACCCGATCGACTACAACACCTTCGAGGGAACGATCCCGCAGGGTGAGTACGGTGGCGGCACGGTCATGCTCTGGGACCGCGGCACCTACACATCCGCCATCGACGAGAACGATCCGATCCCCGAGCTGCGGCGCGGCTACGCGAAGGGAGATCTCAAGATCCTCCTCCACGGCGAACGGATGCACGGCTCGTGGGTGCTCGTGCGCACTCGGCGCGGCTCCGACGAGAAGCCGCAGTGGCTCCTCATCAAGCATCGCGACGAGTTCGCGAAGCCGGGCTCCGACATCGTCGCCGACGTGACGACGTCCGTCACCACCGGTCGCACGATGGAGGAAATCGCGTCGAACAAGCGCAAGCGCGTGTGGCACTCGGACCGCGCGCCCAAGTCTCCGGCGCCGGAAGAGAAGCAGAAGGCGTCGCGCGCGGAGCCTGCGCGCAAGAAGTCCGCGGCGCCATCCGCCTCCGCTCGCGCGAAGTCCGCGAAGGCGCTCAGCGCAGGTGCGCTCGATCCGATGCTCGCCTCGGTGGGCAACGACATCCCCGACGGCGGCGACTGGACCTTCGAACCCAAATACGACGGCATCCGCGTGCTCGTGTACGCGACCGCAGACTCCGCGCATCTCGTCACGCGCAACGGGAAGGACAAGACCGCGCAATTCCCGGGCATCGCGGAATCGGTGCGGAAGCTGGCCGCACGCAGCCGACGCGCGCTCGTGCTCGACGGCGAAGTCGTCGCGCTCGACAAGGGATCACCTGCCCGATTCCAGGAGCTGCAGCAGCGCATGCACGTGAAGGACGCGAGCGCGATCGCCGGCTTCGAGAACAGCGCGCCCGCCGCCCTCATGGCCTTCGACATCCTGCTCGACGGTGACGACGTACTCGTGCACGAGCCCTGGTCCACGCGCCGCGCACGACTCGAGAAGCGCCTCGCCAAACACGCCTCCCCGGAGCTGCGGCTCACGGATTCGAAGCTCCACGCCGGACGCGCGATGCTCGACCGCGCACGCGCCGACGGCTGGGAAGGGATCATCGCCAAACGTGTCGACGCGCCATACCAGCCGGGCACGCGCTCGCGCGACTGGCTCAAGCTGAAGCTCGAATTCCGCCAGGAGTTCGTCGTTGGCGGGTGGACGGAGCCGCGGAACACACGGCAGCACATCGGCGCTCTCCTCCTCGGCTACTACGACCGCGGACGCTTCATCTACGCAGGCAACATGGGTGGCGGCTTCGACAACGCCGGGCTCGCGGAGATGTACGAGCTGCTCGCGCCGCTCGACCGAAAGACATCGCCATTCGAGGAGACGCCGCGGCCGCGCGAGCCCGTGCACTGGGTCACGCCGAAGATCGTCGTCGAGGTGAAGTTCAACGAGTGGACGACCGACGGAAAATTACGCCAGCCGATCTACGTGGGCACGCGTGACGACAAGGATCCGCGCACAGTGAAACGCGAAGCCACGAGCGTGCAGGACGAAGCGGCCAAGGCACCGGCCGCTCGATCCAAAGCCAGCTCGAAGACTCGCGTCGTTCGCACCCCACGCGCGAGCGCACCCGCGAAGGCGGCCGCCAAGGTCGTCGCGAAGAAGGTCGTGCGCCGCACGGCGAGAAAGAGCATCGCCGCATCCACGAAGAAGACCTCCGCGAAGAAAACGTCCGCGACCAAGACATCGTCCAAGACGGGTGCAGCGCGAAAAACACCCGCGAAACGCGGCGCCTCTCCCCGCGCAGCGCCCGCGCCGCAGGGTCCGATCGAGCAGCAGCTCGCCGCGATCGAGCAGGATCGCGGCGATGGCAACGTGGAGATCAAACGTGGCGCCTCGCTCCACGTGTCCAGCCTCGCCAAGATCTACTTCCCTGACGACGGCTACACCAAGGGCGATCTGATGCGCTACTACGCGCGCGTCGCACCGCAGATCCTCCCGGTCATGGCCGATCGGCCGCTCGTGCTCAAGCGGACGCCGGAAGGGATCAAGGGAGAGGTCTTCTTTCAGCAAAAGCCGCCGGAGCACATCGCGCCGGTGGTCCGCGTCGAGACCGTCGTCAACGATGACGGGGTGAGCGCCGCACGCATCGTCGGGGGAGATCTCGCGACGCTGCTCTACACGGTGCAGATCGGGTGCGTCTCCGTGGATCCATGGGAGTCGCGCATCGACTCGCTCGAGTCGATGGACTACACGATCCTCGATCTCGATCCCGGACCGCGTGCGACATTCGATCGGGTCATCGAGGTTGCGCGCTGGGTGAAGGAGGAGCTTGATACGCACGGGCTGCGAGCCGCGCTCAAGACATCGGGCTCGCGCGGGCTGCACATCGCGATCCCGCTTCCGCTGCGCACTCCGTACGAAGCCGGGCTACTGCTCGCGCAGCTCATCGCGACGCGCGTGGCCGAGGCACATCCGCGGGACGCGACGGTGGAGCGATCGGTGAAGGCGCGGCCGCCGGCGGCGGTGTACGTCGATTATTTGCAGAACGTGAAGGGAAAGAGCGTCGCGGCCGCGTACTGCGTGCGCGCGAAGCCCGGCGCGATGGTTTCCACCCCGCTGCAATGGAAGGAGCTGGACGGGTCGCTCGATCCGCGGGAGCTCACCATTCAGTCCGTCCCTGACAGAATCGTAAAGCTCGGGGACATATGGAGTTCGGCCCTCAAAACCAGGAATACGGGGGCCGCGATCCGCGCGGCTGCTGACCGATAGATCGCTGGGTCGTCCTTTTCTTGGATGATTGCCACTCTGATCCGCCGCACGGCTGCGGCTGGGGCGCTCGCGCTCATCGCAACACACGCACTGGAGGCGCAGAAGGCATTGCGCGTCCAGCCTGTGGAAACTCGCGTGCGAACGCCGGTCTTCCAGCCGGTGGTCCGCGTGAACGGCGTCGTCGATGGTAACACTGTCGTCGAGACCGCCCGGCGATATCTGGGCGTGCGTTACGTGCTTGGCGGTACCACGCCACGCGCCTTCGACTGCTCGGGCTTCATCCGCTATGTCTTCGCGCAGCACAGCCTTGGGCTGCCCCGCACGGCGCACGAGCAGGCCGCCCTGGGCATTGCCCCCGACCAGCGGAAGCTCGAGCCCGGAGATCTGCTCTTCTTCTACGGCGGGCACGGCGCGCAGCACATCGCGATGTACATTGGCGGAGACTCGATCATCCATGCATCGAGCAGCGGTCACCGCGTGATGCTCGCTCGGCTGTCCGGCTCTGGTGCACACAGAACGTGGTTCGGTCAACGTTTGATCGCGGTGCGCCGTGTACTACCGGCGGCCGGAACGTTCGATCTGCCTGCATCGTTGGCAATTCCCGACCCCTTCGGCAGCAGCTCCGCCGAAGACATGGCGTTCGCCCCCTCTGCACCGCTCATTTTCTGATGACACGCCACGCGAAGGACGCTTCAGGCGACGAGTCGAGAGCGGACGATCCCGTGCTGCTCTACAGCCGCGGATTGCCCGGCGGCGGCGTTGTGACGATCGAGGCCGTCTCGAAAGAAACGCCGGAGGTCACTGCGCGCGTGTCCGTCGAGCGCCGCATCGATCCGCAACGGCGGGACGGCCATGAGCCACCGGTGATCGCCGAAGCGCAGGCGCCCACCCAGTCGACCGCGTTCAAGGAGCTGTATCAGATCGCATCGGACAATGTCGCCGTTGCGCGTGGTCTCATCAAATGGCAGGCGAGAAAGCGCGACGAGTCGCAGGGCTGATCGCGGCACCGTTTACGGTCCAACCGCTACCAAGGCGGGCGACCATGCTCACGGATACGAAGAGGCTCCCGGCGCGATGCCGGGAGCCTTTTCGTCTGTCCACCCGTTTCTCGTGCTCGATCCGCGAGTGCTGCTAGGCCCTGTTGCGGTGCGGCGGCTCATTGTCGCGCACCGCCGATGTCGCGGCGAGGGCGCGGAGGACTTCGTCATCCACCGAATGAAGCGCCCGGGCACGCACTGTTGCGACCCGCGCTGGACGGTCGGGGAACGTCAGCGATTCGAGCCGCACGAGCAGCCGCGCAGACCCATAGCCGATGATCATGTCCTCCGACACCAGGCGAGCGACGACCGTGGCCAGCCATCGAGTGCCGTCATCGAGCGTGACGACGCGAGCCGGATCCGTGGGCTCGACCGGCGCATGCACCGGCGCGCCAACACTCGCATCCGCGCTAGGCGCGTTGCGAGATGAAGACGTCCGGCGAATGCTGCGGAAAGCGCCCATGGTGGCTCCTCATTTTCCTTAGGCACATCTTGCAACTATAGAATAATTGGTTGCAAGACATGGGCCTCCCATGTGCGGTCAAGATTCCGTCACGGCCCGACGACAATCAGCCCCCGAACCGCACTCCTCGACGGCCGCCTCGGCGCTTCTTCGGTGCGTAACGGAACAGCTGCGCAGGCCGGCCGCGTCCCTCGCTGCGCCACTCATCCGTTGGCTCCACGAGCCACGCCGCGTGCAACGACCGGCGGAAGCTCGCCTTGTGCAGACGTCTCCCGAGCAGAAGTTCGTATATCTCCTGCAGTTGCGTGAGCGTGAAGATGGATGGCAGTAACCGGAACGCGATTGGCGACTGGTCCAGGCGCGTACGCATCAGCGTCAGGACTCCGTCGAGCATGGCGCGCTGCCGCGGCGGCAGAGGCGGCAGACTTTCCACGGCATGCCAGCTGGCGTCGCCCTCCACCTCCTCACCCGTCTCCTGGTCCACGAGCGCCAGAAAGGCCACGGACAGCTCCGCTCCCGACGGATGACGGCGCCCATCGCCAAATGCCGCAACCTGTTCCACCAGCGACGGAGCGGCGCCGAGCGTCTTCCGGGAGAGCTTGGCCGCATCGTCATCGATGGTCTCCCCCGACCGAAGCGATCTCCACGGCAACTGCCAGCGCTCTCTCGACTTGGCGCCCCCGCGCTCCAGCAAAACCATGAGCCGGCGACCACGCGGCGTGACGATGATGACGTCGATGGTCGGGGCTGAGCGGCGCGATCCCGTTCGCGCGGCCAAAGTGCGAGCTGACATCCAGTGAATTAGTCGCTTTTCGCGACTAATGTCAAGTACCTGGGATCGTGATCGGCAGTTTTCCGGTCATCGGCGTCAGCCCCAGCAGTGCACGCGCTGCCGCACTCTGCGACACCGGGAAGCCTCCCCACGCAACCACGTATGCCGACGCATCCGGAATCTGCTGCAGAAGATACGGATTCCCGAACGCCATCACGACCGGATGCTCCTTCCGCCGCTGCAACTCCTCGATGAAATCGACGAACGCACGAGGCGCGCTGATCGTCGAGACTGTCGAGCTGTGCGAGACGTAGGAGCTCACCAGGATCACATCCGCCGAGTCCGCGATCGAGAGCAGCCTGAAGAAATCCGGCCGCTCGTCATCCGCATTCACGTACTCCGGTCGTACCGCAGGGAACGTCTTCCGCAGCTCCGCATCGAACGTCACGCCCGCTCCGAGGTCCGACCGGTGTGCGTACGTCACGGACAGGATCCTCGCGCCGTGATTCAGCCGACTGAGCGGGAGCTGGTGCGCACTGTCCCGCACGAGCGTGATCGACCGCTCCGCCGCCATTCGCGCGACGGCGGCGTTGGCCGAGTCTCCGACCATCGCCCGCGCACTGTCGGGATTCACCAGGCGGTCCTTGCGCAGCCCGAGCCGCGCCTTGGTGGCGAGAATCCGCCGCACGGACTCGTCGAGCCGTGCCTCCGTGAAACGTCCTGCTGTCACCCCTGCGACCACGGCATCTATCGTCGTCGCGACATCCTGCGGCTGCAGCAGCACATCGGCCCCAGCAGCTACGGCCAGTTGCGCAGCGTTGACCGGGCCGTACGTGTTGAGCACGCCGCCCATGTCCATCGCATCAGAGACCACGAGCCCGCGAAAATGCATGTCCTCGCGCAGAAGCGACGTGAGCACGTTGTGCGAGAGCGTTCCCGGCGCACCGCTCGAATCGAGCGCGGGCATCGACCCATGGAAGGTCATGATCGCGCCGACGTTCGCCTTCACTGCCGCCTTGAACGGCACCAGCTCCACGCTGTCGAGCCGCGCCCGCGACGCACGCACCACCGGCAAGGCCAGGTGCGAGTTCGTTCCGGTGTCACCATGCCCGGGAAAGTGCTTCCCGGTCGCGATCATCCCGTGCTCCTGCACTCCCCGAATGAACGCAGTGCCGAGCGAGGCGACGAGCGCAGGATCCTCACCGAAGGATCGGGTGCTGATGACCGGGTTCTCGGGATTGTTGTTGACGTCGAGAATCGGCGAGAAGTCGATGTGGAACCCGAGCGCGCGACCCTCCAGGGCCGTGATGCGCCCCTGCTCGTAGGCAAGCATGGTGTCGCGCGTGGCGCCGATCGCCATCTCTGGCGGAAAGAGCACCGCGCCGCCGAGATCAATGCCGTTGGGAAGGAAATAGCCACCGCGGGCGCGATACCCCGCACCGAACTCGAGGTCCCCGCCTACGAGCAGCGGCAGGTCGCTGATGCGCTGCAGCGCGTTGAGCTTGAGCGCGATCTCGAGCGGCGAGCCCACGGACATGATGATCCCGCCCACGTGCTGCTGCGCGATCCACCCGTTGATCTTCCGCCACTGCGGAGCGTCCGCGGGCACGTAGTCGCCGAACACCTGCGGCCAGACCATCTGCGCCGCCTTGTCGCGCAGCGACATCCCTGCGAGTACGCAGTCCACCCACTCGGCGTCACCCTTCGACTCGCATCGCGATGTAAGCGGCCGGCTCCCGGCTGTGGGCGGGAGCGAGCTCTCCGGGAGTGCGCCCGTCGATCTGCACGCCCCAACGAGCACCAGGGCGGACAGCAGCGCACGCGCAGACTTTCGCGCCGGCCCCCGCCATCCGGCACTCACCAGTTGATCGTGCCCTGCTTGCTCGTATCCACCTGGTCGTCCTTTCCCGTCTTGAACAGGAATGTATCCATGTTCTTCGTCAGGAATTGGCGCGCCTGCGGATCCATCAGATTCAACCCGTAGTGGTTGATCAGCATCGTCTGCTGCTTCAGCCACAGCTTCCAGCACTCGGCGCAGATCTCTTCGTGTGCCCGGGCACCGAGGGGCCCGGGAAGCGGTGGACGCTCGAGCCCCTCGCGCGTGTTCCCGCAACGAGTGCACGTCACTTCAGCCATCGGTCAGTCTCGAAAGCGGGGATCGCGCGCGCTCAGGCGCGCGCGTAGCGGATCTTCGCCAGGCGCACCGCCGCGAGCATGCGGATGTACACCCAGCCGATGTCGAATTCGTACCACTTCGCCTTGAACTTCGCGGAGTGCGGATCCGCGTGATGATTGTTGTGCAGCTCCTCGCCGCCAAGCCAGATTGCAATGGGCGTGATGTTCCGGCTCTCATCCTTCACATCGTAGTTGCGGTAGCCGAGCGCGTGGCCCACGCCATTGATGATGCCCGCGGCCCAGAACGGGATCCACAGCATCTGAACAGCCCACACGAGCGGTCCGATGTAGAAGCCGAACAGATACACATCGATCGCGAGCATGACCACGATGCCGAGCCAGTTGAGGCGCGCGAGCACGTACCGCTCGAGCCAGTCGTTCGGCGTGCCCTTCCCGTACTTCTCGAGGATCCCCGGCTGACGAACCGCCTGGCGATAGTAGAACGCGCCCTTGAGGATGATCTCGCGCAGCCCTTCCATCACCGGCGAATGCGGATCACCCTCGCGGTCGGCGAACGCGTGATGCTTTCGGTGGCACGCAACCCACTCCTTCGTCACGATCGACGTCGAAAGCCACAGCCACACCCGCATCGGGATCTCGGCCAGCTTGCTGAACGTCACGCCGCGATGCGTCTGCGCACGATGCAGAAAGAGTGTCACGCACACGTTCGTGAGATGTCCGGCGATGACAACGAAGAGCACCGGCTTCCACCAGTGCGTGGCCCACATTGCAAATCCTGGCATTGCTTCCTGACCTGAGTTTGAAAATGTCGCTGCGCCGCCGTGAGTCGCAGCTCCGGGAACACGAATCGGCTACGGAAGGGCTAGGCTGGAGCGCGAGAAATGTCCCGGATCCAATCTACTGCGCGAAGAATCCTAGAGCCAACACCGTGCCGCGACGCTCGATACGACGCCCAACGTCAAGGCTGCGTATTCATTGAGCTTACCACACCACCCGCGGTCACTGTCCCGGGTTTGTCCGGAGGAGGTGCGGTCCCCCAGCTGTCGTTCGACGGGTTGAAATCGGGAACTGTCCCGTCGGGCCACAGCCGCGCCCCTGCGAGCGGCGAGCGCACCGGGATCGTCGCCGTGTAGCGATCACCCAGGAACCAGACGTCCACCGGAAGCTTCACGTCCTGCGTGCTGCCGTCGGAAAGCTTGAGTCGCAGTTCCACCGGGAACGGGATCGACGTGTGCCTGTGAAGCTGGATCATCGCGACGTTGCGTCCGTCGCGCGAGACGGTCGCCGCACTGTCGATGCCAATGTCGAGCACGTCGTTCGTGTAGAAGAATCCCCGCCAGAACCAGGCGAGATCCTCTCCAGTCGAGCTCTCGATCGAGCGGAAGAAGTCCGCCGGTGTCGGATGCTTGAATGCCCAGCTCGCGGTGTATTCGCGAAAGGCCTGGTCGAACGCCGCTCGGCCGACGACGTGATTGCGCAGCGCGAGGAGCACCGCTGCAGGCTTCCTGTAGCCAATGGCGCCGAGCGCTTCCGGCGGAACGCGGTCGGGCGGCGTCATCAGCGGACGCTGCCCGCCCGTGATGATGCTTCCCTTCCATTCGTTGATGTACATCGGCCACTGAAAGTTGCGCGGGAATCGCGCCTCGTTCGAGAACGTGTTGATGTACGTGTTGAATCCTTCGTCCATCCACGCGTAGCGCCGCTCGTTCGAGCCCACGATCATGGGAAACCATTCGTGGCCGTGCTCGTGATCGAGCGTCGCGAACACTCCGTTCGGATCCGTCTCCTGCGTCGCGTAGTTGACGAACACGAGCATCGGGTACTCCATCCCGCCCACCGGCCCGGCGACCGACGTCGCCTGTGGATACGGGAAGGGAAATACGAACTGCGAGTACGTCTTGATCGTCCACTGGGTCTCTTCGGCGGCACGCGTCCACTCCGCGCCGGCCTTCGGCCACTCGTAGTAGGCTTGCGTGATCACGCCCTTCCAGCTCGTGGCATCCCAGCGAAAGTCCGGCGCGCCGGCCCACGCCACATCGCGCACGTGCTGTGCACGGAAGCGCCACGTCTTCGTGCCCGACGTCGGCACCGGCCTCGACTCGGCCTCGGTGATGATCCGTATGATCGTGTCGCTGCGCGATGCGGTCGCGAATCGTGCGCGCTGTGCCGCGGTGAGCACGTCCTGCGGATTCTGCAGCATCCCGCTGCCCGCCACGACGTAGCCGGCGGGGACGGTCACGGCGAAGTTGATGTCGCCGTACTCGAGATAGAACTCGCCTTGTCCGAGATACTGGTCGGTGTTCCAGCCGCGTACATCGTCGTACACATCCACGCGCGGGTACCACTGCGCGATCTCGTACAGCGGTCCGTCGCGCGCCATTCGATCGGAGCCGTGCTCGGGCACCGTGAATCCGTAGTCCATGGCGATGGTGACCTTGCCGCCGTGCGGCGCGAGTGGCTCTGCCAGAGGAACGCGCATCTGCGTACCGTGCACCTCAGGCACCGCATGCGCACCGTTCGTGACCAGATTCTGGATGTCGTAGCCACCCTCGAAGCCGCGATCACCGAAGCGCGTGTCCTCAGGAAAGAGGTACGAGCCTGCGCTTCCCGGCTTGTACAAATTCTGGTCGAGCTGCATCCACACGTAGCGCAGCGTGTCGGGCGAGTTATTGGTGTACGCGAGCGTGACGTGTCCCTTGATCGTGTGACGCGTGGTGTCCAGCATGGCGACGATGTCGTAGTCCGCGCGCTGCTGCCAATAGTCCGGGCCGGGGTGCCCCTCTGCATCACGCACGCGGCTCGGCGACGGCCAGTCCATGCGGTCGAGGCGCGCGAAGGGATCCGGACGCGTCGTCATGCGCTGGGCACCGTCCCCCTGCGGCGGCTGCACGACTACCGGGACGCTCAGCGACTCCATGCGCACCGGTGCAACCGCGGCCGGTGTCGTCTGAGACGGATGCGAAACGGGAGAGCATGCACCTGCGCCGACTGCGGCGAGAGCGGTGAGTACGAAAACGCGCACTGGATACCTGACCATGGAAAGGGTTTCGAGTCCGATAGCGACAATTTAGCGCGGTGCACATAACGACATAGCGGCCGCATCATTGGCAACGCACTGGCACTTGCTCGCGCGACCGCACTTCCGTACCCTCACTGCGTGTCCACTACTTCACCTCGCACTCGCGGAACCCTGCTCGTGGGGCACGCCACGGCGGCCGGTACCACACGCTATCGCACGCGCGTCACGTCGAAGCTCGCGTCGGATTTTCTCCGCCCGCTCTCCGCCGATGGCGTGCTCGTCTCCTCCATCGGACTCGGCAGCTACCTCGGCGAGTGCGACGAAGCGGACGACATCCGCTACGCCGACACCGCACATCACGCGATCGCGACCGGGATCAATCTCCTGGACAGCGCGATCAACTATCGCTGCCAGCGATCGGAGCGTGCATTCGGAAAGGCGCTCTCTCGCGCCGTTCGGATGGAAACGGCAGCGCGCGACGAGCTCGTCGTGTGCACGAAAGGCGGCTACATCCCGCTCGATGGCACGCAGCCCGCGCAGCGCGAGGAGTATCAGGAGTACGTCAAGCGCGAGTACCTCGACGGGGGGATCATGCGCGCGGAGGATATCGTCGCTGGAGGACACTGCCTCGCGCCGGCGTTCCTCGCGAATCAAATCGCCCGCAGTCGCGCCAATCTCAACGTCGAGACGATCGACCTCTACTACCTGCACAACCCGGAGCAGCAGCTCGATGCGATAGACGAGCCGGAGCTCGAGCGCCGCATCCGCGCGGCGTTCGAGCTGCTCGAGGAGCGCTGCGCTGCCGGAGAGATCGGCGCTTACGGTTGCGCGACATGGAACGGGCTGCGCACGCCTCCGGACGAACGCGGTCATCTGAGCCTCGCCATGCTCGTCCAGTGCGCGCGCGACGCGGGTGGCGCCGATCACCACTTCAGAGCCGTGCAGCTTCCGATCAATCTCGCGCTCAGCGAGGCGGTTCGGGCCCAGACGCAGCGCATCGACGACCGTCCACTCACGCTGCTGGAGGCTGCGTCCGAGCTGGAAGTCGCGGTGATCGCGAGTGCATCGCTCCTGCAGGCGAAGCTCGCGAGTCGACTTCCGCAGCAGATGCGAGAGGCACTCCCGGGACTCGCGACCGATGCGCAGCGCGCGATTGCATTCGTGCGCGGACTTCCCGTCGTCAGCAGTGCTCTCGTCGGCATGCGCAGCGCTGGACACGTTCGCGAGAACCTGGGCGCCGCGCGCCCAGCGCACTGATCGATCGCGTCAGCCGCGCGCTCGAGTCGCTCGCGCGTCGGCGCTCTGCGCTCCCGAGATTCCAGCTTCCGCACCGCGCCTGAGCGTGATGACCGAGCACTCCGCGCGCGCGCCGATGCGAAAGGGAATCCCCCAGTAGTTCGTTCCGGGGCTCACGTACAGCAGCGAGTCGCCGCGGCGATACGCGCCCATCGCGAGCTCGAGAAATAGATTCGCGACACTCCAGCCCGCACCATTGATGGAGAGCTGCCCCCAGTGCGTGTGCCCGCTCAACGTGAGCGGAACGCCGGCGCTCGCGAGCGGAGGCCACAGCGCAGGGTTGTGCGCGAGCACGATCGTGAAGACTCCCTTCGGAATTCCTCCGAGCGTCGCCGCGATGTCCGGCGCCGGCGCGCCAGGCCCCGGTATGCGCCCCGCCGCCGGATCGCCCGTTCCGGCAATCGCGAGACGCACGCCGTTGTGCTCCACCACGCGGCTCTCGTTCACCAGGGTGACGTGCGCGAGCGCCCGCAGTCGCGGCAGCACCTCGCTCCATCCCGCGTACACCTCGTGGTTGCCGGGCACGATGTAGACGCCGAGCGGCGCGGCGAGCGCGCCGAAGGCGTTCGCGTAGTGACTCACGTCCGGCGCGAAGTCGTCGATGAGATCACCGACGACTGCGATGAGATCGGGCTTCGCGTTGCGCACCGCACTCGCGATGCGCGCGAGCGTTGCGCGCGAGGTGTGCGGGCCGATGTGCGTGTCGCAGATCTGCGCGATGCGAAGGCCGTCGAGCGCCTCCGGGAGCGAAGGTATCGTCGCGGTGAGCGAGGCGACGAGCAGCCCTCGTGATCCCGCGTAGCCGAGCAGCGCAAACAGCACGTACGCGGCGGTGATGGCTGCGATTGCGTACTGTCCGCCACGAGCGCCGGCTCCAAATGGCATTTCGGCGACGATCCCGACCAGACCCGCGAGCGCGCTGAGGATGAGCAACAGCTGCACATACCACATCGGCCGGAAAACGAGCAGGCGCGCCGCCTTTCCCGGATAATGCTCGCTCCCCCGGCTTCGCAGGAGGAATACGAGAGGAATGACCGTGAAGGCGAGCGCCGCCAGCGCAATCGTTCCCCATCCGCCCGCCACGACCGGCGCAAGCAACGAGCCGACGATCAACCAGCTTGCGGCGAAGACGGACAGGAACACCGTCAAGGCGGCACGCTGCGCGCGCACGGCTGCGGCACGCGCGTCGGGGGAGCGTTGGCCGCTCACTCGACTCCTCCGGCGCGGTGCTTCGCTACACTACTTGGAAATCGCGATCGGCGTGACGGCGACGTGCAGGTTGTGATTCACGCGGATCCCCGCGATGCCATCGGTCGGGAACTTCGATTTCGGCACCGCCGTCACGAGGTTGTCGTTGACGCTGAAGTGAACGGTATCCGGCGCGACGTGCACCGTGATCTTGTAGGTGGCCTTCCCGCTCGCGTCCTCCTTCGGGATCTTCGGACTCGCCGTCCAGTCCACCACCGATGTCGTGTTCTCGCCGTTCCGGGTCTTGATGAGATACTCGCCCGTGCCGCGAATCACGAAGTAGCCGTACTTCTGCTTGGCCGGCTCCGTCAGATTCGAGCCGCCCAGAAAGACACCGTATGCCTCCGGGTGCTTGGGCTTCTCGAGCTGCTCGATGGTCGTGGAGACCTGGTAACCGCCCTTCGCGCTGTCCTTGGCCGCAAAGGTGATGTGCGCGGGTCCCGTCTGGATCTCCCAGCGTCCGGCATTCGCGGTGTACTTGGCGTCCGTGATCTTCGCGTCCGCGTGATCCGTGACGCCCGTGTAGCCCGCCGGGACGCCCGTTCCGGCAGCCGACTTGTCCGCGTCCATGTTCATTCCCTTCATCCCCGTGTCCGCCGGGGCCGGGGCTGCGGCCATGGCCGGAGCGGCCGCCGTCGTGTCAGCGGAGGCGTTGTCCTTTCCCTTCGCGCACGCGGCCAGCGCGACAAGTACGCTCAAACTCCAGAATTTGTACACGTTCCCTCCGAATGAATGTTGTGCATCCTCTCCAGAATATAGCTGTCTCACGTAGCGCTCGACGTCACACGTCTGGCGTGGCGACCTGCGCCGGTACATACTCACTGCGTAGTCACTGATCGCTCGCGTCGCTGCGCACGCATGCGATTGGAACTTGCCGTGAAGGCTGCCCAGTGCAGCGGTAAACTATTCATCACGCGGAGCACAACGTATGGCGACCAGGAAAAAATCGGCTCGCAAGTCGGGTTCCCGTAAAAAAGGTGCGACGAAACGGAAGAGCGCATCCAGAAAGAGTGCGAAGAAAGCAGGCGCGCGTCGTCGAGGCGGACCGCGCGCAAAGAGCTCCGCCCGCACGGGCGCGCGTAAGGGCGCGGCGCGCAAGGGCGCGAAGAGCGGAGCACGCAAGGCGGGTCGCAAGGCTGGTCGTAAGTCGGTTCGCAAGGCGGCCAGGAAGGCCGGAAGGAAGACCGCCAAGCGCGTGACGAAAGCCGCAGCACCGAAGCGTCCCGCGAAGCGCAAACAGTCCACGGTCGCGCGCGTGAAGCGCGTCGCTACGGCGGTCGGCACGCAGGCGCTCGACGCCGGCAAGTCCGTCGTCGAAGAAGTGAAGGTCATCACCGAGCGTGCGTACGACTACACGGCCGACGCGATCAACAAGGTCACCTGACACAGCACTCCACCGCAGCACGTCTACACGGCTTCACGAACGGGGACAGCGCTCATGCTGTCCCCGTTTTGCTGCCGCTCGCCGCGCGCGTGAGCCACTCGCTCACCAGCGTTGCCACACGCTCGCGGCAAAAATCGACCGTGAGCACGTGCCCACAGCCGCTCAGCATCTCGAGCTGCTTCTCGCGCGCGCCGAGCATTGCGAATGCGCGCTGGGCGACTGCTTCGGTGATGCGGTTGTCCTCGCGAGACTGCACGTAGAGCGTCGCCGCCTTCACCCGCGGGAGTGACGCGCGCGCTGCATCCGCCGCCCGCACCAGCTCCCGCACGAGCTGCGGTGTGGTGGCACCGTACGCGAGCGCCTCCGCGCGCGCCTCGGGATCCAGAATCGATTGTGCGCCGTCACCTCCCACGTAGGGTAGCACCACGCCGATGACGGGCGCAGCGCGCAGGAGCATGCGGAGCACCGGCGGCGTGTCGACATATGGCGCGAGCAGCACGAGCGCGGCGAGCTCCGGATCATCCGCTGCGACGGTCGCAGCGAGCGCGCCGCCGAGCGAGAGGCCGACGAGCGCGACCCGCGAGTGACGCGCGCGCATCGATGCGTGTGCCGCGCGCGCAGCGGCGAGCCACTCGCCCCCGTGCGACGATGCGAACTCACTGAGCGTGCGGCCATGTCCGGGGAGGAGCGGCACGTCGACGTCGAAGCCGTCCTCACGCAGCCGATTGGCGAGCGACGCGAGCGTCTGCGGCGTGTCGCCGAAGCCATGCAGCAGCACCACGCCCATGGGCGCGCCTGGAGCGGTGAGCGTAAGCGGCTCTGCGCCCGGGATGATCCCGTGCGGCCCCGTGGGCAGCCGATTGCTCACCCGGCGCTCGAATCGCGTCCGGTGCCACTTCCCCCACGCCCACAGGAGCGCGATTAGCGCGACGATACTGAGGATCGCCACGGGTGCGAGCAGCGAGCGGCTCATCCTGTCAGTCCAGAGTGGGTACACAAGAAACGGGGGCGGAAGCCGTCAGGCTGCCGTCCCCCGCTCTCGCATCCCCCCCACGAGGACGCAATTCACCCGCTTCGATGTCGCCTCCGCCTCGCGTCCCCAACGCTCGACCGGTGCTCTCCATCTCTCGCGATACACGCTTTGCAAAGCCCGCGCCACGGCGCATCAGAAGCGCCCCGTGATCCGCGGCTCGCCCCACCGTTTACGCAACGACGTGATATCCCTTCACGCGTTGCGCACTCACGAATGCAGCTGCCGACATCGCCGTGAGCTGCCACGCGTGCGCCATCGCCGCCCCCACCGCCTCGGCCTTTTCGACGAGCGCGACCGCGAGAATGGAGGAACCGGCACCACTGAGTGTCGCCCCGATCGCTCCCGCTTCCATCGCGGCAGCCGCCACGGCATCGTAGCCGCGCACGAGGCGCCGGCGATGCGGAACGTGCAGTACGTCATCGAGCGCGGCGGCGAGCATCGCCTCGTCCGCGGTCGCGAGTCCGCGCACCAGCGCCGCCCCTTTCGCCGCGGCCTGCACCGCAGTGACGTGCGGCACGACGTTCGGAAGCGCCTCTCGCGCGCGACGCGTCTCCAGCACGAACTCCGGTACGGCAAACACGAACGCCAGCGACGGATGCACATCGAGAGGCGACACGATGACCTTCCCCGCGTGCGTCAGCGCGAGCGTCGCGCCGCCGAACACCGAGGGGCAGACGTTGTCCGGATGCCCCTCGAGCGCTGTCCCGACCTCCGCGATCCCGAACGAGTCCAGCCCCAACGCGAGCATCTCGTTTGCGAGCGCCGCGCCGGCGACGAATGCCGCCGCGGACGATCCGAGCCCGCGCCCAACGGCAATTTCCGAAGTGACGGTGAATCGCAGCCGATCAGGCACCGGCACCTTCTTCGCGCCTGCCGCGGCCCGAAATGCGACGTAGATCGCGTCCTGTGAGTCGCGAGTATTGAGCGACGTGAGAGTGCCGGACCGCTCGAACTCCGGATCCGGCGATCCACTGTGCCCCTGTCGCACGGAGGCCGTCAGCCATCGATCCACCGCGACTCCTACGCAGTCAAAGCCTCCACCCAGATTCGCGGCGGAGGCAGGTACTCGGACGGTGGCGACGCGATCGGAGACGGTCACGCGAGAAGGCTAACCGCGCTACGCCAGTCCGTGAAGCGCGCGAGCTGTCGCGTTCATCGCTACGCTCTCGCTGCTAGGCCTCGCGTCGATAGCCCGCGGCCACGGTTGGATGCTCGTCGAAGTCGCCCACAGAGGCACGCGAGGCGGGCGCCAGGCGCATCACGAGCTTGTCGAGATCCGAGATGAACAGCCCGCCCCCTTCTCGCCGCACGAGTCCCTCGGCGCACAGTCGCCCGAGCACGAGGGAAATCGACTCACGCGTGGCTCCGACGAGCTCTCCGAGCAATCGGCGGGGCACCGGCGGTACCGCCGCGCCAGCATGCGTGTCGTGGCTCTGCGCGAGGCGCACGAGCGAGGCAATCAGCCGCTGCTCGACGGTGAGTATGGCGTGTTGGCCGAATTTCACGAGCAACGCTGTCCGCTCTGCCATGATTTGTCGCAGCAGTATCAAGGCAGTGGCGGGTTGCTCTCGCAACATGGCGCTGAATCGACTGGAGCTCAGATGCAGAGTCTCGCTCTCCTCCTCGGCCCGCGCCTGACTCGCGTACACCGAAGCACCCTCGAGCCCCTCACCCCCAAACGTCTCACCCGGCGTCGCAACCCACGGCACGAAGCTTCGCCCCGCACCTACCTGGTTGCGAAGAACCACCTGCCCGCGAAGCACCACAAAGATCCCGTCAGCGGTCGCGCCCTGCTCGTAGATCGTGAATCCAGAGGGCCAAGAGGTCCGAGCACCGAAAGCGGCAATTTGATCCCGTTGCTCCCGAGGCACTCGAGTGATTTCTTTCATCAAGACGGTCGCAGTAGCCATGGCCCACCAGTTTTGCAGTGCATCGCACGCTGGCAACCATGCCGCATGTCGTTGTGCCGTCTCGCAATGTACGGGCCGTAAAGTGAGCGGGCACAGCGGTTTCCCTCATTTCGTGACCTCCGGAAATGTCCAGCTCCTCGCACGAGATGCCGGCTGTGGGGACCCCGTTCATCATCCTCGGCGCGGACGCCGTGCTGGCAGCCCTGCCGGCGTCCCCCGTTCAGCTCGCGCACGCCTGTCTCGCCCTCGGCTTTCAGCTCGCGGCGCCCGCGACCTGGGGCGATGAGCTCATCGCGGAGAGCTGCCTCGAACAGCTGGAGGCGTACGAGCACCCGACCGCGGTGATGTGCAGCTGCCCGATGGTCACCGAGCGCCTCACCCGCGCCAGCACGACGCTCGAGCCGTTCATGCTGACCTTCGTATCGCCACCGGCGGCGACCGCACGCTACCTGCGTGCGGCGTACGAGGGGCAGACGCTTCACATCACGTACGCAGGCGCGTGTCCGGGCGCGAGCGATGCCTCGATCGATGCCCGACTGCGTCCCGCCGAGCTCCTGGACGCTTTCACGCAGAGTGGAATCGTGGTCGGCGATCAGCCGAGGAGCTTCGACGCGCTGGTCCCGCTCGACCGCCGCCGCTTTTTCTCGCTCCCCGGCGGCGCGCCCGCTCGCGATCATGTCGAGCGCGTCGCGCAACGCGCCCTCATCGAGCTCGCTGGCGACGACGTCGTGCTCGAGCTCACGCAGCAGATGTTCGAGCAGACGCCGGCGCTCGTCGATCTCGCGGTGCCGCTCGGATGTGCATGCGCTGGCGCTGGCGAGCACGCGCTGCGCGGCAAGCCGCGCGCGGGACTGCTGATGCTCGAGCCTCCACGAGCAAGACAGAAGGTGCTCGACCCGTCGCTCCGCATAGACGTCGTGCAGCCACTCTCACAGGCTATGACCCTGTGCACGGAGGGGCACGCAGAAGAGCCGGCGCCCCTCGAGGTCCAGCTGTCCGCGGATGCACCGCTGTCGAACGACACGCTGCTGTCGAGCGATGCCGCGCCGAGCGACATCGTGGCGGCGGCCGGGCCATCCGTGTCGCACGAGGCGGCGATCGCGATCCCGTCTGCTGGTCGCCGCTGCCGCGTCATCCTGCGGTCGTCGGCCGCCGTTCCACGGTATGCGACGAAAAGCGGAGAGCTCGTGCCGCGTGCGTCGCTCGCCGTCGTGCATCGCGCGCTCACGCGCATCGCGGCGCGCGTGGCGATGCGCCAGCCGAAGCTCGAGCGCACGCGGCGCGATATCGCGTCGGAAATTCACGAGAGCTCGTCGCGCACAGGCGCGCACACACCCCGGCCCCTCGCGCTGGCGGCAGATCTGCCGCGCCCGGTGCCGCCACCGCCCGCGCGCTATCGGCCACGTGCGATGTTGGAGCTCTGACTCCGGTTGTCTCAGCACTAAGGCATTGTTGTCTTGTCATTCTGGCAAGCGCATCGATCGCCCTGAAGCGCGGGCACGACTCCCGCGCTTCGCTTGCTTGTTGCACGCCGCTAGAGGTTGAGCGCCTCGCGCGCGCCAGTGATCACGAACTGCGTCGCCACCGCCGCGAGCAGCAATCCCATGATGCGCGTCATCACGCGAATGCCCGTCTGCCCCATCACGGTCACCAGCCGATCGCCCGCGCGCAGCGTCAGCCAGCAGATGATCGCCGTGAGCCACACCGATCCGTAGACCGCGATGTTCCCGGCGATGGTGTGCGATTGTCCGGCGAGCACCATGACGGTCGAGATCGCGCCCGGCCCCGCGAGCATCGGCATCGCGAGCGGCGTGAGCGCGACATCTTCCTTCTCCTGCCCTTCGACGATCTCCTCGGTGCTCTCCTGTGTCGTACGCTCTCCGCGCAGCATGTCCATCGCGACGAGCCAGAGAATCAGCCCGCCGGCGATTCGAAACGCAGGGAGCGTGATGCCGAACACCTTGAAGATCCCGGTACCCGCAATGCCGAACACCGTCATCAGCAAGCCGGCGGCGATGCACGACCGGAACGCGGTGCGGCGCCGCTGTTGCACCGACTGTCCCTGCGTGATCACGAGATACGTCGGAATCACCGCCACCGGGTCGACGATGAAGAGGAGCGACGTGAAGGTGACGAGCGCGAACTGGAGGTAGCTCGTCATCGGTCGTCGTACTCGTGCAGCGCGGCACGCAGTGCATCGCGCAACCGTTGCTCGCGATGGGGGCCCTCGGGCACTCCTCGGGCCGCCGCCGCGAACTGCTCGAGCATCTCCTGCTCGACGAAGCTCGCCTTCGCATCGGCGCCGAGCTCCTCGATGGCGCGCGTAGCCAGCACACGAAGCAGCGCTCTCGTGTCGGGCTCGAGCGCCTCGAGCGTCGCCGGATCGCGGGGGAGTGCATCGTTCGGATTGCGCGCACGTTGCGGCGCGTCGCGAACGGCGCTGAGCTTCGCGAACGTGACCACGAAAGAGCCCGCCGTGTGCTCCACGACGTCGTTAATCACGCCACGTCGGCGCAGCGACGCGAAGAGCTGGACGATCGCGTCGCGCACGACCGACACGCCGTCCGGGCTGTTGTTGCCCCGCCCGGTGATCACCAGTGCCTCGGACGCGCGGCTCATCTGCCGCTCGCGCAGCCAGTTCTCCGCGCGCCGCACGGCCTGCTCACGGGACGGAAGATGCGTGCGAAGGTTCAGCGTGCGATCTGCGCCAAAACGCATTTCATCGAACGCCTCATGCAGCGACGGTGCGCGCGGCTTCTTCACCACTCTACGGGAGTGGCGAGGGATGGGAACCGCGGCGGGATTGCGTCACCGCTCGGAGTGCGCATGCAGAAAGCTACTGTCGCACGGCCATCCTGTCAGCGTGGGGCAATGGACAAAAAAGAAACGAGCCGTCTCCCGTGAGGAAGACGGCTCGTTCGAGCTGCAGTGCGCCGTGCCTTAGAAGGTCAGACCGACGCTGATCGGAACCATCTGGAACTTCGGGTTGCTCGAATTATTCGAGAAATCATTTCCCTTCAGGAACACGTAGTGATAGCGCGCTTCGACAAAGGGCGAAAGGCTTCCGACGTTGAACTTGAATCCGCCGCCGCCATTCAAGCCAAACTTCGTCGCGCTGCTAGCGCCTGTACCGGACGTCTTGAAGTTGTACACGCCCACACCGCCGAGCAGATAGAACTTCACGGCCTTACCAGAACCTACGTTGAACACGGCATCCGCCGTCCCGTGCAAATCGCGGAGATGTTCACCACTCGCTGCGGAACCGAAAACTTCTGGCTTCAGGCCGAATTGATGCCACTGACCATCAATGCGAAGACCCACTGGCAAATTAGCAAAGCCCAAATTTACCAGTGCTCCCGCGTGCCACCCGGTCTTAACAAGATCCTTGAAACCACTCGTTGGAAAACTGACGCCGCCGAGCACTCCAAATTGAACCGGAGTCTTGTTCGCCATCTCACTTGTCTCTTGCGCCGCGACATTCGCGCTCGCGAGGACGGTGAACCCCAGTACTGCAGCGCCCGAAAGAATTCGCATCATAAGGTTCCTCATGTTCTTTATTGAAGGACACGTAAGTGACATCGAAACCAGCGTCACGTTTGAAATTAAGGCAAAAAGGAAGCCGTTCGTTCCCGACGTTGTGGACTCTTGATGCGTCGCGTCCGCTACAAGCTTTGTGCTTGCAATATCGTGTGATGTGCGATGTACATACTCCGTAATCTTGCGAACGAATGTGTGTCGCCACCGGACAGTTGTACGCGTGTGTCCGGAATGAATGACACGCACTGTCCTTCAATGCGTACGACTCGTTCGCGATGGGAGCACGCGCGAAGCTGCCCGCGACCACTCGCCTGGAGAGACCGAGTGATCGCGGGCAGCGCGTGAATCGAAGAAGAAATTAGAAGGTGATGCCGACGCTGATCGGAAGAAACTGCAGGGACTTCGCGCTGGTCCCCGAACCCGTATCGCCGATCTCCGTTCCGTGAATCACGTTGTGGTAGCGTGCCTCGATGAACGTCGAGAAGCCGGTGAGCTGGAACTTCACGCCGACTCCGGCATTCAGCCCGAACTTGGTCGAGCTCGCACTCACATCGAGATCGGGATCGTGCACGCGCTCGTTGTATGCGCCGATGCCACCGATCACATAAAACTTCGTCGGCAGCGCCGCGCCGAACGTGTAGACGACGTTCGCCGTGCCATCGATGATGCGGAAATCCGGAAACCGCGAACTGCCGCCGCCCGGCGTCGAAAAGTTCTTGCCGTTCATCTGATGCCACTGTCCATCGATCCGAAAGCTCACCGGCACGAGCGGCACCCCGATCGTCAAGAGTGCACCTGCATTCCACCCGGTCTTCGCCTCGTCCGACAGATCGCTGAGCGGAATCGTCGCTCCGCCCATGATGCCGAATCGCACCGGGCTGCCGATGATGGCTTGCGCCGAAACCGGCGCGGCGGCCGCGGAAAGGATGACCCCCAGAACGGCAGCATTGATCGCCGTACGCTTCATATCATTCCCCCTTACAGTTCGTGAGTCTCGGTCTCGAGCGCCGGAATTTTCGACACTTCGCTCGGCGTTACGAGAGCCGTCCGGCACGTGCCGGTCACCGCTTCAGTGCAAGAAGCACGCATCTCAATCGGCCGCGTGCGAAAATAGTTCTCGACGGGCCTTGCTCTACAGACGCGCGGACCGCCAAAACGTTGTCAGCGAAATCTCTTATTGGTGAGTCCGGTCACATTCGTCGTTGGGATATTTACGCCGCATGTTCCCACGTCGGAGCTCGCAGCACACGAGTCACACATACTTCGGCGCAGTTGATGCGCCGGGCACAGGTGACACAGTCGCGGCGAATTTTCTCCGGGTAGCGCGCACGCTCGGTAACCACGTACCCAGCGCTCTCGAAAAAACCGGCCGTCATCGTGAGCGCAAACAGCTCGTCGATCTCTCGCATGCGCGCGAGCGACTCGAGCTCCGAAAGAAGGCGCTTCCCCAACCCGCCGCCCTGCGCGTCGCGCGCTACCGCGAGCGATGCAATCTCCGCCAGCGATGGCGAGTATTCCTTGAGCGCCCCGCATGCACGCACGCGGCCGCCCGCATCAGACGCGACGGCAAAATCCTCGAGCGACAGCACGACACGCTCCTCCGTGATCGGTAGCATCACACTATCCACTGCGTAGCCGTTCACGAGCGTCACTATGGACGCGACATCCGCGATCTGCGCCATGCGAAACATGGTTCGTTCTCTCATGACAACGCTCTCTCCAACATATCCAGTCCGTACGCGAGCTCCTCGCGGGTCGAGATGAGCGGCGGCAGCAGCCGCAGCGTGTAATCGCCCGCGGTGAGGATCAGCAGCCCGGCCTCGCGCGCGTTCGCCACGATTTCCCCCGCAGGGCGCGTCACGTCGATCCCCCAGAGGTATCCCACTCCGCGCACCGCGCGAATCTCATCGCGGCGCGCTGCGAGTGCGCGCAGCGACTCGCCCAGCCATGCCCCGTTCTCGCGCACGCGCGCGAGGAGTGAGGGATCCGACAACCGGTCGAACACGTGCCGTGCAACGGTGGACACGAACGGTCCCCCGCCGAATGTCGACCCATGATCGCCGGGCTGCAGCGCCGCGGCGATCTCCGCCGACACGAGCACCGCGCCCATCGGCAAACCGCCCGCGAGCGGCTTCGCGAGCGTGACGACATCTGGAACGACATCCGTCCGCTCGTACGCAAACAGCCATCCGGTGCGCCCCAGCCCGCACTGCACCTCGTCGAAGATGAGCGCTACCCCCCGCTCGCGAGTGAGCTCTCGGAGCGCGCTCAGAAACGCGGGCTCGAGTACGCGCACGCCACCCTCCCCCTGCACGGGCTCGAGGATCACCGCAGCCACTGTTTTTCCGTCGAGCAACCGCGACAGCTCTCCGATGTCTCGCTCGGCAATCGAGATCCCACCCACAAGCGGGCGAAACGGCGCCCGATACTGCGGGCGGTCGGTGGCTGCCAACGTGGCGAAGAGCCGACCGTGAAAGCCGCCGCGAAGTGAGACGATCTCGTGCTTCTCCGCTCCGCCCACGAGGCGCCCCCACCGGCGCACGAATTTGAACGCGCCTTCGTTTGCCTCAGCTCCCGAATTGCCGAAGAACACGCTTGACGCGAACGACCGCGCAACGAGCGCCTCGGCTAGCGCCTGCCCCTGCGCCGTGTGGAAGAGATTTGATGTATGCAGCACGCCGGTATCGAGCGCCCCGCGCGCCGCATCGGCAATCCCTGCATCCTCGTAGCCAAGCGCGTTCACGCCGATACCACTCGTGAAATCGAGGTAGCTCCGGCCATCCGCCGCGAACAGGCGCGTGCCCTTCCCGCGCACGATCTCCAGGGGGAAGCGCTTGTACACGGGAAGCAGTGCGGGTATCTCGCCGTCGCGCTGCACGGATGGCGCGTTCGTCATCACCACGGGCAGCGACGTCATACCGCCTGCGACGCTGCGACGAGCGTGGTACCGAGCGTCGGGACTAGCAGGGAATCGAGCGCACCAATGCGCACCTGCGGTACGCCGCGGCCGAGCGCGTCCAGCGCAGCACGCAGCTTCGTTGCCATGCCGCCCGTTGCGATCCCGCTTTCGATCGCATGGATCGCATCTTCCGCCCGCAACGACGGTGCGGCCACTCCACCAAGCATCACGCCGCGCACGTCGGAGATGAGCAGCAACTCCTCTGCCTGGAGCGACGCCGCGATCGCGGCTGCGGCATCATCCGCGTTCACGTTGAGTGCGCCGCTGTTCGCTGTGTGGGCGCTCCCTGCGTCACCATCGCGCGCAACAGGCGAGATCACGGGAAGAAAGCCGCCCGCGAGCAACGTCCGCAGCACAGCATCGTTCACCTCGGCCACTTCTCCCACGCGTCCGAGCACCGCCGCATCCATCGGGCGGGCGACGAGGAGTGAACCATCCTCTCCGGAAATGCCGACGGCCGGAAGTCCCTTAGCACTGAGGGAAGCAACCAGCTGCTTGTTCGCGACGCCGGACAGTGCCATTCTCAGCACTTGAATGTCTGCCTCGGTCGTGATGCGGCGTCCCTGCACGAAGCGCGGTGCTCCGCCGAGCTGCGTCTGCAGTGCGGAGATGGTCTCGCCGGCACCGTGCACCACGCAGAAGGTCCCGGGCGCATGGAACCAGAGGTGGTCGAGGGCCTGCGCGAGATTCGGATCGCGCAGCACGCGACCGCCAATCTTGATCACGCGCATCATACGGGCAGCCCCATCGTCTCCTCGAGCCCCAGCAGCAGATTCGCGTTCTGCATCGCCTGCCCCGCGGCCCCCTTCACGAGATTGTCGATTGCGGCGACCACGATCACCGTAGGTACGCGTACGCCCGCCGCCATGGCTGCGGTAATGCGCACGACGTTTCGGTGCACCACATCGCGAAGGGACGGAATCGTCTCGCTCACCTCGATGAACGGCTCTCCCCCGTAGTGTTCTCGCCACGGCGCGAGCACGTCCGCCATTGGCTCGGCGAGCGGCACCGCGATGGTCGCCACGATTCCGCGCGCCACCGGCAACAGATGCGGAGTGAAGATCAGATCCGCATCGCTGCCAAGGGACGCGAGCACGGAGCGCATTTCTGCCAGATGCCGGTGCTCGTTTCCGATCGCGTACGGTCGAAAGTCATCGGCGACCTCCGCGAACATCAGCTCTCGCCTGGGGGTGAATCCGGCGCCCGTCACGCCGCTTGCAGCATTCACGGTGATCGTGGCGCCCGGCGCAACGAGCCCGCGTACGGCGAGGGGCAGAAGCGCCAGCAGCGTCACCGTGGCGTAGCAGCCGGGATTCGCGACGATCTCGGCGCTCCGAACGGTATCGCGGGCCAGCTCGGTCAGCCCATACGGCACGCTGGTCGGGGCGTTCGCCGCTTTGTTTCCGGGCCGAAGGTCCGCAGAGAGGTCCACCACCTTCGCGCCAGCGTCGTGTGCCGCCCGAACCCAAAGTGCGGAGCTGCCATGCGGCAGCGCGCTGAAGACGAGCTGCGCGTCACCAAGGCGCGCATCGCCTGCCGCAACGAAGGAAACGTCATGGCCGCCGAAGCGCGTGCGTGTGCCCTCCTGCTCGCTCGCGGTCGCGAACGCCAGCCGCACACGTGGATGTCTGGCGACGAGCTCGCACAGCTCGCGCCCCACGTATCCACTCGCCCCAAGAATGCCGATCGCAATTTTATGCATAGTTAATGCATAAAATTGCTGCATGCGGCTGTCAATGGCTCCCACTCGCCGCCGAAGGGCGTCGTCGCTATTGTCTGACATGGCAAATAAACGAGAGCGGCAGGCAGCTATCCGCGTAATCATCGACTCGCGCCCGATCGAGAACCAGGAGGAGCTCCGGAAGCAGCTCCGCCAACGCGGCTGGGATGTCACGCAGTCCACGCTGTCGCGCGACCTTCGCGAGATGCGCGTCTCGAGGATTCCATACCAGGGAGGCAGCTCTCGCTACGCGATCACATCGGACAACACGGAGACGCGCCCTCCCCTGCAGGTGCTGCTTCCTCCTTTATACACGGCCATCGACGGCGTGGGCGAGCTCATCGTCCTGCACACGATGCCCGGCGGGGCTCAGCCCATTGGCGTCGCGCTCGATGCCGAAGAGTGGCCCGAGGTGATGGGCACGATTGCGGGCGATGACACGGTGCTCATCATCTGCCGCTCGATCGCTGCAATGGAGAAGGTCATCAAGCGTCTCAAGTCCGTGGCTGGTCCTCCAACGGTCTGAGCCTCGGCGCGCTGCCGCTTGACAGGGCACGCATCAATCAGGTAAATATGCATTGTTGGCGCATATTTATTCCTGACCGTAGAGGTGACATGATTCGAAAAATTGCGCTCGCCTACTCGGGGGGCCTCGACACTTCCATTATCGTCCCCTGGCTGCGGGAACGCTACGACGCGGAGATTGTCTGCGTGGCCGCCGACATCGGCCAGGGCGACGAGCTCGATGGCGTTCGCGCGAAAGCGATCGCCTCTGGTGCCGATGAATGTTTCATCGAGGACATGCGCGAGGAGTTCGTCACCGAGTACATCTGGCCTACCCTCCGCGCCGGGGCGATCTACGGGCGCAAATATCTCCTCGGCACCTCGATGGCGCGCCCGCTCATCGCGAAGCGCCAGGTCGACGTCGCGCGCGCCGTCGGCGCCGATGCGCTGGCACACGGATGCACGGGCAAGGGGAACGACCAGGTGCGCTTCGAGCTCACCTATGCGGCATTCGCTCCGGAGCTCCCGGTCATCGCCCCGTGGCGCGAGTGGGAGATCCGGAGCCGCGAGGACGCACTCGCCTACGCCGCCGCGCACAACGTCCCGGTCTCTGCAACAGCCGCGAAGATCTACTCACGCGATCGCAATATCTGGCATGTGTCGCACGAGGGGGGAATCCTCGAAGACCCGAACGCCATCCCGCCGGTGGACCTCTTCCTTCTCAGCACCGACCCGGCAAACGCACCAAATACTCCGGATGACGTGAGCATCGGCTTTTACGCCGGCACTCCCGTCTCCGTTAATGGCCAGCGGCTCTCTCCTGTCGCTCTCGTCGAAAAGCTCAACACGATTGGCGGAAAGCATGGCGTCGGGCGCATCGATCTGGTCGAAGATCGTCTCATCGGAATGAAGTCCCGCGGCATCTACGAAACGCCCGGCGGCACTCTGCTGCAGCTTGCGCACTCCGAGCTCGAGCAGCTCGTGCTCGATCGCCGCACCCTCGCGGCCAAGGACCTGATCGCGCCGCGCTACGCGGACCTCGTGTATGAGGGACGCTGGTGGACCACCGAGCGCGAGGCATACGATGCCTTCGTCGACGCTACGCAGCAACGCGTCACCGGCGCCATCACCCTTCGCCTCTTCAAGGGCTCCGTGACGATCGCCGGACGCGAGAGCGCGGAAGCGTTGTACGACGAGCGCTTCGTCACGTTCGGCGAGGACGACGTCTACCAGCAGAGCGACGCGGCCGGCTTCATTCGCCTCTATGGACTCTCCCAACGCGTGCGTGCGCTCAAGGATCTCGAGCGCCAGAAGGCAATCGACGCATCCGCGTCCGATGAAGCGACAACTCCTCGTGAAATGGCGGTCGCATGACCGCGCTCAAGCTCGTGGGAGCAACGGCGCACAAACTCTGGGGCGGACGCTTCGCAGGCGAGAGTGCTCCTGCGCTCGATGCACTCAACCGCTCGATCGGGGTCGACTTCCGTCTCTGGCCGTTCGACATCAGGCTCTCGAAAGCATGGGCGATTGCCCTTTGGAGCGCCGGCGTCGTCACCGTCGAAGAGAGCATCTCACTCGAGCACGGACTGGATGGAGTCGCCGCGCGCCTTCGCGCCGGCGCCCTTCCCTCCGCGTCCGACGAAGACGTCCACACGCTCATCGATCGCCTCCTGCACGAAGAGGTCGGCGACGTCGCCTCAAAGCTGCACACCGGTCGCAGTCGCAACGACCAGGTCGCCACCGCTACTCGACTCTGGTCCATGGACGCGTGCACGACTCTCGATGCGGCCGTGCGCGACCTGCAACATGTGATGCTCGCGCACGCCGAGTCTCTCACGCAGCGCAACGTGCTCATGCCTGCGTACACGCACATGCAGCGGGCGCAGCCTGTCTTGGCCGCACACTGGATGCTCTCGCACTTCTGGCCGCTGGACCGCGACCGCGCTCGCCTCGCATCGTCCGGTCGCGCCGCCGCCGTTCTCCCACTCGGCTCCGGCGCAATTGCCGGGTGCGCCTTCCCGATCTCTCGCGTTCTCCTCCAGGGTAGCCTCGGCTTCGCGCATCTCTCGGCCAACAGCATGGACGCCGTGAGCGATCGAGATTTCGTTGCCGAGCTGCTGTTCACACTCTCGATGCTCGCGATCCATCTGTCGCGGCTCGCCGAGGATCTCATTCTCTATGGTACGAGCGAGTTCGGATTCGTGCAGTTCGGTGACTCGTTCACCACGGGCTCGAGCATGATGCCGCAGAAGCGGAATCCCGACGCGCTCGAGCTCGCGCGCGGCTCCGGGGGCCGTCTCCTGGGCGATCTCACCTCGCTGCTCGCCACCCTGAAAGGGTTGCCGAGCGGATACAACAAGGATCTGCAGGACGACAAACGGGCACTATTCGACGCAGTCGACACAGTGCTGCTCGTGCTCCCCGGAGTCGCCGGCGCGCTTGGCGAGATCACGTTCCGGGCGGACAGAATGAAGGCAGCGCTGGCCAGCAGCATGATGGCAACCGACTTGGCGGACTATCTGGTGGCGAAAGGCACAACGTTTCGAGAGGCACACACCGTAGTCGGCGGACTCGTGCGTCAGAGTGAGGCCACGGGTGTCGACCTGCATGCCCTACCGTTCAGGACTTTCAGAGACGCACACCCGGGATTCGGCCCTGATGTGTTCGAGTCTCTCTCGGCGCTCGCGAGTGTCGAGCGCCGCGAGACTGCAGGGGGCACCGGTCCGCTGGCTGTACGCGCTCAGATCGAAAGCGCACGAAAGACGCTGGCCTAGGGCGAGCACGCACTTCGGCTGCGTCGGCGAAACGAAAACGGGGCGCCACTCTTTCGAGTGACGCCCCGTTCGTGGTAGTGAAGCGAAGAATTTAGCGCTTCGTCACGTTCTCGGCGGCGGGGCCTTTCTGGCCCTCGACGATCTCGAACTCCACGGCATCGCCTTCAGCCAACGTCTTGAAGCCGTTGCCCTGAATCGCGCTGTAGTGCACGAAGCAATCCTTCTGTCCGTTGTCCGGGGTAATGAAGCCAAAACCCTTGGCATCATTGAACCACTTCACTTTGCCAGTGACACGCATTTCCAACTCCTGATATGATTTTGTCCAGGGGGCGGAAGCGCTGACCCTGACAAATGTTGCCGTGACGCGCGCCTGTGTGCGACCGCGTCAGCCTCATCCACTTACGAACATAAAAAAAGACCCGAGGCATGAATTCCGCCCGGGTCTGCATGTTCGCGAACGGGTGGTGCCGAGAAAAAGATATGCAGAGCTGGTTTGTGCCGCAATAGCTACTTAGTACACAGCCATTGCGGGCTATTTCAGGGCCTTAACTGCGGCACAGGCGGAATCAGGCGCTCAAATCCGCTCACTGCGATGCCGGTCGCACTCCCGTAACGAAGTACTGGGTCTCGCCAAAACAGCGCGTCGGCACACCCCTGTGCTGTTCGTATGTGATGTCCACCCGTTGTCCCATCGACTTCGTAATGACCTGCGCAACGGAATCATTGCGGACCGAGAAGTCGAAAATTTCCGGCTGAGTTCCCGGGAGATTCGCCATGGCGATCTCGCCCTCCCACGTTTTGCACAGCCAGCCCTTCTTCGAGAACTTCTGAATGAACCCGGCACGATCGCCCGACGAGTAGGTGTAGTGCAGCGCGGTCCACACATATCCCGCGAGTCCGAGCAGGCCAACGAAGAGAACGGTCACGATGGAAAGCGTCACCTTCCCCTTCCATCCCATTCGCTTCCTGCCCGGCTCCGGCTGCGATGCGACATCGGCAGTCGTGTAAGCGCGAGGCGGCTGGTCGAGATCGTCCGGCATGTGCACTCCAGTATCGGGGACAGCTGCGCGTACCTGCAACAATCATAGTCTACGCCGTTACGCGCGGATTGCCAGCACTCGCGTGTGGGATCGCCTCGCTCTTCTTATCTTTCATCCATGCCTTTCGCGCCTCGCCGCCACACGGTCACCACTACCATAGGTGAAGTTTCCGTCGGCAGCGCGCATCCGATCGTCGTCCAGTCGATGACGAACACGGATACCGCCGACGTCGCACTCACCGTCGCGCAATCCGCAGCGCTCTCCGCCGCGGGCTCGCAGCTCGTACGCGTCACGGTGAACAATGAGCCGGCGGCGGCCGCCGTCCCCGAGATCGTGCGCCGACTCTCCGACATGGGAGTGGATGTCCCCATCATCGGAGACTTCCACTACAACGGACATCTGCTGCTCGCGAAGTACCCTGAGTGTGCGCGCGCGCTCGCGAAGTACCGCATCAATCCTGGCAACGTCGGCGGGAAGCGCCGCGACGACAACTTCCGGACGATCGTCTCCATCGCGGTCGCAAACGGAAAGCCTGTTCGCATTGGTGTGAACTGGGGCTCGCTCGACCAGGATCTGCTCACGACGATGATGGATGAGAACGCGCGGCGCGCCGAGCCGCTCGATGCGCACGACGTCTACATCGAAGCGATGCTCGAGAGCGCGCTCCGCTCTGCGCTCGTGGCCGAAGAGGTCGGGCTCGGACACGACCGCATCATCATTTCGGCAAAGGTCTCGCTCGTGCAGGATCTGGTGGAGGTGTACCGGCGTCTCGCCGCGCGCTGCGACTACCCTCTGCATCTCGGCCTCACCGAGGCAGGGCTCGGCACCAAGGGTGTCGTCGCGAGCACCGCGGGGCTGTCGATTCTCCTCGCCGAGGGAATTGGCGACACGATCCGCGTCTCGCTCACTCCCAAGCCGGATGGCGACCGAACAGAAGAGGTGCAGGTCGCGCAGCAGATTCTCCAGTCACTGGGGCTGCGTTCGTTCACTCCGCAGGTAACGGCGTGCCCGGGGTGCGGCAGGACGACGTCGACGTTCTTTCAGCACATGGCCGAGGACATTCAGACGTATCTGCGGGAGCAGATGCCGGTTTGGCGAGGGCGGCACCCGGGTGTCGAGGAAATGCGCGTCGCGGTAATGGGCTGCATCGTGAATGGCCCGGGCGAGTCGAAGCACGCGAACATCGGGATTTCGCTTCCGGGAACGTTCGAGGAGCCGAAGGCGCCCGTGTACGTCGATGGCAGGCTCAAGCTCACACTCAAGGGCGACAACATCGTCCCCGAGTTCCTCGCGATTCTCGAGGACTATGTCGTGCGCACCTATCCCGAGCGGGCGTCGGCTCCGGCGTAGTGCTCGAGTGAGCGCACGACATCGTGCAGCTCTTCCATGATGGGAAAATCGAATCCGACTTCGACCAGCCGATCGTGCACCCGTCGGTACCAGTTGATGGTCGCCTCGCGGCCGGAAGTGAAGCGCGACCATACCGCCTCGGGAAAATCCGTGCGACGGAGATCGGCGAGCAGGGTGCCTCCCGACTGCAAGTGATCGGCGGCGGCTATCCAGCGCGCGCGGGTCTCGGCGTTCGCGAGCCGGTCGAGCAGATCATCCTTGCGCTCGAGATGTGAGAGCTCGATCCCCTCGTCATCGTAGCGTCGTTCGATGACGGCGAGCACCGTCGAGAGTACGGTCTCACCGAATTTGTCGCCGACGCGGCGGTGCAGCATCTCCGCCGTGTAGCCGTCGCGCACGCAATCCTCGACGACATCGTGTAGGATGCCGGCGACGAGCGTGGAATCATCCTGATCGTACCGCGCGAGGATCACCGCGAGATTTGGAGCGGCGGTGAGATACGGATAGCGCGTCCCTTTTCGCACCTGCTGGTCGTGGTGCTTTGCGGCGAATGCGAACGCGTGGTTGATCGGATCGGAGTAGCCGGGCATAGGGGCGCAAAGTTACCGCGGGCTGCGAGATGCCGAAAGCACGCAGGAGCGCGCTTCAGAGGTGGATGCCGCGCGCAAAGGTGAGAAAGAGATAGAGGAGCGCGCCGGCCTGCACGACCACGCCGATTCCGCTGCCGACGGCGCCAATGCGCCTGCCGAACGCCCATCCGAACACAGCGAAGGTGGCGCCGAGGACTATCGCGCCGGCTTCCAGTGCCATCGTCACCCAGAGTTCCCGGGTCAGCGAGGCTGCGGAGTCGTAATCGCGGAGCGGGACGTCCTGATACGCGAGGCCGCCCCACGCGAGGGCTGCGGCCCCCCACACAAGACACTGGGCGGCGAAGTGGGTCGCAAGCGGCGCCCTGATGCGCGCGAGGCGAAAACCGAGGAGGATTACTCCACCGATGAGTGCGCTTGCCGCGCCCCAGATGATGAGCTCGAGATCATGCTGCTGCTCGAGCGTTTGGAGGCTGTCAGCCCACATAATCCTCGCAAAAAAGTAGCGATCGATGCTACAAGGTAGCCCAGCCGTGGTGCGAAGAATCGTAGCGGACGGCTCAATTCAGCAGGCTTACCACCCCCTTAGACGGCCCTAACTGCCTGGTAAAGCTTCAGGCCTAGTGCGCATAGATGCTGCAGCGGAGCTCGCTGCAAATCGTATTGTGTCGATGGGATGGCGGACTGATGCAAAACATTACACCAACCGAAATGAATCACGCTACGAATGACCGGAATTGATCGGACGGCGTGACAGTTCGCTGTCGCTCTGTGATAGCCAGCGCCAGTGAATCGTCCATCACTACTGGACCTGGTACGGGCTGAAACGGCGCCGTTCCTGATGTCGAATGCAAGGTACGATGAACGCCCCGCCTACGAGAGACGGGACGCTCATTCAGTTCCGGAGCTCGCATGAGTGCACGAGGACCGAAGCAAACGATTCGCACGCCGCCTCACTGCGGGTTTCGCCGCGGCTTCACTTTGGTCGAGATGCTCATCGTCGTCACGATGATCGGCATCATGACCGGGATCGCGTTGTGGCGCGTGGACATCTCGCGGTATCAGGTGAACGGCGACATCCAGTCGATCGGCACCACGTTGATCGCGTCGCAGCGTGAAGCGATTGCGAAGCAGCACAACGTGATCGTGGTCTTCGATACGGCGGGCAATCAGGTACGAGTGGTCTGGGATGCGAACAACAACGGGGCGTTCGATGCGGGTGAGCATTCGCGCATCGTCTTTCTCGGCGATCGAGTGCAGTTCGGCTTGGGCACCGCGCCGGCCATGCCGATGGGAGCGGGCTCGGTGAACTTCACGGACACGGAAAGCTCGAGCGGCTTGCCCTGCGTGACGTTCTACCGGAACGGGAGTGCGAGTGAAGCCGGCGGCGCATACATCACGTCGAGGCGTTCCATCGGTGATCCGAAGTACGTGAGCGACAACCGCGCGATGCGTGTCGAGCGCGCCACCGGGCGCGCCGAATGGTGGCACTACAATGGAACGACATGGGTGCGAGGCTTCTGATGCGAAATCACCTGATGCGTAGCCAATCGCAGCGTCGCGGATTTTCCCTGGTCGAGATCATGGTCGCACTGACCATTCTCATGATCATCATCCTCGGCCTCGCGAACACGACGATCTCCTTCCTGCACGAGACGACGCTCGACACGGTGCGCGTGCGTGCGCAGTCGTATGCGGACATGCGGATTGCGGAGGTGCGTGGCTATCCGACGTACGACAACCTGACGGCGACGTTCAACAGCAGCGATCTGCCCGAGCCGGGCTTCAACCGGCAGACGGTCGTGGTGCGGGACAAGACCGCGACCTCGACATGCAACAATCCCGCTGGCTGCCCAAAGAACGATGTCACTCGCGTGACCGTAATCGTGACCAACACCGGCCTCTCGACGCCGGTCTCGCGGACCATCACCCTCTCATCCTTTTAGGAGTGATGATGCCAATCCGCCAGCGCAGAGGGTTCTCCCTCGTCGAGCTCATGATCGCAATCGTCGTCATGGCGGTCGTGCTCGCGGGAACGATGAACTTCTTCATGGGGCAGTCACGCACGTTCCGAAAGGCGACCACAGACATGGTGCTGCTGCAGAACGCGCGCTTTGCTACCGATCTGCTCAACGAGCACTTTCGCTCCGTCGGCGCGAACCTGACGGTAGGGCAGCCGTCGGTGATCTACGCGGACCAGAACACGTTCGCGTTTAATGCCGATTACGCGACGAACATCTCGGGAGATATCAACGCGATTTACTATGAGCCCAAGGCACCAACGAGTCAGGTGCAATCTCTGCTCAAGGCGCAGGCGTTCACGATCCCGAATTCTTCTCCTGCGTTGTCGTACCCGGGTGGGGACTACGTGCAGGCCGGTGTCCCGAGTCCGGCCGAAACGATCACGTTCTGGTTCGCGCCGGATACCGAGACGACACGCAGCGATGACTACGTGCTCCTGCGCCAAGTGAACGCGAGCACACCGGAAGTGGTCGTGCGCAACGTGCTTCCCGATTCGACGTATCCGTTCTTCCGCTACATGTATCTAAACGTCGACGCGGTCGGCACGCAGACCGTAGATACGATCCCAACCTCCAAATTGCCGAAGAGCTACGACACGGACACCATCGTGTCGATGGATCGGGTGCGCGGGGTGATCATCTCATTCACTGTCACGAATGGTCTTGCGGACACGGCGCAGCGCACTCGTCCCGTTTCGGTGATTGCATCGCTTCCAAATATCGGAATGCGACAACTTCAGACGTGCGGGGCGAAGCCCCTGCCTGTCCCGGCTCCGGTCGCAACGAAGGTTTCCGCGGGCAAGATCCGAGTGACGTGGACCGCGAGCCCCGACGAAACTGGCGGTGAGCGCGATGTGATGCGGTACGCAGTCACGCGAATGGCCAACTTCGCGCCTGGCGTTTGGACGAACGTGCAGTCGATACCAGCGGGCGGTGTCTACGACATAACCGATTCAGGGTTGAATACAGGCGTGGTCTATTTTTACGCGGTAGCTGCGCAGGATTGCACACCGGCGTTCTCCGTTCCGGTTTCCTCGAACGGGATGATGCCATGACTTTTTCAGGAGAGTCACCCATGCCCAAGCCGCGCGTTCGAGAGAAACGCGGTGTCGCGCTCATGGCCGTACTCCTCGTCACGCTGGCGATCGTTGCCATCGTGATCGTGGCGTCCACCACGACGCTCAACGCCCGACTGATCTCGCAGAACAGCGAGCGATCGACAGCACTCTACAACGTCGCCCAAGCCGGTATCGAAGAGGTCCGAAATACGCTCAATACTCATCCCGGCGACCCGACGTTCTTCAAGGACAGCGGCGAGGTCATGGTCGAGAATCACGTTCCGGTTCTGGATGCGAACGGCACGCCCATTCCACACGTCTTCCGCACCTCGTGGGCAGGCCCGAGCTTCAGCACGAGCGGGCAGTATGGGATCTACGGTACGATCATCGTGAAGGCCGAGGACGATTTCGGGAATGCCGTTTATCATCGCGG
Organism: Gemmatimonadota bacterium; assembly: GCA_040006175.1. Classification (GTDB taxonomy): domain Bacteria; phylum Gemmatimonadota; class Gemmatimonadetes; order Gemmatimonadales; family Gemmatimonadaceae; genus FEN-1250. The sequence continues at coordinate 1,603 of JBDTXN010000015.1, read as the reverse complement.
CACGGTTTTCCAGGATACGTTCGCGAAGTACGCCTATTTCTCGAACAACGAGAACGGGATCTACTTCGGCGGTGGTGACCAGGTGTACGGGCCCGTGCATTCCAATGACTACATCCGCATCGCTCCGTCAGGCGTCGAGTTTCACGATGCGGTCACGACTGCCAAGAGCATCGTGAGCCCCGCCAGCGGCATATTCGACAAGGGATACACCACGTTGGTCCCGAGCATCGCGATGCCGACGACGAAGGTGTTCGGTCAGCTCGCAAATCTCGCAATTGCAGGAAATGCGAAGATCGACGGAGGATTGACTGGAGCAACCGGCGAGGCGACTACACGTATCGAATTCGTCGCTGTCGATTTGAATGGAGACGGCTTGACCACGGGCTCGAACGAAGGGTTCATGCGCGTATGGTCATCGAATGCAGTCCCGGCGGCTGCACTCCTCAGCGCCGCGCAGTACAACGCAGCCTCCTTCAAGCAGTTCACTGCAGGTGGGGCACCGAGTGGCTACTTCGTGACCGACGGTGGCGCAGGTCCAGGTGTAAATGAAAACTGCGGATACTATCCGCTATGGAACAAGTTCACGCCGCTGACCGAGATAGCGGGCCAGGATGCTCGAGCGGCCGCACTCGCGGATCCGACGGCACGCTGCTATCTGGGTGGCGATCCGCACCTGAATCCCAACCTTGGTCAGCGCGATCAATTCTATGCTGGCAACGCGCACGGCCAATGGCTTCCGGCTCCCGGTGGACCGAATCCGCTCGTGACTGCAACCGGACGTCTGGACGCGGCCTATCTCTGGCCGATCAGTCACGAGCTCAATCCCAACTTTCAAGGCGTAGTGTTCGTGAATGGAAAGGTGATCGTCAGCGGAACGGTCAATGGACATCTGACGCTCGTGTCTCCGAATGAGATAACCATTGGTGACAACATCACCTACGCCAGCGATGTGTCACTCTGCAATGACTATCTCGGTATCATCTCCGGCACCAACGTCGTAATGGCGAACAACATGTTGTTGTCGCCCATGAAGACAGTCGGAGCGGTTCCGGACAAGATCGTGCACCTCGGCTCGTCCTCATCGGTACAGGTGAACGCATCGATTCTCGCGCTTGGCTCGTTCAAGGTTCAGGACTACGACCTTGGAGTGCCGCACGCCGAAGTCTGCGAAACAGTGACGGCAGGACGCGGATGTCTGTATCTCACAGGCGGCATCATTCACGGTACGCGCCAGCCAGTCGGCACACTGGACGCGACGGCTACCAACGGTGAGACGGGTTACATCAAGCGGTACACGTTCAACACGTGCGGGCTGACGCAGCCGCCTCCGTACTTTCCGACGACTGGTCGGTTCGCCGCGAACCGCACGTTCGAGGTGAATCCGGTCAACTTCGACATTCACCCGTATTACAAAATCAACGCGCCCGTGTCGCTGGTGACGTTCACGCCTGCCCCACCGGCACCGCCACCGCCGCCACCGCCGCCGCCGCTACCGCCGGCACCACCGCCGCCACCGCCACCGCCACCGCCGCCGCCGGGACCACCACCGCCGCCGCCGCCACCGGCGCCACCGGCCCCGCCGCCGCCACCGCCACTGCCGCCG
>JBDTXN010000014.1:0-38534 GCA_040006175.1 Gemmatimonadota bacterium | reverse complement strand
ATCGGCGGCACCGGCTGAACGAAATTCTGCTGCGGCGCCTCCGGAATATCGGAGGCGTCGTTGCATCGTGTTGCCCGTAACTCACAAAAGCATTCCTGTCAGGAGAACGATCGTGCGCATCCGTCATTTGCTCCTCGCTGCACTGCTCGTCGCGTTCGCCGCCTCACCACTCACCGCGCAGGGCACAAGGCTTCTGCGTAGACCCACGGTGAGCCGCGACAACGTCGCGTTCGAGTACGGTGGCGATCTGTGGGTCGTACCACGCGCGGGAGGTAGTGCGCGCCGGCTCACGAGCACACCCTCCGAGGAAACGGATCCGTACTTCTCTCCCGACGGCGCGTACATCGCGTACAGTGCGACGATCTCGGGGAACACGGATGTCTACGTCGTTCCCGTCGGGGGCGGTGAGCCGAAACGCCTCACCTGGCATCCGGGATCCGACTTCGTGCGTGGATGGACGCCGGATGGAAAGCGCGTCGTATTCGCGTCGAGCCGTGGCACGTTGCCCACACCCGGAGCGAACTCCTTCCTGCGGATGTGGACTGTCGGGCTGGATGGCACGAGTGAGGACGAGTTGCCGCTGCCGCGCGCCTTCGCAGGATCGTACTCGCCCGATGGCAAACATTTCGCGTACGCGCCGATCAGCGTCGCAATGTTCGCTGCGTGGTGGGGAGAGCCGCAGTCCAGCCAGTGGCGCCGCTACCGTGGTGGACGCACACAGCCTATACACATTGCGGATCTCACGACGCTCGCGGAAGAGAAGCTCCCATGGACAAACAGCAACGACTCGGATCCGATGTGGGTGGGCAACACCGTCTACTTCCTTTCCGACCGGGATCGCACAGTCAATCTCTACTCGTACGATGAAACAACCAAGAAGCTGACGCAGCTGACGCATCACAACGACTTCGACATCATGGGCGCGTCCGCCAGCGCGGATGCGATCGTGTATGAGCAGGCGGGTTACGTGCATCTCGTGGATCTCAAGACGGGCCAGTCGCATCAGATGAACATCGATGTCGTGGGCGATTTTCCCTGGGCGCGCCCGCAAATGAAGCGCGTCGCATCGCTGATCACCGACGCCACCATTTCGCCCACCGGCGCACGCGCGGCCTTCAATGCGCGCGGCGACATCTTCACCATCGCGGCAGAGGATGGCAGTTACCGCAACATCACGCAGAGCTCGGGTGCGCATGATCGCAATCCGGCGTGGTCGCCGGACGGCAAGCACGTCGCCTGGATCTCCGACGCGAGCGGCGAATTTCAGCTGATGATCGGGGATCAAACTGGCGACGTGAAGGCGCGAGCAATCTCGTTCCCGACGAACGCCTACTATGCAAGTCCTGTGTGGTCGCCCAACGCCCAGCACATGCTGTTCCGAAGCTCCGATGCACAGCTCTCGGTTCTCGCCATCGGCACCGGTCGCTTCACCAGGATCGATTCGGACTGGTACGATGATCCGCAGCGCGGCTTCGATGCCGCGTGGTCGCCCGATTCGCGGTGGGTCGCGTACTCCAAATCGCTCCCCAGCCACCTGCGCGCGATCTTCCTCTATTCGATGGCCAATGGCAAGAGCTATCAGCTGACCGATGGCATGGCCGACGCGATCTCACCCGCGTTCGACGCCAGTGGCAAGTATCTCTATCTTCTCGCGAGCACGAATTACGCGCTCAAGACCGGATGGCTCGACATGAGCTCGTTCGATCGGAATGTGCGGCGCAGCGCCTACCTGGTGATGCTGAGCGCGAACGAGCCGTCGCCGCTGCTGCCCAGCCTCGTCGATGAGCCCGGGCGCGATCTCGCCCCCGCGGACAGCGCGACGCAGAAGGCCCCACGCCCGAGCGGTGCGCCTGCGAAGCGCGAGCCTGCGCCGCGCCTCGACACCGCAAGCGTCACGCGCGTGGATATCGATGGCATTCAGCAGCGCATCCTCCCGCTGACCATTCCACCAGGCGACTACGCGAACCTCCTTCCGGGAAGCACGGGCACCATCTTCTTCACCGAGACGCCGGTTGCCTCGGAGGCTGGTGGACGAGCATTTCGCCTTTGGCAATATCGTCTCTCGGACAAGAAGTCCCGCACCTTCGTCGATGGCATCTCCGAGTACGCAGTGTCCGCGGACACGAAGAAGATGCTCTTCGGCACGCCGGACAATCACTGGAGCATCGTGGGCACCGAAGAGCCGCCCAAACCCGGAGACGGCGCCCTAGCCGTCGAAGCCTTCGAGACGGTTGTCGACCTGAGAGCCGAGTGGGCCGAAATCTTCCGTGAGTCGTGGCGCACGCAACGCGAGTTCTTCTACGACGCCAAAATGCACGGCAACGACTGGCAGGCGATCTACGACAAGTATCTCCCGCTCGCAAAGTCAGTGCAGCATCGCGCCGATCTCGCGTACCTGATCGCGAGTGTCGGTGGCGAGCTGACGGTCGGACACTCGTATCTCGAGGGCCCGGGTGACGTGCCCGATACGTCACACACGGCGGTCGGGGTGCTCGGTGCCGATTACGCGGTGGAGAACGGCCATTACCGCATCAAGCGCATTTATACTGCCGGGAGCTGGAACCCGAGACTCGTGGCACCGCTGCACGCGCCGGGAGTAAAGGTCGCGGAGGGAAACTACATCCTCGACGTGAACGGCCGCGAGATCATGCCACCACAGAATCTCTATAGCTACTTCGTGGGCACCGCCGGAAAGCTGACCACGGTGCGCGTGAACAGCGCGCCAACGGCTCAGGGCTCGTGGGTCATCACCGTGAAGCCGCTGGACGATGATGAGGCGCTCCGCACGCAAGCATGGATCGATGACAACCGCCGCCTCGTCGACAAGCTCTCTGGAGGCAAGATCGCCTACGTGTGGCTGCCCAACACCGCTGGCGATGGCTACACCGCATTCAACCGTTACTTCTTCGCGCAGCAGGACAAGCAAGGCGTCATCGTCGATGACAGGTACAATCAGGGCGGCTTCGTGGCAGATTATATCATCCAGCAGCTCAGCCGGCCACTCGCGGGCTACTACGCCGAGCGCGCGGGCAATCCGGTAACGATGCCTATGGCCGGTATCTTCGGCCCGAGGGTGATGCTCATCAATGAGTCCGGCGGTTCGGGTGGCGACGCGTTGCCGTATTACTTCCGAGCAGCGAAGCTCGGCCCTCTCGTCGGCAAACGCACATGGGGTGGCCTGGTCGGCACGATCGGAGATCCCGCTGCGATCGACAACGGGGGCATTACCGCACCCGATCTCGCGTACTACGATCTCAACGGCAAATGGGCGATCGAGAACGAGGGCGTGGCGCCGGACATCGAGGTTGAGAATACCACCGCCGAGATGGCGCAAGGTCACGACGCGCAGCTCGAGCGCGCGGTCGCCGAAGCGCTGAAGATGTTGCAGGCACATCCCGTCGCCCCCGTTCCTCGTCCCGCCCCTATCAACCGTGTCACACAATGAGAGCACCGGCTATCTCTGGAACTCGAGCGATGTACGGCCGCGTGGCCACGAGATTGGGCGCCCTTCTTACTATAGTAGCAGGGGCCGCGGTTCCTGCCCTGGCCGCGGCGCAGCAGAAGCCCGACCTCGCTGCCTTCGACAGGTACGTCACGAAGGCGGCCCGCGACTGGAGGGTCCCGGGCATGGCTGTCGCCATTGTGCAGGGCGATTCGCTCGTGTTCGCGAAAGGCTTCGGCGTTCTGGAAATCGGCAAGCCCGCGACGGTCACCGAGCACACGCGCTTCGCCGTTGGATCGACTACGAAGGCGATGACGGTCGCCGCGCTCGCAATGCTCGTGGACGAAGGGAAGCTCAAGTGGGACGATCGAGTGATCGACTACTTCCCCGATTTCCAGCTCTACGACCCGTACGCGACGCGCGAGCTGACCGTGCGCGATCTGCTCACGCATCGCACCGGGCTTCCGAGCACCGATCTTCTGTGGGCATTTCCGGAGAACGACTACACGTCCGCCGAGATGATGCACCGGCTCCGCTACGTGCGTCCGATCTCGTCGTTCAGAACGCAGTGGGAGTACCAGAACAACATGTACGGAATCGCGGGCGCACTCGTCGCGAAGATCTCCGGAATGCCTTGGGACAGATTCATCCAGACGCGCATCTTCGACCCGCTCGGCATGACAGAATCCATTCCGCTCGTCGCCGGGATCAAGGGGAAGCCGAACGTCGCCACGCCGCACGGGCTCGTCCACGACACGGTGCGCGTGATCTCCCTCCGCACTACGGATGCGATCGCGCCCGCGGGATCGGTATGGTCCAGCGTTTCCGATATGTCGAAGTGGATGCGTTTCATCCTCGACAGCGGCCGCGTCGGCAATCGCCGGCTGATTCAGCCCGCGACCTTTCGCGAGATCGTCGCGCCGCAGATGCGGGCACCCATGTCGCAGTATCCGGCGCTCTCGCTCGCGCAGCCGCACTTTTTCAGCTACGCGCTCGGATGGTTCGTTCAGGATTATCACGGCGAGACCGTCTGGATGCACACCGGCAGCATCGACGGGATGTGCGCGATCATCGGGCTTCTCCCGGAGCGCCACATGGGCATCTACATTCTCGAGAACGTCGATCACGCCGAGTTGCGCCACGCGCTCATGTACGAGGCGTTCGACATGTATCGCGCGCAGTCGCTGGCACCCAGGCGTGACTGGAGCGCCGATCTCAAGGCGCACTTCGACTCGCTGCACACGGCCCAACACGCCGCCGTGGCGGCCGCGGAGGCATCTGCGAAAAAAGCAGGTGGCGGTGCGGCTCCATCGCTGGCACTGGACCGATATGCTGGCAGCTATGTAGACTCGACGTACGGCAACATCCAGGTAACCAACACCAATGCTGCCCTGCGCGCGCGCTTCGTGAACTTCGACATTGGCGAGCTGAAACACGCCACCTTCGAAACCTTCCGCAGTGTCAAGGATGACGCGCTCGAAGGCGTCACCGAGCTGACCTTCGTTCCCGACGGGAGCGGACACGTGTCGGCCGTGCAGGCGTTTGGCGTCACCTTCAATCGATCAACCAGCGAGAGCAAACCAGAATGAGCTTTTCATTGGCAGTGATGAGCCGCGAACACATCCTCACACGCGGCTCTGCTGCCGCATTGTTGCTATGGGCGGGCACTGCCGCGGCACCACTCGCAGCCGCGCAGACGCGCATGCTGCGCACACCGAGCGCGAGCGCGACGGACATCGCGTTCGCCTACGCGAACAACATCTGGATCGTTCCGCGTGCGGGTGGATCGGCGCGGCGACTCACGAGCTTTGGTGGGCAGACGCAGAATCCCCATCTGTCGCCTGACGGAAAGTGGGTGGCGTTCAGCGCCGAATACAGCGGGAACACGAACGTGTACCTCGTCGCGTCCGGGGGAGGGCAGCCCAGGCGGCTCACCCGCCATCCCGGCGCAGATCTGGTCGAAGGCTGGACGCCGGATGGCAAGCGCATCCTGTTCTCTTCCGGCCGCGACAATGCGCCATCGGGGCAGCCGCGCTTTTTTACCGTGCCGATGGAAGGAGGTGTCGAGCAGGCGTTACCGATGCCACGCGCCAATCAGGGGAAGATCTCGCCCGATGGCAGACGTATCGCGTATCGCATGAACATCTCCTGGGACGAGGAGCGGCGCAATTATCGCGGCGGGCAGAATCGTCCGATCTGGATTCTCGATCTCGCGACGATGAATCTCGAGACGGTACCGTGGAAAGACTCGAAAGACATCGATCCCGTGTGGGTCGGTGACATCGTGTACTTCCTCTCCGATCGCGACGGCGTGATGAACGTCTGGTCGTACGACTCGAAGTCGAAGGCGGTTGCCCAGGTCACGAAGTTCACCGGTATGGATGTGAAAACGCTCGATGCGGGCGGCGGCGTGCTGGTGTTCGAACAGGCAGGCTACGTTCACGAGCTCGATCCGGCGGCCGGGCGCGAGCACATGGTCAACATCATGGTGGCGGGCGACTTTCCCTGGATGATGCCGGAGTGGAAGGACGTCTCGCAAAACATGAGCGTCATCTCGCTCTCCGAGAGCGGCCAGCGTGCTGCCGTCGAAGCGCGCGGTGACATCTTCACGATTCCGGCGAAGAAGGGCGACGTTCGCAATCTCACGAACTCGAGCGCCTCCGCCGAGCACGCCCCGGCGTGGTCGCCGGATGGAAACTTCGTTTCGTACTTCAGCGACAAGTCCGGAGAGTATCAACTGGTCATCGCGCCGCAGGACGGGATGAGCAAGGTTCGCGAGATCACACTCCCGGAGCACGAGCAGTACTACACGCCGTCGTGGTCGCCGGATGGCAAACGAATCGTCTTTCATGACACCGAGCTTCGCCTCTGGGTGGTGGACGTGGCCACCGGAAAAGCCAAGGTCGTGGATCACGACAGCTACATGGTGCCGGAGCGATCGCTCAATCCCGTCTGGAGTCCGGACAGCAAGTGGCTCGCGTACTCGAAGCGACTCCCGTCGTATTTCCACGCGATTTTCGTGCAGAATGTGGAGACGGGGCGGATCGAGCAGGTCACGAATGGCTTTGCCGATGCAACGTGGCCGGCCTGGGATGAGAGCGGGAAATACCTCTGGTTCCTGGCGTCGACGACGTTCGGGCTGAACTCCGCCTGGCTCGACATGTCCTCGTACGACCATCCGCAAACGAGCGGGCTCTATCTCGCGGTGCTCGCGAAAAACGATTCATCGCCCGTGCTTCCCGAAAGTGATGAGGAGCGCGCGGCGCAGCAGAATCGGCCGCCTGGCACCGATACGACTCGCACACGTCCCCGCAGCGACAGCGTCGCGAAGCCGCGCGCCGATACCAGCAAGGTGCAGCTGCACGCATCGACGCAGGTGCACATCGATTTCGCGGGACTGCAGCAGCGCATCATCTCCATTCCCGGAATTGCACTCCGGAATTACGCGCGCCTCCGCTCGGGGCTCCCCGGCACGGTGTTTTTCGTCGAGAACATTCCCGCGACCGGAACCGGTGCGGATTCCGCCATGGGTGGAACGCTGCACCGCTATCAACTGACTGATCGAAAGGCTGTGCCCTTCGCGCCGAGCGTGGATGCTTACGCCGTGAGCGGCGATGGCCACGCACTGCTGTACAGGACTGCCGGCCCCGCGCAGGAGCTCTTTCTGGTACCAACCGACAAGGATCCCGCGCCCCCACCCGCGCCTCCGCAGGGGAAGCTCACTGCGCAGCTGCGGTCGTACGTGGATCCCAGGGCCGAGTTCAAGCAGATGTTCGAAGAGGCGTGGCGAATACAGCGCGACTATCTGTACGTGAAGAACATGCAAGGCTCGGACTGGAACCGCGTGCACGAGCAGTACAGCGCGCTTGTGCCGTTCGTCGCCCACCGTGCGGATCTCAGCTATCTGCTCGACGAGATGCAGGCGGAGCTGGCACTCGGCCACTCGTTCGTCTTCGGCGGAGACATGCCAAAGGTGCCGACGTCCACCACCGGCATGCTCGGCGCCGACTTCACGGTAGCGGACGGACGGTATCGGATCACGAAGATCTACACGGGTGAGAGCTGGAATCCGGATCTGCGCGCTCCGCTCGCTGCGCCGGGTGTGGATGTACGCGAAGGTGACTACGTGCTCGCGGTGAATGGTGTAGAGCTCCGCGCGCCGGACGATCTGTTCCGGCTGCTGGACGGCACGGCGGATCGCCAGACCGTGATCACGGTCAACTCCAAGCCCGTGGCTGCAGGCGCGCGCAACGTCACGGTGATTCCCGTATCCACCGAGCAGGGGCTCCGCGCCCGTGCATGGATCGAGCACAATCGGCGCGTCGTCGATTCACTCTCGCATGGGCAGCTCGCGTACGTGTATTTGCCCAACACGGCGAACGCCGGCTACAGCAACTTCAATCGCGACTTCTTCGCGCAACAGGACCGGCAGGGTGTAATCCTCGACGAGCGGTACAACAGTGGCGGCTTCGTCGCCGACTACATCATCGACTTTCTGCAGCGCGACTTCGATGGCTATTTCAATAATCCCGCCGGCAACCACCAGCTCTCGACGTCGCCAATGGCGGGAATCTGGGGGCCGAAGGTGATGCTGATCAACGAGATGGCCGGCTCCGGCGGAGACGCGATGCCCTACATGTTCAAGTCGCGCAAGGTCGGGCTGCTCGTGGGCGAGCGCACGTGGGGCGGGCTGGTCGGCATATGGGACGCGCCGCCGCTCGCGGATGGCGGCGCAATCACCGCACCGCGCGGGGGATTCATCTCGCGCGAGGGGAAGTGGGCGGTCGAGAACGAAGGCGTTACGCCGGACATCGAGGTCGAGAATCTTCCGAAGGACGTCGCCGCCGGGCACGATGCGCAGCTCGAGCGGGCGGTGCAGGAGGCGCTTCGGATGTTGAAGGAGAAGCCCGTCAACCGGCTACAGCACGAGCCGCCGCCGCCGACGTGGGGCAAGCGCGCGGTGCCGCTGCAGTGATGCAAAACCCCATTCGCCTTGCGCGCGCACTGCTTGGGTGCGCAGTACTCACCGTCGTGGTCCACACGGCCGGCGCGCAGCAGCCCGCACGCAAGTCGCTCAAGGTCTACATCTCGGCGGACATGGAGGGAGTTGCCGGTGCGGTGACCGCCGATCAGCTCCTATCCACCGGCTTCGAGTACGATCGCTTTCGCGGCTACATGACGGACGAGGTGCTCGCAGCGATCGCCGGCGCGCGCGAGGCCGGCGCGACGACGTTTGTCGTGAGCGATTCGCATGGCAACGGCGAGAATCTCATCCTCGATCGCTTCCCGGCTGATGTCACCATCATCCGCTCCTTTCCCCGGCCGCTCGGGATGATGGAAGGGATCGACTCCACCTTCGACGCCGTCATCTTCATCGGCTATCACGCGTCGACGACGAACACCGCGGGCGTGCGTGCGCATACGCTTTCGAGCGCGTTGCTCACCGAGGTCGGCGTGAACGGCGTTCCGATGCCCGAATCGGGCATCAATGCCTCGATCGCGGGGGCGTTCGGCGTGCCGGTAGTCATGATCTCAGGCGACAACGTGGCAGTGGCTGAGGCGCAGAAGCTCATTGGTGCGATGTCCGGGGCGGTGGTGAAGCGCGCGATCAGCTTCGAGGCGACCGCCACGATGACGCCTGCCGCGTCGCAGGCGCTCATCAGGCAGACGGCGCGCGCGGCGTTCGCGCGGCGCGGGGAGATGAAGCCGTTCGTGCAGAAGACGCCCGTGCAGCTCGATGTCACCTTCAAGAATTACCGGCCGGCGGAGCTCATGGCCTATCTGCCGAACGTCACTCGTCCATCGTCGCACGCGATTCGCTTCATGGCGCGCGACATGATCGAGCTCTCCCGCTTTCTCGAGTTCGTCACGTCGTACGAGCCGGGGCTGACGCCGTGATGCGGTTCGTGTCGCGAGATGTGTCCACATCCTGAGCCGAGATTCCATCATGATGCTTCATCGTGCACGCGTACTCGCCTCCGTTGCGTGCGTCTTCGCCTCTGCGGGAGCAACTCTCCCGCTCGCGGCGCAGGACAGCGCATCCCCGGCACCGTCATTCAAGAAAATCGAAGTGCAGGTCGCGATGCGCGATGGCGCCCACTTGCACACGGCGATCTACACGCCAAAGAACGCCGAGGGAAAGCTGCCGATTCTCATCAGCCGGACGCCGTACGGAATCGACGGAATGGATGCGGCCTTTGCGAGCCCCGCGCTCAAGTACCTCATCCGCGACGGATACATCTTCGTCTTTCAGGACATTCGGGGGCGATTCACGTCCGAGGGACAGTTCGTGATGCTCCGTCCGATGCGCGACAAGACGAAGCCCAGGGCGATCGACGAAAGCACGGATGCGTACGACACGATCGATTGGCTGATCAAGCACGTGCCGAACAACAATGGACGTGTCGGCATGCTCGGGACTTCGTACCCGGGCTGGCTCACAGTGATGGCCATGCTCGATCCGCATCCGGCGCTCAAGGCCGTCTCTCCGCGCGCGTCGCCGGCGGACATGTTCATCGGTGACGACTTTCATCACAACGGCGCCTTCAGGTTGAGCTACGGCTTCGAGTACGCGACGATGATGGAGACGACGAAGGGGATGTCCGCCTTCGCCTTCGACAAACCCGATACGTACGATTGGTATCTCAAGCTCGGGTCGCTCGCGCACGTCAACGAGCGACTGAATGCGAAAATACCGAGCTGGAACGACTTTGCCACGCATCCGGACTACGATGCGTTCTGGAAGAGGCAGGCGGTCGCGCCGTACCTCGACCGCGTGAAAGTGCCGACGCTCAACGTTGCCGGCTGGTGGGATCAGGAAGATTTCTTCGGTCCGATCAAGATTTACGAAGCGCTCGAGCGGCACGACACGCAGCACATGAACTATCTCGTCGTCGGACCGTGGAACCACGGCGGATGGAGCGCCGACAGCGGTGAGCATCTCGGCGGGATCCATTTCGGCGCACCCACGTCGGACGACTTCCGAAGAGGGATCGAGGCTCCGTGGTTCGCGTACTGGCTCAAGCAGAAGGGGTCGCTGAAGCTGTCGGAGGCCACCACGTTCGAGGCCGGATCGAACACGTGGCAGTCGCGGGACAGCTGGCCGCCACGCACGGGGGTGTCACAGCGACGGCTCTACGTGGGCGCCGATGGCCAGCTCGCCTTCACTCCGCCAGCGGACAGCGCCGCCGACGCGTACCTGTCCGATCCCGCGAATCCGGTTCCATACCGCGCGCGCCCGATTCTGCCGACGTACGGCGATGGCTCCACATGGTCGCGCTGGCTCGTGGACGATCAGCGATTCCTGAATGGGCGGCAGGATGTACTCTCGTGGAAGACGCCGCCGTTGACCGACGATGTGGTGATCGCGGGTGCCATCTCTGCGCATCTGTTCGCGTCGACGACGGGCAGCGATGCGGACTGGATCGTCAAGCTCATCGATGTCTACCCGGATCAACATCAGGCAGACACGGCGCTCAACGGCTACGAGCTCATGGTCGCGAACGACGTGCTGCGCGGACGATACCGCAACGGCTTCACGCGCCCGCTGCCGATCGTGCCGAATCACGTGAACGAGTTCGTGGTCGATCTGCACACGCAGGACTATCGCTTCCTGAAGGGGCACCGAATCATGGTGCAGGTGCAGAGCACGTGGTTTCCGCTCATCGACAGAAACCCGCAGACGTTCGTTCCGAACATCTTCGAGGCGAAGGACTCCGACTTCAAGGCAGCCACGATGAGCATCTTCCACGCGCCGCGCTTTGCGTCGTACGTGATGCTCCCCGTGGAAACCGCGCCGCCATCGACCACGGGAGCCGGCCACCGATAGCCCGCCGGAGCCCGATGACGTCGGTGGCATAGGGCAGGTGATAGTTGTGCGCCTCGGTCGCGCCCCACGGAAGAATCGCGACCTGATAGTCCGTTGCCGCAACGGACTTCCAGGTGGTCTCAGCGAGAACCCAGGGGCGCGGAGTCATGCGTGCGACGCTAGCGCGCGCGAACTACGGCCGCATCGCCTCCGCTGACAGAGCTTCGCGTGAGTTCCGGTGCGAACGGGTCGGAGATGCCGAGCGCAGGGTACCTTCGATCGATTCGCCAGAATTGCCAGGCGGTGATGACCGCGGCCAGGGCAAGCACGGCTCCGAACTCGCTCAGGAGGTACTTCGTGACGCCGTTGTCCACGGTCACGGTGTCGAAGAATCCCTGGATGAAGAGATTGTGGCTGGCGTGGAGAATCGCGACGGGCCAGACGCTCCCGGAACGAAGGCGCAGCCACGCGAAGGGGAAGCTGATTCCCACCACCATCACCGCGAAGCAGGCAATAGAGTAGAGCGTTGGTGTGCCGCCGTTGTAGTCCGCGAAAATGATCAGGGGCATGTGCCACGATGCCCAGATGATGCCGCTCACGAATGCGGTCCGGGTGAACGTCAGCCGTTCGGCGAGCTTGGGCACGAGAAAACCACGCCAGCCGAGCTCCTCGCCGAGTGCAAACGCGAGATTGAGCGCGAGCCCGGCCGTGAGGAACGTCAGTGGATTCGACTTGAAGCGGCCCAGATCGACGCGACCGAAGTCGAAGATCCAGACGGCCGCGTAGGCGCACGCGGCGTAGCCGATCGGGAGCAGATAGCCGGTGAGCTCGTACCGCAACGGCGCCCAGGCCCAACCCTCACCGCGCACGTCTCGCTGAAAGATCATCCGGGTCACGAGTGCCGAGACGCCAGGACACCACATCAGCATGCCGACGTACAGGCCGCCGCCCGCATTCAGCGTCTTGGTATGCGCGAAGAAGACGTAGAATCCGGTGCTTAACCCGAACGTAAGGAGTAGGAACGTTGCGAGCTCGGCTGTGAGGCGGGGCGGATTACGCTGCATGGTGGTCCTCCACCTAGGTTTGCGCAAAGCGGGACGACGTGTCGTGCCGATTTTCGCGGCGGTACGGGGCATGCGGAGCCCTCAATGCGCGTGGTATGCTGCATTGGTATACCATTATCGGGTTCGACCCGCAAGCAGCCGCAACGCTGTTCTCGCGCGGTTCGCCATGACTCACAGACCACGCACGAGGGCTGACTCTCTATGGATGCTGGACCTTCGCCGCAAACCGCGAGGAAGGCGGATGCGAGCCCGGATCCCTTCGCCGAGATTCTGGTGCCCGGCGCACTGGAGTTCGTCGCACAGCTGGCGCGCCGCTTCACGCCCGCCATCGATGCGGTGCTCCAGGCTCGCGAATCGCGTCGCCACGCCCGGAGTGTCGGTGAGCGGCTCGACTTCCGCGCCGACACGGTCGCGATCCGCGAATGCGCATGGCGCATCGACTCCGTTCCTGCGGATCTCCGGCGGCGCATCATCGAGATCACGGGGCCCGTCGATCGCAAGATGATCATCAACGCCCTCAACTCGGGCGCCGACGTGTTCATGGCGGATTTCGAAGACGCCACGGCACCGAGCTGGGAGAACGTCGTGCGGGGCCAGCTCAATCTCCGCGACGCCGTTCGCCGCACGATCGACTTCACCGATCCGGCTACCGGAAAGCTCTACGCCCTGCAGGACACGCTGGCGACGCTCATCGTGCGCCCGCGCGGACTCCATCTGCCGGAGACACATTTCACGGTCGACGGCACCGTGGTACCCGGATGTCTCTTCGACGCGGGGATGTACCTCTTCCACAACGCGCACGCGCTGCTCGAGCGTGGCACCGGTCCGTACTTCTATCTCCCCAAGCTCGAAGCCGCCGAAGAAGCCGGCATCTGGAACGACGTCTTCTGCGCCGCGGAGGACATGCTCGGCATCACCCGCGGTACGATCAAGGCGACGGTGCTGATCGAGACGCTCCCGGCCGTGTTCCAGATGCACGAGATCCTCTATGCGCTGCGCGAGCACGCGGTCGGGCTCAATTGCGGACGCTGGGATTACATCTTCAGCTTCATCAAGACCCGTTGCGATGATCCAGCCGCCGTGCTCCCCGATCGTTCGCAGGTCGGCATGAGTCAGTCCTGCATGCGCGCCTACACGCAGCTGCTGATTCGCACCTGCCATCGCAGGGGCGCCTTCGCGATCGGCGGCATGGCCGCGCAGATCCCGGTCAAACGCGATCCAGCCGCCGATGCCATTGCGCAGGAGCGCGTTCGAGCCGACAAGACGCGCGAAGTGACGGACGGCCACGATGGTACATGGGTGGCGCATCCGGCGCTCGTGCCCGTCGCCCGCGAGGTATTCGCGGCGCACATGGCGGGTGACAACCAGCTCGATCGGTTGCGAGAAGATGTGCACTCCACCGCGCGCGAGCTGCTCGAGACTCCCGCGGGGACGGTGACCGAAGAAGGACTTCGCCTCAACATCAGCGTTGCGCTCCAGTACATCGAGGCCTGGCTGCGCGGGAGCGGTGCCGTTCCCCTCTACAACCTGATGGAGGACATGGCCACCGCCGAGATTTCGCGTGCGCAGGTGTGGCAGTGGATTCGTCATGGAGTGCTGCTCGCCGACTCCACGGTGATCACACGCGAGCTCGTCGCGCGGCTAGTCGAGAGTGAGATCGCACGACTCCGCTCGGAGCTCGGCGCCGAGCGCATGCGCGACGGACGATTCAAGGATGCGACTGAACTCTTTCTCCGCACGGCGACGGAGTCGCCGCTGGTCGAGTTCCTGACAGTATTGGCGTATCCGCTGCTCGCGCGCGACGGCGAGACCCTGGCGATCTGAGTAGTCGATTCAGCTTGGCGGGGATGCGCTCAGCCGGTCGAAGCGAATCGCACGCATACGGCTCGCGCTGACATCGAAGCCGGTGACGTGGCCGGAGGCGTCGCGGGTGAAGTGAACGAGACCGCTTCCAGCAGTGAAGGCGTCGCGCATCGCGGGCTCGAGCTTGCCCGCGATGTCGATCACCTCCGGCGCGCCCTTGTTGAGCACGAGCTGTCCATTCTCGAGTGTCAACGGCCACGTGACGCCGAGCTCCGGGCTGAAGTAGCTCCCGGTGAGCTGCCGCAGATCCTCGTCGCTCGGCGCGACCGCCGTGAACCGAACTGCTTCCTCGCGCAGCTCCGACCCTACGTGCACGCGAAGCGCGCGCGCGGGAGAATCGTCGTCCGAAATGAATTCGAGTGACACTGGGAGGGCGGCGACCGAGTACGTCGCCGGTCCCGTGGCCTGGAGTGGAAACGAGCGTCCCACGAGGCCCAGCATCAGCGAATCACCCTTCGCGATGATGCGAACCACCTCGTCAGTCGCCGACGCGTAGTAGCTCCCGATGACCCGACTCACCGAAAGCGATCTCGAAGGGCGTGCGGCGGAGTGCGTCGTATCGCGCGCGGGCGCGCCTGCGACACGCTTCTCCGGAAAGCTCCCCGCCAGCACGATGTCGCTGACACGATCGGCGATCTCCGTGGGCGAAATTCCGTCCGAGTTGCAGAGGATGATCACCGACGTGTGCTGGTCGGGAAAGCGAGAGTAGGCGGCGTGGTAGCCGATCCAGTCGCCGCCGTGCTCCACGCGTCGAAGACCGCGATAGTGGTCGATGTTCAGGCCGCGCGCGTAGTTGATGGTGTCCCCATTCGCCAGCGTGCCGCGGGTCTGAAGATCCCGCACCATCTGGGCGCCGCCTACGCGCGGATGATAGAAGTTTTCGTCCCACTTGAGGGCGTCGCGAACGGAGAGATGCACCGCGCCGTCTCCGGTCTGCTCCCAGTTCGACATGCTGTTCCGGAATCCGCCACTGTCATCCGGCGCATAGCCCAGCGCGCGATTGGGGATGAGCATGGCGGCATGATTGCGGTACCGGGTGTCGGTCATACCGAGCGGGATGAAGATGCGCTCGCGGGCGAAGTCGGCGAGTGGTTTGCCGCTGACGCGCCGGACGATGACGGAGAGCAGGAAGTAGCCGGTGTTCGAGTACTCGTACTTGGAGCCGGTGGGGAAATTCAGGTGACGCTGGCGCACGATGCGGGCGAGCGCCTGGGAGTCGGTGGCGGCTTCCTCGAGCGAGTGCCCCGCGAGCACGAGGAGGCCGGTGTAGTCGCGGAGCCCGCTCGTGTGGTGCATGAGATTGTCGATCGTGATCGGCGCGCCGTAGTCCGGCATCTCGGGAATGTATTTCCGGATGTCGTCCATATACGCGAGCCTGTGCTCGGCGACGAGCATGGCGATGCTGGCGGCAGCGAACTGCTTCGACGTGGATCCGATGTCGAAGAGGGTGGCGGTGGTGATGGGTGCGCCGCGTTCGAGGTCGGCCCAGCCGTAGCCGCGAGCGTAGGCGAGCGTGCCGTTGCGCATGACGCCGAGGGCGCAGCCGGGGACGTGTGGTTTGTCGTAGTCCAAGAAGGAAGCGTCGATGCGGGCGCGGTCGGCGGCGCTTATGGTGGTGCGTGCCGCCGGAGCCTGGGCGGCGAGGGCCGCAGGGAGGAGGAGGGCGGAGGCGACGGCGCGGATCGCGCGGAGCAGGGGCATGCGGCGAGACTCGGAGTGGATGGCGCGGCGGGTATCCGGCGCAGTGGAGCGCACGCGTGTGGCATACTATTGCGGTATACCAAACGCGGCAAGCAGAAGCCGGCGCGTCGTCGTGCCGCCGGCACCTGCGCCGCGTTATACGACCCGTTGCCGGTTAGCGGCACGAGTACCATTCTTTATCGGCATCGGATTTCGGTATACCAAAACGCAGTGAGGACGACATGCTTCGAACCACGCCCCGGCTACGCCTCACGCGTAGCGTCGCCCTCGCCGCAGGCGCCGCCTTGATTGTCGCGGCGATCGCCCCACTGGCCGCTCAACGGCGCCTGCCCGGTGTTCCTGCAACGCTGCCCGCCACCACTCCCGATTCCGGGCGCCGCCGGCGCGACCCGGGCGCCTTCTCGCTCGAACAGATGCTGAGCTATCCGTACATCGAGGAGCTCGTGTCGTCCCCCACCCAGCCGCGATTTGCCTGGCTCGTCGTGCGCGAGGGCGTGCGCAACGTGTGGACGGCGTCGGGCCCCTTCTACGCCGCGCACCAGCTCACCGATTACCGCGACGACGATGGCCAGGAGCTCACCAACCTCTCGATCTCGAGCGATGGCCGGTACGTGATCTTCGTTCGTGGAGGCGATCACGATGCGAACTGGGAGGGAGAGGGCGGCGTACAGCCGAACCCGAGCCACTCGCCCACACAGCCAACAGTGCAGATCTGGTCCGTCGCGATCCGGGATGGCGCCGGCCGGTCCACCCCGAAGCTGCTCGCGGATGGCGATCAACCCGTCGTATCGCCGCGTGGCGATCGCGTCGTGTTCGTCAAGGACAACCAACTGAGCGTCGTTCCCATCGATGGCTCCGCACCGGCCAAGTCGTTCGTGTTCGCGCGTGGCAGGAGTGGATCGCCCGCGTGGTCGCCCAGCGGAGATCGACTCGCCTTCGTGTCGCACCGCGGTGATCACAGCTTCATCGGCGTCTTCTCCTCGGAGTCCGAGCCGATTCGCTTCCTCGCTCCGTCCACGTCGAACGATGGCTCCCCCGCCTGGTCACCCGACGGAAAGCAGGTGGCGTTCATCCGCCACCCCGGGACCGGCGGAGCTCCCGAGACGTTGCTCGAGCTGCACCCCGATCCGTGGGAGATCTGGACCGCGGACGCGAGTACGGGGGACGGGCACGTGGTGTGGCAGAGTCCAAAGACGCTTCGCGGCTCGTATCCCTCGAACCAGGGCGAGGCGAATCTCGCGTGGGGAGCCGGCAACCGGCTGGTCTTCCTCAGCGACGCGGACGGCTGGCCACATCTCTACTCCATTTCGGCATCGGGCGGCACGCCGCTGCTCCTCACGCCCGGCGCATTCATGGCGGAGTACGTGACCGTCACGCCGGATCACTCGGCCATCGTCTACAACGCGAACACCGGCACGACGCTCGGCGACTACGACCGCAGGCACCTCTTTCGCGTTCCGGTCGATCGCGCGGCCCCCGTGGCACTCACCTCCGGAGAGGGGCTCGAGTGGTCGCCCAGAGTCACGGGTGACGGGCGCACCGTCGCCTTCATCGGCGCGGGCGCGCAACGTCCGCCCTTGCCCATGATCGTGGCGTTGGCGGGCGGCGCCCCGCGCGTACTCTCGCCGGAGCTCGTTCCCGCGGACTTTCCTGCCTCTGCACTCGTCATTCCGAAGCCCGTGACCTTCAGGGCCGCGGACGGCACGGAGGTCCACGGCCAGCTCTTCGAGCGCGAAGGCGCGAAGAAGCCGGGTCTCATCTTCGTGCACGGCGGCCCGCCGCGTCAGATGCTCCTCGGCTGGCACTACATGAACTACTACTCCAACGCGTATGCCGTGAATCAGTACCTCGCCAATCACGGCTACGTGGTGCTGGCGGTGAACTACCGCCTTGGCATCGGCTACGGACACGACTTCAACAATCCGCCACACTCGGGACCGTGGGGCGCATCCGAGTATCAGGATGTGCAGGCGGGTGCCGCATACCTCCAGTCGCTTCCGGGAGTGGAAGCGTCGAAGATCGGAATCTGGGGAGGATCATACGGTGGCTATCTCACCGCGCTCGCGCTCGCGCGCAATTCCGATGTCTTCAAGACGGGCGTGGACTTGCACGGCGTCCACAACTGGGTCGCCGACATCGGCCCGGAGCTCACGAATGCGCAGCTCCGCTATGAGAAGGGTGATATCGCGCAGGCGCTCGACGTCGCGTGGCGTTCGTCACCCGTGGCTTCGATGGCCACGTGGAGAAGTCCGGTGCTCCTGATCCAGGGTGACGACGATCGAAACGTGCACTTTCACGAGACGGTCGATCTCGCGCGGCGGCTCGCCGTGCAGCGCGTTCCCTACGAGGAGCTCGTGTTCCCGGACGAGATTCACGGTTTCCTTCGACACTCGACGTGGCTCACGGCCGATCGCGCCACGATCGACTACTTCGGGCGGCAGCTTCTGGGCGCGCCGCCGCAAACGCGTTGATCGCGGGCGCGCGTCACACGGTGTTCCCCGTGCTCCGCGCTACTTCGCGCGGTGCTACCAGGCGCCGCGCTCGCCCACGGCATTGATGACGCGCGCCAGACGCTCGGCGGCATTCTCCCAGTTCGTCTGTACGGCGCGCTGCGCTTTCGCCGCGTCGCCAGCATCGAGCGCCGCGATGATGGCCTCGTGCTCCGCCACGGATGTCGCGACCTCGCTCACGAGCGTGCTGGTGTAAATGCGGCCGTACCGTTCGGCTTGCGGCTTGACCGCATTGTGCAGCGTGCGCAGGCGTGGACCCGCGCCGACGTCGACGTACCGCTGATGGAAAGCATCGTCGAGGTCGTGCAGCCGGTCCGAATCCGGAAGTCGCACTTGCGCCGCCTTGAAAAATTGCGAATTCAGCTGGCGCATTTCGCGCGTCATCGCCGTACGCGCCGCCTTGGGCTTGGTGGCCGCTTCGCGCGCCGCGAGCCCCTCGATCTGGGCGACGATCATGTGGATCTCGCGCGCATCGTCGATCGTGAGCGGCGCCACGATTGCACGCGCCAGGAGCGCGCTCCCCGTAGCGACGATGTAGCCCTCCTGCCGCAGGCGCTCGAGCGCTGCGCGAACGGGCGTTCGGCTCACCCCCAGTCGCGCTGCCACTTCCCGCTCGACGAGCCTGCTGCCGGGCGCGAGTCGCCCGCGCACGATCCGCTCGCGGAGCTGTTGGTATACCGCGAGTGCGCCTTCGCCCCGCGTGATCGGCGACACGTCGGTGCGGGTGAACGATCGCTTCGCACTGTTCGCTGCGCTGCGCACGGCCATGGTCGAGTCTCGGGTGAGCCGGTTGCGGAAAGTATAGGAGGCGGCGCATCGTTGCCTCAACTGCATACAATCTTGTATACGAAATTAAGTACCATTTCCCCACACCTGCAGGTTTGCATGCGCTCCACCCTTCGCCGCTTCAGTCTCGTGAAACGCCCTGACTGCCTGGCCGCCGCCGTGGCGATTGCGATCTCCGTCGGCTCCGCTGCACCGCTCCCGGCGCAGACCGGGGGGACGCTCGCCGAGCGCATTCAGCGCGTCATCGATCGACCGGAGTTCAAGCGTGCGCTCTTCGGGATCGAGATCTACTCGCTCGATTCCGCGAAGCCGATCTACACGTTGAATGCGGAGAAGCTGTTCGTCCCCGGCTCCACGACGAAGCTGCTGACGGAGGGCACTGCGCTCGAGCTCCTTGGCGCCGACTATCGATTCCACACTCGTGTGTTCCGCACCGGAAATGTGGACCGGAGCGGCACGCTCGACGGTGACCTCGTGCTGGTCGCGAGCGGTGATCCCAATCTCTCGGCACGTGTGCGTCCCGACGGCACGCTCGCCTTCGAGAACGAGGATCATGCCTACGACAGCGACGTGCACACGCGCGCGGTGCCGGGTGATCCACTGCTGATCGTCCGCAAGCTCGCCGCCCAGGTGGCCTCGCACGGGATCAAGCGCGTCACGGGGCGCGTGCTCGTCGATGCCACCCTCTTTCGCGGCGGTGATCGGGAGCTCGGCACCGACGTCGTGATGTCGCCGATCGTAGTCAACGACAATCTCGTCGACTTGATGATCGGGCCCGGCACGGGTGTCGGTGCCGCCGCGATGATCACGCCGGCTCCGGTCACGTCGTACGTGCGCATTGTGAACAGGGTAAAGACAGCCGCCGCCGGATCGGCGCCTGCAATCGAGTTCGGACTGGACACGGCGGACGCCGCCGGCCTGCACACGCTCACCGTCACGGGCTCGACGCCAGCCGGCGGCCCGCCAATCCTTTATGCGTACCGCGTTCCGGACCCGCCGCGCTTCGCGGCGGTCACGTTCGCAGAGGCGCTGCGCGAGCGGGGAGTGGCCGTAGGGCAGGCGAGTGCTCCGGCTGCAGTGGACTTCAAGTCGATGCGCGGATCGTACACGCAGGATCGCATGGTGGCGGAACACGTATCGCTGCCACTGCAGGAGGAGGTGAAGGTCACGCTCAAGGTGAGCCAGAATCTCCATGCGAGCATGACGCCGCGCGTGCTCCAGGCGGTTCGCGCGCCCGGGGATACATCGAAAACAGGCTTCGATCTCGAGCACGATTTCCTCGCGCGGGCGGGGCTCGACCTGAGCGGAGCGCAGCAGGCGGACGGTGCGGGCGGCGACGCGCACTTTTCGCCATCGTTCATGGTGAGCTATCTGGCGTACATGAGCCAGCAGAAGGATTCCGCCATCTTTCGCGCCGCGCTGCCCGTGCTCGGCAGGGATGGCACGCTTTGGAACATCCAGCCATCGTCGCCGGCTGCGGGGCACGTCTTCGCGAAGACGGGAACGTTCGCGGTGTACGATCCGCTCAATCGGCGTCTGCTCGTGACGGGAAAGGGGCTCTCGGGTTACATCACGACGGCTGACAACCGGCACTTGGCCTTCACGGTGTACGTGAACAATGTCTCCGTATCGACCGAGCCCAGCGCGGCGACGGCGGTCGTGGGGCAGGCGCTCGGCGAGATCGCGGCGGCGGCGTACGACGCCCGCTAGGCGGCCACGCCGCGATTGCAGCAACACGCGTTTTGGTATACAATGTGGTATACCAAATTCCGCGGGCCCACTTTGTCCAGAGCTGTACCGATGACGCCCCCGCCAATGCTCGGCCCATTCGCCACCACGCAGTGACCAGCGCCGCCACGCCCGACGGCATCACCATCCGTCGTGTCCAGACCACCGCGGAATACGACGCCTGCGTGCGCATGCAGCACGCGATCTGGGGCGAGGATTTCACCGAGATCGTTCCCACAACGATGCTCAAGGTGACCCAGCAGATCGGTGGCGTTACCGCCGGCGCCTTCGACGCCAATGGACGGCTCCTCGGCTTCGTCTTCGGCATGATGGGCGCGATCGACGGACAGCTCGTGCACTGGTCCGATATGCTCGCCGTGCACCCTGACGCGCGCAACAAAGGACTCGGGCGCCGGCTCAAGCTCTTTCAACGCGAGCTCCTCCGCCCACTCGGCGTCGACCGAATGTTCTGGACCTACGACCCACTCGTCGCCAAGAACGCGTACCTCAACATTGTCCGCCTCGGCGCACGCCCGAGCGAGTACGTCGTCGACATGTACGGTGCCGACACGCACAGTGCGCTGCACGGTGGCATTGGCACCGATCGCTTCATCGTCGCCTGGGATCTCACTACCGATGGCGGCGCGAATGGCAAGGAGAGCGTCGCCGAAAGTGATGCGGCCGCGCGCGCGGCGCCCCTCGTCAACGCCCTCGATTCAAGCACCACGCCGAACGACGGCCCCGCGTCCGAGCTCCCCGACGCTGGCGTGGTTCGCGTGGAGGTCCCCGCTGACATCGATGACGTGATCGCACGCGACATCTCCGCCGCCGCGCGTCTCAGGGAAAGCACACGCCGCGTGTTCACGCACTACATGAATCGTGGCTATCGGGTTACGGGTTTCTCGCACATCACGCCCGACGACCGCTACTTCTACATCCTCTCACGGAACGCCTCCTGATGATCAGGCTCAACGAAATCGTTCTTCGCGAAATTCGACTGCCGCTCAAGGAGCCGTTTCGAATCTCGTCCGGCCTGGTCACGGAGCGCCGCATCATGCTCCTTCACCTGCGCGACGCGGACGGTGCAGAGGTGTGGAGCGAGTGCGTGGCCGGAGAAGCGCCGAACTACACGGCCGAGACGATCGACACTGCGTGGTACTCCATCACGGAATACGTCGCGCCGCGCGTGCTCGGCGTCGAGTTCGCGGAGCCCTCCGATGTTCACCCGGCACTCGAGCGCAACTTCCGCGGCCACAACATGGCGAAGGCCGCCATCGAGATGGGCGCGTGGGGACTTTGCGCGGTGCGCGAGAACAAGTCGCTTTCGCACCTGCTCGGCGGCACCCGCGCCGGCATCGAGACAGGGATCTCGATCGGCATCCAGAGCTCGCCGGCCGCGCTGGTCGAGCGCGCCGGTCGCGCGATCGCCGAGGGCTATCACAAGATCAAGCTGAAGATCGAGCCCGGGCACGACGTGGACTTCGTGCGAGCCGTTCGGAGCGCGTTCCCGGATGCGCCGCTCATGGCGGATGCGAACAACGCCTTCACACTGGCGGATACCGATCGTCTCAAGCAGCTGGACGATCTCAATCTCATCATGATCGAACAGCCGCTCGCGTTCGACGACATCATTCGTCACGCACAGCTGCAGCGGGTGCTCAAAACCCCGATCTGTCTCGATGAGTCGATCACCAGCGTCGAAAAAGCCCAGGACATGATCTCCGTCGGCGCCGGTCGCATCATCAACATCAAGCCGGGGCGTGTCGGAGGATTCCAGCAGTCGCGCGCGATTCACGATCTCTGCGTCGACAACGGAATCCCGGTATGGTGCGGAGGAATGCTCGAGAGTGGCGTCGGCCGGGCCTACAACGTGGCACTCGCGTCGCTCCCCGGCTTCAGCATCCCGGGCGATCTCAGCCCGAGCGCGCGGTATTGGGCGCAAGATGTGGTGACGCCGGAGTGGACCATGAGCAAGGACGGGATGGTCGGCGTACCTGCAGACAAGCCGGGGCTCGGCGTCGACGTGAACGTCGCCCGAGTCGACGATCTCACCGTGCGCACGCAGACCCTTCGCGCATCGTGACCGGTACCGCTGCGGATGTCGTCGTTCCCGCGTCGGTCGAGAGTCAGTTCTCGACGAACGACGCACGGCGGCTGATCGAGCTGCGGCGGGATCTGCATCGGCACCCAGAGCTCTCGTGGCACGAGACGGAGACGGCGGCCAAGCTCGAGGCGGCACTCGCGTCCTTCGGAATTACCGATGTCCTTCGCGTAGCAGGTACGGGTCTCATCGCGCGCATCCCGGGCAGCGACCGCTCGGCGCCAATCGTCGCCGTGCGCGGCGATATCGACGCGCTGCCGATTACGGAGAACACGGGGCTGCCCTTCGCGTCTGCGAATACGGGCGTGATGCACGCGTGCGGGCACGACGTGCACGCGTCGTGGGCTGTCGCCGCGGCGCGTCTGCTGCGGGAGAAGCCCGCAAGGGGCGATGTGCTCGTCGTCTTTCAGCCGGCAGAGGAGCTGGGTGACGGAGCGCGCGCGATTCTCGCGAGTGGGGCGCTCGCGAACGTCGCGGCCATCTTCGGCGGCCACGTCGACCGGCGATTCGAGGTGGGGCAGGTGGTCGCCCAGGCCGGCGCGCTCGCCGCATCGACGGACACCTTCGAGGTGGAGATCGCCGGCGCGGGCGCGCACGGCGCGCGGCCCCACGAATCCGCGGATCCGATCGTCGCGGCTGCGGCGATCGTGACGGCGCTGCAGACGCTCGTGTCGCGTCGTCTCGATCCGGCGCAGCCCGGTGTGGTGACCGTCGGCACGATCAACGCAGGCTCCGCATCGAACATCATCCCCGATCGCGCGCGGCTCACCGGGACCATTCGCGCGACGACGGTCGCCGCACGCACGCTCCTCACGCGCGAGCTCGCGCGCATGGTAGGCGAGATCGCTACCGCGTACGGCGTCACCGCCACGACGTCGCTGAGTGGCGGAACGCCGCCGATCGTGAACCCCGAGCGCATGGCGTCGATCGCCGCCATGGCGGTCACGCGCGTGCTCGGCGAGGGCGCGCTGGTTCCACTCGGAACGACGAACATGGGTGGCGAGGACTTCGCCGTGTACATGGAATCCATTCCGGGATGCTTCATGCGCATAGGCGCGCGCGAGCCGGGTGGCCGCGTCATCGCCGCACACTCGCCCGGATACTACGCCGCCGAGGGCGCTCTCTTCATCGGGGCGGCCGTGCTGGCGGAGAGTGCGCGGCTCGCATCGGCGATGCTCGCAGCGGAGCTTCCGGCAGAATCGTAGAGCGGCAGCGGCCCGTTCCCGCATCGGTGCGCTCGCCTGCTCACTCCCCCGTTTTCACTCCGAGCTCTCGCGCGTGAGCGCTTGGAGCTTCAGCATCGTCGCCCAGTTGCGGGTCGTGCCCGCATCGCCCGTGACTTTGTTCAACGCGGTGAGCGCCGCGCTGTCGAGAATTCCGTTCGCGCACCACAGGTACACCGCGTGCGTGCCGACGCCCAGCCGCTCCGGCCCCCAACGCTGCGCGGCGAGCTGCCGGAGGGGGGCGCGGTCCAGGTCATGCGCGAGCAGCATGACGAGAAAGCGCGACGGGTTCTCATCGCACTCCGTGAACGGATTCTCCGCGATGATCGCATCGAGCTCCGCTCCGGTGAACGCGATGACGCGCGAGCTCACTCCGAGCTTCCGCTCGATCTCCCTCTCGATCTTCGCAGCGGCCTGGGCATCCGCGCGCGGCGCGGTGAAAACGACGTTGCCGCTGTTGAGGAGCGTCCGCACGTTCTCATAACCCAGCCCTTCGCACAGCGCGCGAAGGTCGGCCATCGCGATGCGCTTGGCCTTCCCGACGTTGATTCCTCGCAACAGTGCTACGTGCTTCACGGGCGCGGTCTTTCGAGGTGCCACGACTGTCTCCGATCTCATTCGCTGGCCATCCAGAGCACGAAAGGTATGTTCCGTCGCCGAGTGCGCCATGAGATACTTCCAGTCGTGCACGCGCCTGTGCGGTGCACGGCGCGAAGCTCGCATCGCGGTCCCGGCTCCTCACATCTCACCCTCGCGCGACATGGCTGGTTCGACCAAGACGACCGCTGTGCGGGAGAACAAGGCGGAGCCACGCTGGGCCGCTGCCCTGGCCATGCTGGCGGCGGCGGCGATGCCGTTCGCGCTGCCGCGCTCGCTCAACATGTTACCGCAATGGATAGTCGCAACGATCGTGATCGCACTCCTGGTTGCCACTGTCGTCACGCATTACGTCCACCAGCCGCAGCTTAACGAGTTCTTCGGCTACTCGGTCCTGATCGTGCTGACGATCGCGCAGTTCTACTCGATTGCGACGCTCATCGTCGCGCTGCCACGACATTCGGAGATCGCTCAGCGGTTGCTCGAGTCGGCCGCGGTGCTCTGGGTGACCAACGTGATCATTTTCGCAGCATGGTACTGGCGGCTCGATGCAGGCGGACCCAATGCGCGAGATGGACGAACCGCGCACGTGCGCGGCGCGTTCCTCTTTCCGCAAATGTCGATCATCTCCCCGGGCACGAACGGGAAGTCGATAGCGGAAACCGAAGAGTGGCGGCCCCAGTTCGTCGACTATCTCGCGCTTTCGTTCTACACCGCCACCGCGTTCTCCCCGACGGATGTGCCCGTGCTCTCGCGGTGGGCAAAGCTCATGATGATGATTCAGGCGATCATGTCGCTGATCACCGTGGCCCTTCTCGCGGCTCGCGCGGTGAACATTCTATGAGCGTGCGCGCCCCGTCCTGAACTCCGGATGACCATGCCAACGAGCAGCGGCTCGCCGCATAGAGCGGACACCAGGAACCGCTCCCAAAGCCCATTCACCGAAGGCCGCCGCCATCGCGTGGTGGTCACCGGTCTCGGTGCGATCACGCCACTCGCACTCTCGGTGCCCGGCATGTGGCACGCGATGCTCGACGGCACCAGCGGCGCCGCACCGATTGCGAGCTTCGATACTGCGGGCCACGACACGACCTTCGCGTGCGAGATCAAGGGCTTCGACGCACGCGATTTCATGGATCGCAAGCTCGCGAACCGTCTGGATCCCGTCTGCCATTTCGCACTCGCTGCGGCGGACGAGGCGCTCCGCGACGCGGGACTCGACGCCGCGTCGCTCACGGACTCGCAGCGCGAGCGCATCGGCGTCGTCTTCGGATCGGGGATTGGCGGCATCCAGACGTTCCAGGAGCAGAGCGCGGCGTTCATCCGCGGCGGGCCGAAGCGGGTGTCGCCGTTCTTCATTCCCATGCTCATCCCGGACATGGTCCCCGGGATCATCTCCATCGAGTATGGTCTTCGCGGGCCCAACCATGCGGTGGTCACCGCGTGCGCAACGGGGAACCACAACATCGGTGATGCCGCAATGCTCATTCGCGACGGGCAGGCGGACGCGATCGTCGCCGGCGGCAGCGAGGCGGCGATCTGCGAGGTCGGGGTGGCCGGATTCTCGGCGATGAAGGCGCTCTCCACACGCAACGACTCTCCTGCCACGGCGTCCCGCCCCTTCGACGCCACTCGCGAAGGGTTCGTGATGGGTGACGGTGCTGGTGCGCTCGTTCTGGAGTCGCTCGAGCATGCGCTCGCCCGTGGCGCGCGCATCTACGCCGAGGTGCTCAGCGTGGGCGCATCGGCGGACGCGCACCACATCACGGCGCCACATCCCGAGGGACTTGGCGCGCGGCTCGCCATGCAGCGCGCCCTCGAGCAGGCAGGTCTGCGCCCCGAAGATGTGGATACGATCAACATGCACGGCACGTCGACGCCGCTGGGCGACGCTGCGGAAAGTCATGCGATACGCGCGGTGTTCGGCGCGCATGCGGATACCGTCACCTCGACGTCGACCAAGAGCATGACGGGACACATGCTCGGGGCAGCGGGCGCAGTCGAGGCGATCGCGAGCGTGCTCGCGATCACGGATGGCGTCGTGCCGCCCACGATCAACTTCAGCGAGCCCGATCCCGCGTGCGATCTGCACTACGCCTTCAACGTGCCGGAACGTCGGCAGGTGCGCGTCGCGATCAGCAACGCGTTCGGTTTTGGCGGCCACAATACCTGCGTAGCGTTCGCGGCGTACGACGGGCCGGGCGAGCACCGCGCCCCCATGTCGACCGAGAGTCACACCCCGCAGCCGCACCACGCTCCGCATGCGGCGCCGAGCGCGACGACGCCTGGGAGCGCGTGGTGAGGACTCGATAGGCCCGGAGTGCTGCGCGAGGGCCCGATCGAGTAGCTTCAGGCTCCACCCTCGCCAGCTTGTACACGAGCGGAATCACATCCAGGGATCACCACCGATGGCAACGATCGACCTCCCGAACGCACATCCGACGCTCATCGGTCTTCCGTACGACGCCAGCTCGTCGTTCCTGCGGGGGCCGGCGCTGGCACCCGCGCGCATCCGCGAGGAGCTGCACTCGTCCCAGTCGAATGGAGGCAGCGAGATCGGGCTGCGCATCATCGGCGATGGCGGCATCGGCGATGTGGGGGATCTCGTGCTGCCGGCGAGCGGCGATGCACGTGGGATGATCGAGTCGGGAGTGCGCGCGCTCATCGAATCGGGCGCCCGCCCTCTCTCACTCGGCGGGGATCATTCGGTCACCTATCCCGTTCTCCGCGCCCTCGGCCCGTTCGTGCCCGGGCTCACGATCCTGCAGATCGATGCGCATCCCGATCTCTACGGTGACTTCGAAGGAGACCGCTACTCGCACGCATGCCCGTTCGCGCGCATCATGGAGGAGAAGCTCGCTACGTTGCTCGTGCAAGTGGGCATTCGCACCATGAACGCGCTGCAGCGCGCACAGGCGAACCACTTCGGTGTGCGCGTGATCGACATGCGCGCGTGGGTCGCGGGCGCTCGCCCCGAGCTGCGCGGGCCACTCTACGTGAGCGTCGACATGGATGGACTCGATCCGGCGTTCGCGCCCGGAGTGTCGCATCGCGAGCCGGGCGGACTCACCGTGCGCGAGGTGGTGACGATGATTCAATCGCTGCCGGGACCGATCGTGGGTGCTGACGTCGTGGAGCTCAATCCCACGCAGGATTCGTCGGGTGCCTCGGCCACCGTCGCCGCGAAGCTCGTGCGCGAGCTCGCAAGCCGCATGATCGAGACTACAAAGATGAGCGACTAGCGCTCGAGCATCTCCGGTGTGAGGAGCCAGCACAACGTTGCGCAGCGAGGGCCTGGAGTGCCCTCGATCGTCAGCAAACAACCTCCGGCTTTCTCGAGCTCGACGTGCGAGTCCTCGACTCCGGACATGAGCCAGGTGACCAGCATCCCGAGATGCGGCTCGTGGCCCACCGCAGCTACGATCTCCGCAGCTCGGCGAGTCTCGAGCCACCCAGCGAACTCCTCTGGCGCGCGCTGCGGCTCGAGCGCCGGCACCGTCTCGACGTTCATCCCGTCGTATTCCCTGGCGATGATCGCAGCGGTTTGTGAGGCGCGGACGAGCGGACTCGCGGCGAACACGTCGATGTGTTCAGCGATGCGCCTGAGCCCTTTCGAGACATGCTGAAGCTGGTTTTGTCCCTCAGCCGTCAGTGGACGCTCGTTGTCGCCTCGCCCGCTGCGCGCAAACACGTCCTTGTCTTCGGCGATGCCGTGCCGGATGATGAGTAGTTGCATGGGAGCGGTCGCTTGAACGAGGAGAAGGTATATCCTCGCATGTTTCATTCTCGCGTCACACCGCGAGGTGCCTGAGCTGTTGCGCGCGAGACCGACTCACCGGCAGCCGCACGCCATCGTTCATCTCCGCCACGAGGGACCCACGAGCCCCTCGGCGAAAAGCTCGCACGAAGTCGAGATTGACCACGTGCGTTCGGTGGATGCGTAAGAATCGCTTTGCATCGAGCCGCAGCTCGAGGCGCGCCAGCGAGAGGTGCAGGAGATGGCGCGACCGTTCCGCGTGCGCGACCACGTAGTCGCCATCCGCCGCGAACCACGCCACACGATCGACCGCGAGCGGAAGTAGTGCACCACCGGAGCGCACGAAGAGGCGGCTGATCGGCCCGTGGGCGAGCGCACCGCCGAGCCGTTCGACGGCGGAGTGCGTGGAGGGCTCGCCGATCGCCGCACGCACGCGCTCCATGGCCGTTGCGAGGCGCGCGGGGCCGAACGGCTTGAGGATGTAGTCGATGGCTCCGAGCTCGAAGGCGTCCACCGCGTGGTCGACGTACGCGGTGGTGAAGACGACATACGGCTGGTGCTTCAGTCGCCCGAGCACCTCCGTGCCCGGCATTCCGGGCATCTGCACGTCCAGCAGCACGAGCTCGGGGCGGAGTCGCTCGATGGCCTCTACAGCCGCGATCCCATCTGGCGCTTCGCCAATGACCGTCGCCCACTCGATCGCGCGGAGCATCTCACGAAGTCCTGCGCGCGCCACCGGCTCATCATCGACGATCATGGCTGTGACCTTCACGTCACTCCTCCTCGCTTCGCGGAAGACTGAGCGTGGCCGTGCACCCGCCCCCGGCGGATGAGGTGAGCACGAAGCTGGACGCGTCGCCGTAGAGCGCCGCGAGGCGGTCGCGCAGCCTCGCGAGTCCGGTACCTCCGGCATTGCCACCGTCGCGTCCGGATCGGGGCGCAAGACCGTCTCCCGTGTCCTCCACCCGCAGGATCAGGTTGCGGCCGGCGGACGTCGCGGAAATGGTGATGTCGGTCGCATCGACGCGAGGAGCCGCGCCATGACGAACGGCGTTCTCGACCAGAGTCTGCAGCGCGAAGGACGGAACGCGCGACTGCATCAGCAAGGAGTCGATAGCTGCGTGCACGCGCAGTCGGTCGCCGAATCGAATGCGCTCGAGCTCGAGGTACTTCGACACGAATGCCCACTCGTCGCGGAGCGAGACGACGTCGCGGTTTTCCTCAAGCGCAGCGCGCAGGAGTGCCGCCAGCTGCTCGGCGGCATCGGCCGCTCGCTGCGGATCGATCGGAATGAGCTGCACGACGGCGTGCAGCGCGTTGAAGAGAAAGTGAGGGTGCAACTGCGCTCGCAACGCCTCGAGCTGCATGCGCACGCTCGCCGCCTCCGCACGGGCCGCCCTTTCCGTGCCGGCGATCGCGTACGATATCCCCGCAACCATCACGTAGAGCCACACCCCGAGCACAAAGAACGGAACGAAGCCCGGGCCGATTACGATGACGAGCCTCCCTCGAGTGACGCTCTCGACTGTGCTAGTGGCCGCGATCCACGAGAACGCGTACACGAGCGCTGCTCCGACGTGCATGAGCGCGAAGCGCAGCCGAAAGGGTCGCGGCCATGGAACCCGCTCGGCAAACCGGTACACGAGAACGCCGAGCAGCGCAGCGGGAAGAAGTGAGCGCACCGCGAGCATCACTGCGTGCAGCAACGAGACCGGCTGATGTTGGGTGTAGATCAGTCCCGAGTAGAGTGCCAGCACCGGCAGCCAGCCGAGCGCGAGCTGCAGCCATACCAGCAGGCGTCGCCAGCCTCGCTCAGCGTGCACGCGCGCAACGGCGGGCGCATCACTCACCGTGTCGCCGGCTCCGGCGCTCGTTTCGCTTCCATTACGAGGTGAGCCTCGTCCCACGTCGCGCCGCCATCATGTGATATGTCCTGACTGAAGTGGAAGCCCGTGCCGGTAATGTCGGTGATGTGCGTGCGCGTGCGGTAGGGCTTACCATCCGGCCCCACCCCCTCTGCCGTCGAGAGCATCTCGTTTCCCTGCTGCTGCGCCGTGTAGGTGGACGTTTGCTGGCGGTACACGTCGATCGCGTTCACGATCCAGTGCTTCGCCTTCGCATCATAGATGCGCACGAAATGCGTGTACGCAATCGGATTGCCTGCTTCGTCCGCGATGCGTAGCTCGTCTTCCACGCCCCATCCGTCGAGCGCGCGCGATCCCTTCCATGATCCGCGAAGCTTGGGCACACCGTGGATGCGCGCCACCAGTCCGCTCACCTTGGGCGTGACCACGAGCGACCACTGTCCCGTGAGGAAATCGTACTGCGACGCCTCGCGCGGCGCCTTGGCAGCGACGGCTGGCGTGCCGCCGGCGTCGTGTTGCGCGCCAAGCGGCAGCGGCGAGAGCGCGATGGCTCCGGCGAGTGAGAGACGGCGGATGTTCATAGTGTCCTCCCGAGGTGAGTGGGCATGCACGAAGCGATTGCCTGCGTTCGTAACCTGGGATCGAGGGAATCGAATCGGGTCCACTATTCGCCGAGCGGTACGACGACACGGTCGAACGGTGCTTTGCGACGCAGATCCCCCCGTATACTGGCGTGCATGCCACCTTCGACAGCGGTGCAAGCGCACTCCGACGCGCTCATCTCTCTTCGCGGAGTCGGAAAGAGCTACACCACACACTCGGGAAGCTTTACGGCTCTCCGCGACGTCTCACTCGATATTGCGCGCGGTGAGCTCATCGGGATCGTCGGCCAATCCGGAAGCGGCAAGTCGACGCTGCTGAATCTTCTCTCCGGCATCGATCGGCCGAGCAGCGGGGAGCTGTTCGTGGGAGGTGTCGCGGTGCATGCAATTCGGGAGCGCGAGATGGCGAGCTGGCGCGGACGGTCGGTCGGAATCGTCTTCCAGTTCTTTCAGCTTCTGCCCACGCTCACGGCCATCGAGAACGTGATGCTCCCAATGGATCTCTGCGCGCGCTGGCCGTCGCGCGAGCGGGCGGACCGCGCACGAGGGCTACTCGCGCAACTCGGCGTGGCGGATCAGGCCCACAAGCTTCCGGCAACGCTTTCCGGTGGCCAGCAGCAGCGCGTGGCGATCGCGCGCGCGCTCGCGAACGAGCCGTCGGTGCTGCTTGCCGACGAACCCACCGGCAATCTCGACTCACACAACGCCGCGGTCATCCTCGATCTCTTCGCTGCCCTGGCGCAGCGCGGCCAGACGATCGTCGCCGCCACACACGACGCCGGCGTGCACCGCGTATGCACGCGCACGATCACCATCGTTGACGGGCGCGTCGCCGAGCCGATCGCGTCGTATGCTTAGCCCGCGGTGGCGGAAGATGGCGCGCGATGCGTGGCTGCACCGAGGGCGCACGGTAGCGGTGGTGCTCGCGATCGTGGTCGGTCTCGCCGGTGCGGGAACGGTGCTGGATGCCTGGGCACTTCTCCGGAGAGTCACGCGCGATGGCTACCTCGCGACCAACCCGGCCTCGGCCACGCTGCATGTGGACTCGGTCGACGACGAGCTTCTGCGCGCGGTCCGCGCGCTACCCGCCGTGCGCGAGGCGCAGGCGCGGCGAACGGTGCTTGCGGGCGTGCGCATCGACGGTGTGTGGAACACCGGACTGCTGTATGCCTCGAACGAGTTGAAGGAGCAACGCATCGGTACGCTCGCGCACGAGCAGGGAGAGTGGCCTCCGACGGATGGCGCATTCGTAATCGAGCGGTCGTCGGTGGACTTCGCAAAGTCGGGGGTGGGAGATTCCGTGCTCGTGCGCGTGGGGAAGGGAAGCGAGCGACACCTTCCCGTCACCGGCATTGTACGCGACCAGGGGCTCGCCCCCGGCTGGATGGATCACGTCGTGTACGGATTCGTCACCCCAGCGACGCTCGCACAGCTCGGTGCCCCATCATCGCCCAACGAGCTGCAGATCAGCGTGCGCGATCGCTCGCTCGATCGCGAGGCAATTCGCGCTGTTGCGAAGGAGGTGCGCAGCGTCGCGATTCGCATGGGCCACGCGGTAACCTCGGTCGATGTGCCGGTACCCGGTCGCCACATGCACGCTGCGCAGATGGATTCGTTGCTCATGACCATGGGCGCGTTCGGGGTTCTCGCGCTCTGCATGAGTGGCTTTCTGGTCGTCAACCTCATCACCGCCATGCTCACCGGTCAGCTGCGAGAGATCGGTGTGATGAAGGCAATCGGCGCTCGTCCTGCGCAACTCGCCGCGCTCTATCTCGTGTACGCGCTGGCGCTCGGGGTGATTGCCTCCGCAGTTGCGATTCCTTTTGCCGCGTACGGTGGTCGCGCCTATGCACGGTTCGCCGCGACGATGCTCAACTTCGACATCGCGGGATACGCGATCCCTCGTTCCGTGATCCTGTTGGAGCTCATGGCGGGGCTGCTCCTGCCAGTGTTTGCCGCGGCTATCCCGGTATTGCACGGCAGTCGTATCGCCGTCGCGAGTGCGTTGCGCGACGCCGGCATCGGCGGCGCGACCTCTCCATGGATTCAACGCATTCACGGACCACATCGCCCGCTGCTCTTCTCGTTGCGGAATGCCTTCCGTCGCCGCTGGCGCACCGGGCTGACGCTCGTGACACTCGCCTCCGGCGGTGCCGCATTTCTCGCGGCGCTCGATCTTCGAGCGTCGATCCGCGACTCGGTTGGTGTGATCTACGATGACATGCTTCGATTTGATATGAGTGTGCGCGTGGACACTGCGCACGATGCGGACAGCCTCGGAGCCATCGTGTCGCAAATTCCGCGCATCGAACGCGTCGAGCTGTGGAGCGGAGCGCGTGCGACGCTCGCCGATGCGGACGAACTGGCCGTGCCGTTCTCACTCACCGCGGTTCCCGTGGATGCGCACCTCATTGCCATGCCGCTGCTGCGTGGACACGTGCTCGGCAATGCGGGTGCTCCGGAGGTCGTGGTGAACACACGCCTGGCCGAGGAGCAGCCGGATCTCGCGGTGGGAGCGCGGGTGGACTTGTCGATCGGTGGACGCACATCGCCGTGGACAGTGGTGGGCCTCGTCGAATCGGCGGGTCCGCAGGCGATGGCGTTCGTCACTCGCGCATCGCTTGCGCACGTCACCGGCGACGCGAGAGTCACGACACTCCTCATCCGGGCGGCGAGCCGCGATCCTGCTGCCCACTCCCTGCTGGTGACGCGCGTGCGCGATGCACTCGAGGCCGGCGGCTTCGCGGTCGGCTCGAGCCAGCTCTCCCAGACCAACCGTCGAGTCATCGAGGATCACCTCCTCATGGTCGGCGCATTCCTGCTTGCAATGGCGCAGCTCACGATCATCGTCGGCGGGCTCGCTCTGGGCGCCACAATGAGCCTGGCCGTGCAGGAGCGCACGCGCGAGATCGGCGTGCTGCGCGCCATCGGCGCCACCCCTCGTGCGATCATGGTGATGGTGCAGGCCGAGGGACTGCTGCTCGCGGTGATGAGCTGGCTCATCGCGATCCCTCTGTCCCTGCCGGTGAGCGTGCTGCTGGCGCGCGCGTTCGGCCGCATCATGCTGCCAGTGATCCCCACGCTGGTTCCCCAGACGCTCGCGCTGGGCATATGGCTCGTGGTCGTGCTCGTAGTCTCGATCGCCGCGTGCGCCTGGCCGGCCTCGCGTGCCGTACGCATTCCCACCGTCGCCGCGATCGCATACGAGTAAGCGCAGGGCGCGCTGAGCCGTGGTAGCCGCGCAGGGATATATTCGGCGACATGACACGAACATTCGTATCGACTCGCACGCTCCTCGCGGCACTCATCGGCATCGCTCCCCTCACTGCCTGCGCGCAGAACACGCCATCGTCGCCGCTCCCGCTTACGAAGCTCGCGGTGGACGTCTGGCTCATCGTCGCACCATCGGGAAACATGGTCGCGCAGGCGGGGCCGAGCGGGATTCTGGTGGTGGGAGCGCAATCGCGGGCGGCGACGCCGGGCGTCGTCGCAGCACTGCGCACTATCTCGGCCGCGCCGATCCGTTACGTGCTCTTTGCGCCCGGCGACTCGATCGGCGGCGAGGGCGACGCGGCGTGGAACGAGCGGAACACGACGATCGTCGCGCACGAGCGCATGAAGATGACCGCGCCGAACTTGGTGTCCGCTCTCGGATTCTCGGAGGTGTTGCAGCTCTATCTCGACGGGCAATCGGTGCATGCGGTGCACCAGCCGCCCGGGCACACGCGCGCCGATTTCATCGCCCACTTCGAGACGCGCAGCATCCTCTATCTCGGCAACGCGTTCGTAGCGGGGGGATACCCGCGCATCGATGTGACGGGGGGCGCGTCCATCGATAGTCTGATCAAGGAGGTGTCGCCGTTCGCGGGCTTTACCGGGGTGAAGATCGTGCCGGGGCGCGGTCCCGTGTCGAGCGCGTCGGACGTCGGCGCGTATCGCGACATGCTCTCGGGCGTGCGCGAGAAGGTGGCCGCCCTCGTGGCGCAGCGAAAGACGCTGGCGGAGGTGATCGCAGCAAAGCCTAGCGCCCAGTGGGACGGGACGTATGGGCGCGGCGGCGTGCCAGCCGATCGATTCGTCGCGACCGTATTCGAGTCGCTGGCACATTGAGGAGGACGCACGAACCGCACGGTGTTCGCGCGGCCGCGCAGCCTGGCATTACGCTATCGCGATCGCCTCTACCGGCGCGGGCTCCGGCGGCAGCAACGCGGCCACGCGATCGAGCGCCCGCTCGGCGAGCTCACGGTCGCCCGGCGCGCCCTCGGCGGCGTTCACCTGCCGCTTCAGCGCATCGTACATTTCGCGAGTGAAACCGTAGGGATAGTCGTGCATCAGCACGATCGCGAGCGCCCGGTAGCGTTTCAGATGACGCAGCCGTGTGATCAACGACTCCACTTCATCCGCCGAGTGGTTACGGCCCGCGCGTTCCAGAACCGCCCACTCCTGCTTGGTGAGCGCTGGGGGAAGCTCGTCGCTCACGCTCAGCCTTCCGCGTCAGCGACCGTGGCTTCGGCGGGCGGCGCTACCGGAGCCACCGCAGCACCCGCGGGGCGCTGGCGCTGCCAGGAGGTCGTGCGCGGACGGGCCCGTCCGGCGAGAAGCTCCTCGTGATACGCCAGAATGCGACTCTGCACGTTGGCCTTCGTGTCGGAAGGCTCCGCGCGGAACGGCGCGTAACGATTGCGGGTGTCGTTGGATACGGTGAACCACCACCAATCCTGCGGGTGCGCGACGGACTGCTTTTCGACGAAACAGCTGAAAGTGCGTCCGGCGTCTTCGAACTCGAATTCCTTCACACGCGTCTCCTGTATACAGTTTCGTAATCTAACCGGTTTCACCACCGCGTGGAGCCCCGAAGCGTCGTGATTTTCGTCACGCACCCCCTCTGGACGCGATCGACGCGCGTACTTCCTCCACGAGCTCATCGCGAAGCTTGGCGAGCTGGCTCGCACGGCTGCCTTTGACGCTTCCGAGAATCGTTCGCGCGACCGAAAAGGTGGTGAGGAGTACACCAGCCGATGCCGCGGCGCTCGCGAAAATCGAGTGCGTTGCCGCCATCACCTTGATGAACGCGAGCACACCGACACTGCTCGTTCCCCCGACGATCCCTCCGTACAGTCCACCCGCAAGCGATCCGAGCCGCTCTTCCACTCGCACCCACGTACGCCCGCCTCGCGGCACGACGGTCACGAACACGTTGCGGCCCTTCTTCGATTGCGCGCGAGAGATCCAGGTGAGCGTCTTCCCGAACGTGCCCACGTTCCCGTCGTCGCCCAGCGTGCGTCGGATGATGCCGACGATGATGTCGTAGTCGTCGCTCGAGATCTCCCCTTCGACACCCACCTCCTCATGAAGCCGAAATGGCGCGGCGAAGAGTGGAGTCAGCATCGGTCGGTGGACGACGGGCGCGCCGACATCCGTTCGCGCCCGTGCAGCGCGCGCCCCCGCGCCCCGCAGCAGCCCGAGCTCCTCTGCGGCCCGATCTACGTGCTCGCGCGAGATCCCCGCTTCCACCGCGGACTCGCGCACGCGATCCATCGCGATCCCGCTCGTCGCCGTTCCCGGCGCGAGCGAGGAGGAGAGCGCCGCAACCGGCGGCGCGGGATGCGACGAGGTTGCCGCTTGCAGATCGGCCGCGCGCTCCCACACCGCGTGCGCTTGCTTCTCCGACAGCAGCGGAGGTGTGAACACCCCGTTCTTCCCCTTGTCCCACGCCTGGTCGAGGGCGCGCGCGAGCGCAGCTCCCGTCGCGTAGCGAGCGTCGGGACTCTTCGCGAGATATGCGTCGATCACACTCGCAAGCGGCGCCGGTACGCCCGGCGCAACGGAGAGGAGCGACGGGGCCGCCTTCGTCACATGGGA
This sequence comes from Gemmatimonadota bacterium, assembly GCA_040006175.1. Taxonomy (GTDB): domain Bacteria; phylum Gemmatimonadota; class Gemmatimonadetes; order Gemmatimonadales; family Gemmatimonadaceae; genus FEN-1250. The sequence goes on along the minus strand of JBDTXN010000014.1, from coordinate 1,626 downwards.
CACGATCACCGCGGATGCGCTCTCGTTGTCGAACGGAAGTCTGCCGCTCAGCGCCTGAAATCCGACCACGCCCAGTGAATAGAGATCGCTGCGTCCGTCCAGCTTGTCGCCGGACACCTGTTCAGGGCTCATGTAGTGCACGGAGCCCAGTACCTGCCCCGTCATCGTGAGCGGCGCCGCCTCCGCCACGCGGGCGATTCCGAAATCCGTGACCATGGCGCGCCCGGTGCTCGCGTCGAGGAGGATGTTTTCCGGTTTGATGTCTCGGTGGACGATCCCTCGCTCGTGCGCATACGCGAGCGCGAGTGCGACATCGCGGATGATCGGGACGGCCTCTGCCGGAGCGAGCGGTCCGGTGCGGCGCAGTCTCTCGGCAAGCGATTCGCCCGCGATGTAGCCCATCGCGAAGAACACGCGCGAGTCGATCTCGTCCGCACGATGGATGGCGACGATGTTCGGATGCGAGAGCCGGGCTGCGGTACGCGCCTCGCGCAGGAAGCGCTCTCGAACCTCGGCCGCCCCGGCGAGCATCGGCGGGAGCACCTTGATCGCGACGTCGCGGTCGAGCTTCACGTCGTGCGCGAGATACACCACGCCCATCCCTCCACGGCCGAGCTCCCGCTCGATGTCGTACTGGCCGGCGAGGGAATCGGCGAGCGGTGCGATCTCTGGGGGGAGCGTCGTCTTGCCTGCCGCGTGGGGGGCTTGCTCACCCCAAATGGTAGAGCCGGCAGAGCGCGAGGAAAAGTCTTGCAGCCGTCCGGGGGGCTACCCCCGGTCGCGGAGCTTTACTATTTGACCGTTACCGTGCCCGCTTCGACGGTACGCCCGTGCACCGTGCAGAAGAACGAGAATGAGCCGGCGCGTGGGAAGCGAACCGCGTACGACCCTCTGGACTGGATCGTGGAGGGGGTAATGGTGGCGTCGTCGAAGGACACGCCGTGGGCGTTGTTGCCCGTCCAGACCCAGGTAACGCTGCCGCCCGCAGCGACGGTGACCGTCGACGGGGTGTATCCGTTGTCGAAAATGATCACGGACGCCGTGTCACGCGCGCCGGTGCTATCGGATCCGCCTCCAGTGCCACCGGTGCCACCGGTGACCGCGACGGTGCCGGTGCCGTAGGGATCGAGCGAGGTCTCGCCGAAGCATCCGACGGCTGTCATCGTCGCTAGCGCGAGAAATGCGAAAAGGGTGCGGCGCATCGGGTCTCCTCGCGGGTAACCGCCGCGAATGCGGAAAAGCGGCAAAATAAGCCCAACCGGGCTTGACCTACCCCCCCTCGGGGGGCTACTAAGTCGTTGTCTCAAAGAGGACGAACGGAAGTGCTGTCCGAAACGTATATTGGGCAGGATTGGGCGAAACTTTAGCCACCTGTTGGGTGTTAGGATAACAGCGTTCCTTCCTATATTCTTCATGCACTTGGCGCCTGGCAGCGAGCACCTGAGCTCGCCAGGACAGGGAGAGTTCTTTGACTATGGCAACAGCACCCCGCACACGTTCTCGCCGCCGCGCGGCCACTCCGGCGGCTATTTCGGGTGCTCTTCGTGATGCTGATCTCATTGATCTGTATATCGCGGAAACCGGCCGCATGCCGGTGCTCGCGGCGGAAGACCAGAAGCAGCTCGC
>JBDTXN010000013.1:0-39391 GCA_040006175.1 Gemmatimonadota bacterium | reverse complement strand
CGGTCGAAAAGCTGGACTCTCCCAAGGCGCAGATCATGGCGCTCGTCGTCGACGGAATTCTCACGCAGAAGCTGCCGTGGGGACTCATTCTCATCGGTGCGTTCCTCGCGATCGCGATGGAGATCCTCGGGATCCCTTCGCTGCCGGTTGCGGTCGGCGTGTATCTCCCGATCTCGACATCCGCCACGATGTTCATGGGCGGCGTGGTTCGCTGGATGGTCGAGCAGCGGCTCGCACCCGAGGATCGTGTTGGTGCGAAGGCGGATTCAGGACCAGGCGTGCTCTTCTCGTCGGGATTGATCGCCGGAGGCGCGATCATGGGTGTAGCGCTGTCCGTGCTCGCCATCGCTCACCTGGCCGACAACCGCACCTACGCCGAAGCGATCGACGTGTCCAAGAACCTCGGCTTCATCGGTGCAAGCGCCGCGGCTGCGATCGTGTTCTACGTGCTGCTGCTCGCAGTGCCGCTCTATCGCGTCGGGCGCTCGGGCGGCGGTCGCGAGCATTGATGCGCATCATCTCGCTCTTCCCAGCCGCGACCGAGATGGTGTGCGCGCTGGGAGCGGCGAGCTCGCTCGTCGGCATTTCGCACGATAGCGATTATCCGGCGGAGCTGCTGCCGCCACAACTTCGGCGAGTCACGCATTCGTCGATCGACGGCACTGCCGCACCTGCCGAAATCGATCGCATGGTTCGCGTCGCGGACGCGCTCGGCGAATCGCTCCACGTGCTGGACTCGAATGCGATCGCGGAGCTCGAACCGGATGTCATTCTCACGCAGGGGATCTGCGATGTGTGCGCGATCCGCGAATCCGACGTCCGCAACATCGCAGAGAGCCTTCGCAGGCCGCCGATCGTGCTCTCGCTCTCCGCGAGCACGCTCGATGAGGTGATGGAGGACATCCGCCGGGTGGGCGCCGTCATCGAGCGATCGCCTGTGGCAGAGTCGTTCGTGTCTCGACTGGAGGCGCGGATGCTGAAGGTGCACGAGCGACTGGCTTCGGCCGCGGTGCCGCGCCCCCGGGTCGCGGTGCTCGAGTGGACCGATCCCATCTACAATTCGGGACACTGGGTGCCACAGATGGTGCGGCGCGCGGGAGGGATAGAGGTGCTCGCCAAATCAGGCGAGCGCTCGCGGGTGGTCGGCATGGAGGAAGTCGTCACCGCGAGCGCGGAGATGATCATCATCGCGCCGTGCGGCTACGACGTGGAGCGGGCGGCCGCAGAGGGGCGCATGCAGGCGAAAAAGAAGGAGTGGTCGTGGCTCGCTCAGCGGCGCACGTGGGCTGTGGATTCGGGCGGGCTGCTCAGCCGGCCCGGGCCGCGGCTCGTCGATGGTATCGAGACGCTGGCAGAGATTTTTCATCCGACGGTGTTCCCCCGCCCATCGCGGACGCGGGCGCTCGAGCTCGACATGGCATGAACGCGGTGCTCTGACGCTTCGCACGCGTGTGCGATTATCATTTCCAGCCCGCAGCCTTTCGTTACTCTCACCACCCTTGTCACAATGCTGAGCGACACGTCAGTCACCTTCCTCAAGCGGCTACTCGATACGCCCGGTCCATCCGGGTTCGAGTCGGCACCCGCGCGCGTGTGGCGAGAAGAGGCCCAGAAATTCGCGACCGTGCAGTCCGATGTGCACGGGAACAGCATGGCGACGGTGAATCCCGACGGACGTCCCGTCATCATGCTCGCCGGCCACATCGACGAGATCGGCGTCATCATCCAGCACATCGACGAGGATGGTTACGTCCACATCTCCGGAATCGGCGGCTGGGATCCGCAGGTGCTCGTCGCGCAGCGCATTCGCTTTCTCGGCAGCGCCGGTGATGTGATCGGCGTTGTAGGGAAGAAGCCGATTCATCTGATGAAGCCGGACGATCGCGAGAAGGCGTCGAAGATGACGGACCTCTGGGTGGACATCGGCGCTGCGAATCGGGCCGAGGCGAGTGCGCACCTGAGCGTCGGCGACGCGGGTGTGATCGACTCGAAGAGCGTGCTCCTGCCGAACGATCGCATTGTCTCGCGCTCCGTGGATGACCGCATCGGCGCGTTCGTCGTGCTCGAGGCGCTCAGGCGCTACAACGACAAGCCCGGCAAGGCGAAGGTCGTCGCTGCAGCAACCACGCAGGAGGAGATCGCGTGGCACGGCGGCGGCGCGGGTGTGTGCGCGTCGTGCATCGGCGCGCAGATGGCGATCGTCGTCGACGTCACCTTCGCCACCGATCATCCAGGCATCGAGAAGAAGGAGCTGGGAGAGCATGCGATCGGGAGCGGCCCGGTGCTCACGCGCGGATCGATCATCAGCCCCGTCGTTTTTCGACTGCTGCGGAGCGCCGCGGACGATCTGAAGATGCCGTACTCACTCCAAGCAGCAGGACGCGACACCTCCACCGACGCCGATGCGATTCACGTTGCGGCGCAGGGCATCGCGACGGCGCTCGTCTCCGTGCCGAACCGCTACATGCACTCGCCCAACGAGCTCGTGAGTCTCGAGGATGTCGACCGCGCCGCGTCGCTCCTCGCCGAAGCATGCCGCCGCGTGGACGAGAAGACGGACTTCACTGCGCGCTGATGGCCGAGAGGGGGTCCGGGCAGCAGTGCGCGGAGTGTGGCGCGCGCACTGAAGCCGGCGCACCGACCTGTTCGGAGCTGCGGGATGCGCTGCTCGCGCGTGATTTCGAGCAGCCCGCGCTGTACTTCGGGCGCCATCGCCTCGCTGTCGACAGCTACTGCGTGCAGCACTCCTCGTACGTTCGCTCGGCCAAGTCGCTCGCGGCGCATCTCTGCGGATTGTGCGTCGCGCTCGAGCGTGACAACGATCCGGCGCTGCTCGACGGGCTGCAACGATGGCTGAGCACGAATCCTCCGCTCGAGCGGCCCGCGCTTCCGGCATTTCGTGGCGAGCTGACGATCGCTCACGTCGCCGGACTCGACGATCCCGTTGCCTACCGTACGGCGGTCGAAGAGTGGGCGCGTTCGGCCTGGGATGCGTACGCGGAGCTTCACGACGTTGCCCGGCAGTGGCTCGCGATGTCGGCGAAGCAGCGACAGTAGCCCGCTCGCCCGCGAGAGCCGGCGCTCCTACTCCTCTTCGATGTGCGCGGTGTCCGCGGGCGTAGGGAACTTTCCGCTTTCGCGCTTGCGCCCCATCATCACCCACGACGCCGCACCACGCACAGCCTTCTCCTTGTCGCGCAACAGCGTCTGGAGCGCAGCGAGCGCACTCGATGTCTTGACCTCGCCGAGCGCGTGCACTGCGGCGACGCGCATGGGGGTGGGCCGCCGCTTGATGAGCAGTCCTTTGTCCGTGCGCGCAATGTCCATCAACTTCTCGATTGCGTGGGGCGTGCCGAGCTGACCGAGGGCCGTGACCATCGCCATCTGCACGCGGTTGTCGTCCTCCTTGTCGAGCGCACGCACGAGCGAGTCCACGGAGCCCGTGCGCTGCAGCGCCATTGCCTCGGCCGCCCGCTCGCGCACCTCTTCGGGTGCATCGCGCAGGGCGCCCCGCATTCCCTTCGCGGCGACACCCGGCCCGAGCTTCGCGAGTGCACTCGCAGCGGCGGTGCGCACCCGGTCGTCGCGATGCTCCAGCATCTTCTCAAGCTCCACATCCGCTTCCGCCACGCGCATCTCGCCGAGGAGCTCGATGGCGTTGCGCACGACGAACCAGCGCGGATCTCCGAGCATGTGCACGAGCGTGCGCACGCCGGTGCGCAGCCGCAGCAGGGAGTCGTAGTAAATGCGCCGGTCGGTGATCGACGGCGCAGAGATGAGCGCCTCGACCAGAGCCTCCACCCCATCATCCTCGGCCCGCGTGAAGATCGCCATGTACTGCTCGTAATTTTCGCGACGGCGCGGCAGGAGCTCCACGATGCACTTGAGCACACGCGGCACGCACAGGCGCCGGATGGCGAGCGCATACTGGCGCTTCGCCATCTTGTCTTCGATGTTGTTTTCGCGCTTGACGAGGCCGTAAAAGACATCGGCGACGATGTCGATGCGGTCCTTGCCGGATGCATCGGCCGCGAGCTTCACGAGCGTGTCGAGATGGCCGCCGACCACCGTGGCCTCGCGCGCGCGCTCGAGCTGCTCGAACAGCCGCACCATCGAGCCCTTGGGCGTGGTCGAGGTCGCAAACGCTGCGAACATCGCCTCCGGATCCTGCTCGCGCACGATGTCCTCGGACTCCAGGGCCTCACCGTCGCCCACCTCCGCGCCGCTCGCCTGAATGGCCTCGAACTGGCCGGTCGTGGGCATGAAGAGCTGCGTGGTGTTGCGCATGATGCCGGGGCCCGCGCCGCTGAGCCTCGAGTTCGGGAGCGCCGCCTGCGCTTGCTGCGCGACCGGCATGTCGACCTTGATGCTGATCGTCTGCGCATCGAGCGCACGCACGCGTGAGAGCGCGATTTCGCCGCCATTACCGGGCGATGCCGCAACGGACAGCAGCTTTGCGGCAAGCAGCAGATCGACCGGCGACGCATTTTGCTGGAAGTGAATCTCGATGATGGAGTGGCCGATGAGCTGCGCGAGCAGATCTTCCACTCCCTCGAACCGTGAGGGGACGACTTCAGCGTTGGCCGAAATGAGCTGCAAGTCGTGAAGCACGAGCTTCACGGGGCCCTGCTCCGACACGGTCACGAGCGAACGCAGCGTGGCGAGCTGCTTCTCGAAGGCGTTTCCTTCGATGAGCAGCATCTGCACGAGGCGAGCGAAGTGGCGGGCGAACGTCAGAGCGTATGACATCGATGCTCGATCGGATCCTCTTCAGCGGTCGGAGATGCCTGTTTCGAGGGATATTCTCCCGATATGCGACAGATGACGGCGGATGATCGTAACATTATGATCGCACGCGTCTTGCGCGAGTTTGTAGGCGTGCGGGACGACCACCGCCCGCCGATCGGCTGGCAGGAAGTGGCACCGGCCGATAACATACTCTCAGCAGTGCGTTCCTCACCACATCCCCGCCTACATATGTATCCGGCTCGATTTCGCCGCGCGGCCATCGCCAGCGCGGCTGCGGTTCTATTCGGCTGTCATCACGCTGCACACGTCACCACTGATTCGCCCGCCGGCTCCGCTACGGGCGACAGCGCGCGCATTCGCGCCGACATCGAGTATCTCGCCGGCGATGCGCTCGAGGGCCGCGGCACTGGGACGCCGGGGAACGACAGTGCCGCCGCATATCTCGCGCGCGAGTACGCGAAGCTCGGCCTGCAGAAGATCGAGCGGGCGACCACCTGCCCCGAGATGCGCAGCGGCGTGCGAGAGTGCGCCGTGGGCCGCGCATCGTATATGCAATACTTCTCGGCTCGGTCTGTTGCGGCCGCGCACACCGGGCAGCCAGGCGAGATGCCCACGCAGAACGTCCTCGCCGTGCAGCCTGGCACCGATCCGGCGCTCCGTAGCGAGTACGTGGTCATCGGTGCGCACTTCGATCATCTCGGACGCTCTCCCGCCGACGCGCTGGATCCCGAAGCGAAGAATGCAATTCGCCACGGCGCCGACGACAACGCGTCCGGTACCGCGGCGGTGCTCGAGCTGGCGCGTCGCTTTCACGCCAAGCCTGCGCGTCGCTCGGTCCTCTTCGTGAACTTCAGCGGCGAAGAGCTCGGCGATCTGGGCTCCGAATACTTCGTCGACAACTCGCCGGTGCCGCTCGACAGCATTGATGCGATGCTCAACTTCGACATGGTGGGCCGGCTGCGGAACGACAAGCTGATGGTCTATGGCGTTGCCACGGCCACTGAGATGCGCGGGATCGTCGACAGCGCGAACAATGTGCAGCCGCTCGCGATCACCGCGCTCGGCGATGGTTTCGGCCCCTCCGATCACGCCTCGTTCTACGCGAAGAAGATCCCCGTGCTGCAGTTCTTCACCGACATGCACGAGGATTACCACAAGGCCACCGATGTCGCGAGCAAGATCAACGTCGCAGGCGAGGCGCGCATCGTCCGGTACGCGGAGCGCGTGGCGCGCGACATTGCCGATCGCCCCGCACGGCTGACGTACGTGCGCTCGTCGCAGCCGCCGTCGAGTATGGCGCGCGGTCCGGGGAACGGCGCCTACTTCGGCTCCGTGCCCGACATGAGCGCCGCCGACGTACAGGGCGTGAAGCTCGCCGGTGTGACGGCGGGCAGCCCCGCTGACAAGGCCGGCGTGCAGGCCGGTGACGTCATCGTCGAGTTCGGTGGCAAGAACGTGAAGGACATCTATGAGTACACCGATGCGATCGGCGCGCAAAAGCCCGGCGACAGTGTGCAGGTCGTCGTCTTGCGCGCGGGTACTCGGCTCGCGCTCACCGCCACGCTCGGATCTCGCAGCCACCCGCAGTAGCATCTTACACTCGCACTCGCGCCTGACATTCCAACCCTACCCTAGGATTTCGATGCATCGTCGTTCGTTCTCTGCTCTCTTCGCAGCCGCCGCGCTCTGCTCGGCCCCGCTCGCCGCGCAGGACTCCAGTGTTGCGGCACCCGGAACTTTCGTGCTTCGCGCCGCGCGCCTCATCGACGGCACGGGCGCGGCCGAAGTTCAGAATGCCGCCATCATCGTCGTCGGCGACAGCATCACATGGGTCGGATCCGCGGCGAACGTGAAAGCGCCGGCAGGCGCGCGCACGATCGACCTCGGCGACGCCACGCTCCTGCCCGGTTTCATCGATGCGCACGTGCATCTCGCCGGCCGCGAGCTCGGCGACCCGGAAGCGGATGAGGCAATGGTGCACGACTACGAACAGTACAGCGCGATCCTCGGCGTCAATCACGCGAAGAGCACGCTCCTCGACGGCTTCACGAGCGTGCGCAACGTCGGAGCGCCGAACTACGATGACATGGCGCTCCGCAAGGCGATCAATGCGAGCCAGATCTGGGGACCGCGAATGGAGAACGCCGGCTATGCGATCGGCATCACCGGAGGGCACTGCGACGAGAACGGCTACAAGCCCGGCCTGTTCGACGGCAGCTACAAGACAGGCATCGCCAACGGAGTCGACGAGGTTCGCGCCGCCGTGCGCTATCAGATCAAGCAGGGTGCGGATGTGATCAAGACCTGCGCGACGGGCGGCGTACTCTCGGAAGGAGATGCGGTTGGGGCGCCACAGTACACGTACGAGGAGCTGCACGCGATGGTCGAGGAGGCCAATAAGCTGGGTCGCAAAGTGGCCGCGCATGCTCATGGCACAGAGGGGATCAAGGTCGCCGTTCGCGCCGGGGTGAGCTCGATCGAGCATGGCTCCTTCCTCGACGAAGAAGGCGCGAAGATGATGGCGGCGAAGGGAACGTATCTCGTACCTACCCTGAGTGCGGGCGAGGCGACGGAGAAGGCGGCGAACAGCGGTGTGCTGAAGGGGCTCAAAAAACAGAAGGCGCTCGACGCAGCGAAGGGAATGCGCAACAGCGTCAGGATCGCGAGAGCCGCGGGCGTGAAGATCGCGCTCGGAACGGATGCCGGCGTAGGCAAGCACGGCACCAACGCGCACGAGTTCACGCTCATGACCACATGGGGCGGAATGACACCAATGGAGTCGATCGTCGCCGGCACGTCGAGCGCGTCGAAGCTGCTCGGCTGGGACGAGCACGCGGGCTCGCTGAGCGCCGGCAAGTGGGCCGACATCGTCGCCGTGCCTGGCGATCCGCTCAAGGACATCACCCGCATGGAGCACGCGCTCTTCGTTATGAAGGGCGGCGCGGTCTACAAGTCGCCTCCGGTGGCGTTGCACCCGTAATCGAGGAGCGCGGCGTGGAGCTCTATCACACCGCGTACGGTCCGGAAGACGCACCCCAGCTGCTCGTACTGCACGGCGGTCCGGGTGCGTCGCACGATTATCTGCTTCCGCAGATGCTCGAGCTCGCGCGCGATCATCGGCTGATCTTTTACGATCAGCGGGGCGGCGGTCTCTCGAGGGCGGAGGATCGCACTCCGATTACGTGGCAGACGCACGTCGCCGATCTCGCGGCGGTCGTGCGCGAGCTGTCTCTCGAGCCGCTCACCATCGTGGGATATTCGTGGGGCGGACTGCTAGCGCTACTGTATTCGATCGCTGTCGCGGGCGGATTTCCCAAGATGATGCTCGAGGCGCCCGCGGCTGAGCGCACGGTGCTCATCTGTCCGGCACCGCCCACCGCTACACTCCGCGCGCAGTTCGGCGAGGAACTCGCGCGCCGCCAGCGTGCGCCATGGATCCAGGCGGAGCGCGCGGCGATCGCCGCATCCGGGCTTCGCGACAGCGATCCGGCTGCGTACGCCAGGCGTATCTTCGAGCTCGGCGTCGCTGGCTACTTCGCCGACCCGGCGCGCGCGCGCGAGCTTACGCCTTTCCGCGTAGTCGGGCGCGTGCAGCAGTCGGTGTGGGAGAGTCTCGCCGGCTACGACCTCACTTCGCTGCTCCCCCTCATCCAGGCGCCGACGCTCGTCCTGCACGGGGCCCACGACGCCATTCCCCTCGCCTCATCATCGCTGATCGCCTCGGCGCTTCCGCACGGGCAGCTGGTGGTGCTCGACGGAAGCGCCCACGTCCCTTACGTTGAAGGCGCGGCGATGTTCTTTGCTGCGGTACGGGAGTTCCTCCAGCGCACGAGAGCGCAGCCATGATGCCTGCAGAGGATTCGATCGAGCGCGACATCACCACGATCGACGCAAACGACCGGCGCCTCGCCGTGTCGCTCACGGTGTCCTTCGACGGTATCGAGCACGTCGGACGGCTCTGGTTCGCCGAAGAAGAATGGGAAGATCAGGGGATTCCGGATCGCGGCGTGATCTCCGGACGCTCGGCCGACGAGGTGATCGCAGCCGCACGCGCACTTTCCGAGCCCGAGCTGGTCGCTCGTCTACAGCGCGCGACGGTGAACAAGCGCCGCTATCTCTCTCTGCGCGCAGTCACTGATGAGATACTGCGGAAGGTGCGCTATCTGAATCAGGTGGCCGTCTCGATGCGCGCAGGGCTCATCGATCTCGACGGCGCAGCAACGGAGATCGACTTCACCGAGCATGAACTTCATGAGCTCGTAGCGCGGCTTCGCGACGCCGCCGGTGTCGAGGACCGGGCCTGATTCCTGCAGCCTTTGGAGTCGTGCCTGCTCGTCTCACACCATATGAGCTGATTCTCGAGCCGCTCGAGCGCGAAGAGTTCCCGGCGATACGCGCCGAGGGCGAGCAACGCGGGTCGGATGTGCATCGTCGCGATCAGTTTCTGCTGCTCGGATATGCGGGCGCCACGCTCGACGAGATCGTGCCCGAGGACGCGGACCCCGAGAGCCTCGATGAGTACGGCGAGCTGCTCTACCAGGGCTTCCAGTTCTGGACGTACGGCCGCCGGCTCTATTCCTTCGACGATCCGGTCGCGTCGCTGCTCAGCGAGCCCGAATACGAGATCGGCGACTGGGTGTTCGCTGCGCCGCCCGCCAGCTATCTGCAGTTTCCCTATCAAAAGCTCTGGGCGCGTGTGTCTGCAGAGGCGCCATACGAGCCGCTCGACGGCGTTTTCGTCGTCGCGGCAAACACGGAAGAGCGCGCCGACTCCGGTGTGCACGTGCGAGTCCAGATGGTGCTCGGACTTCGTCCCGACCGTCCCGGCGTATCTCTCGTGTCATACCGCGATGATCTCGATCCGACGCAGGTCGCAGCGCGCGCCACGCGTCCGTGGCGCGCGGAAGACGTAGCGTACGCGAACGCCATTCCGGGCGGCGAGCGCAAGGGCTATCGGACACTCGCGACCACGAGCGAGCTCGAGGCGCTCGTGATTCGCGCTTTCCACTATCTCGACACGAATCCAGATCGTGTCGAGCGCATCACCGCCATTGCGGGCGAGGAGTCGACACACCTGCCGTACGTGCGCGTGCGGTAAGCGATGGACCCGCGGTCGGTTGGATATGCGCTGTCGCAGATCGCCGACTTTCTCGAGCTCAAGGGAGAGAATCGCTTCAAGAGCGCAGCCTACCGTAATGCGGCGCGCGCGGTGCTCGCCGTACCGTCCGATGATCTCGCTCCGGCACTGGCATCCGGCGAGCTCGCAGAGCGGAAGGGGATCGGGCCCGCTACGCTGTCAACGATTCGCGAGTTGGTCCAGGACGGAGAGTCACGCTACCTCGAGCAGCTTCGCAGCGAGATTCCGGAAGGGCTGCTCGAGATGCTCCGCGTGCCGGGACTCGGCACCTCGAAGATCCAGAAAATCCACGATGCGCTCGGCATTTCGTCGCTGGCAGAGCTCGAGGCGGCGGCGCACGATGGCCGGCTCGCAAAGCTGCCGCGATTCGGGCCCGGGACGGCTGCGAAGATCCTCAAGGGGATCTCCTATCTGCGCGAGAACGGCGCGTACATGCTGTATCCGCGAGCGCTCGCCGAGTCGGAGCTCGTGCTCGGAGCGGTGCGCGCGCATCGGGGAGTTGCGACGGCGATGATCGCGGGCTCGCTGCGCCGCCGAAACGAGATCGTGCGCGACATCGACATCGTGGCGGCGTGCCGCGATTCGCCGGAACGCGTGACGTCGGAGCTCGCGAGCGCGCCCGGCGTGCGCGAAGCGGCGATAAAGGGACCAGGCGCAGCCGTGATTCAATTCGTCGATGGCACCGTGCTCGATCTCCACTGCGTGCCGCCCGAGCGCTTCGGCGTGGCGCTCTGGCGGGCGACGGGGAGCGCTGCGCACGTGCAGGAGATCGTCGAACGCGCGTCGGAGCGCGGCTTCACGCTCTCCGATGACGAGCTGCGCGACACGAGCGGAGCCCTCATTCCCGTTCCCGATGAGCGCGCGCTCTACGACGCGCTCGGACTCACGTTCGTGCAGGCCGAGCTGCGCGAAGGCCGCGGAGAGATCGCAGCGGCGGAGGCGCGAGCGCTCCCTGCGCTCATCGAGGACCACGACATCCGCGGCGTGCTCCATTGCCACTCCGACTATTCGGACGGCAAGGCGACCATTGCCGAGATGGCGGGGGCGGCGCGCGCGCTCGGCTGGGCGTACATCGGCATTACCGATCACTCGCAATCCGCGTTCTACGCGGGCGGCCTCAAGCCCGACCAGGTGCGCGCACAGCACGAGGAGATCGATCGCCTGAATGCAGGCAATATCGGCGTTCTGGTACTGAAAGGCGTCGAGGCGGACATTCTGGCGGACGGACAGATAGACTACGATCCGGAACTGCTCGACCGATTCGACTACGTGATCGCGTCGGTGCACTCACGGTTCTCGATGAACAGGGAGACGATGACGCAGCGCGTGCTTCGCGCCCTGGACGACCCGCACGTGACGATACTTGGCCACCCGACCGGTCGGCTGTTGCTGAGCCGCGAGCCCTACGCGATAGATCTCCCGGCTGTGTTCGCGAAGGCGGGAGCGAATGGAGTGGCTGTGGAGATCAACGCCGATCCGCACCGGCTCGATCTCGACTGGCGTCATTGCCAGCTCGCGAAATCGCTCGGCTGCGCGTTCGAGATCGGCCCCGATGCGCACTCGACGCGCGGCCTCGCGAACATGAGCTTTGGTGTGGGGGTCGCGCGCAAGGGGTGGCTCGAGGCCTCGGATGTGATCAATGCGCTGGGCGCAGGTGAGATACGGCGACGCTTACGTCTACGGAGAGAGTCATGAAAGCGAAGGGTGTGGCCAAGAGTGTCGCCAAGCGCCTGGCGAAAAAGGTTGCGAAGAGCGTAGCGAAAAAGATCGCGCGCACGGTCGTAAGCTCGGTGGTGGCGCCGAAAAAATCGACGCTGAAGAAGGCGCGTACGAAGCTCGCGTCGCCCAAGGAAGGCACGCCCAAGCGCACATCGGGCAAGGGGCCTGCGCTTCCGCATCTGCGCGAGCGGTGGCCGCGAAACGACCAGGAGCGAAAGGCCCGCGCGAGGGAGTACTACAAGCGACTTTCCGCGACCTATCCCGATGCCCACTGCGCGCTCGATCACGAGGATCCGTATCAGCTGCTCGTGGCTACAATCCTGAGCGCGCAGTGCACCGACAAGCGCGTGAACATGGTCACGCCGGCCTTGTTCGAACGTTATCCTGGCGCGCCGGCGCTGGCGGATGCCGAAGCCGAGGAGCTCGAGGGGGCGATCAAGAGCACGGGGTTCTTTCGCAACAAGACCAAGAGCCTGCTCGGGATGGCGAATGCGCTCGTCGCCCGGCACGGAGGAAACGTCCCCGACACCATGGAAGAGCTGACGCAGCTTCCGGGCGTTGGCAGAAAGACCGCGAACGTGATCCTCGGCAACGCTTTCGACAAGAACGTCGGCATCGTCGTCGATACGCACGTCACGCGGCTCTCAAATCGGCTGGGGCTTACGCGCGAAACGGACGCGGTGAAGATCGAGGAGGATCTGATGCCGCTCTTCCCAACGGAGCAGTGGACGATGGTGTCACATCTGCTGATCGAGCACGGACGTCAGATCTGCATCGCGCGCGCGCCGCAGTGCGAAGTCTGCCCGCTCAACGACATCTGCCCCTCGTCACGCGTGTGAGGGCGAGCGCGACTGTGGATGCGAAGCGCGGCGGGCCAGATTAAGTTGCTCGTGCTGTTGCAATCCGACTTCTTCCACGGCTGATTCCTACATGGCGAAGCAGGCTACGATCGAGACCAACCGCGGCACCATCGTCGCGGAGCTCTTTGAGAAGGACGCACCGCTCGCCGTCGGCAACTTCGAGAAGCTCGCCAACAGCGGCTTCTATGACGGCGTGAAGTTCCATCGCGTGATCAAGGACTTCATGGTGCAGGGCGGCGATCCTCTCTCGCGCGATCTCCCCGAGGGCGATCGTCGCGTCGGCACGGGCGGCCCGGGTTACACCATCAAGTGCGAGACGAAGGGAAATCCCAACAAGCACGAGGTGGGCGCTCTCTCGATGGCGCACGCTGGAAAGGACACCGGCGGCAGCCAGTTCTTCATGGTGCTCGACGAGAACAACACGCGGCACCTGAACGGCGTGCACACCGTGTTCGGCAAGATCACGAGCGGGATCGACGTCCTGAAGAAGCTCACGCAGAACGACACGATGACGACCGTCCGGGTCGCCTGACCCTTCCTTGGAGGAGATGAAATGCCCGCACCAAAGGAAGGAGATCTGAAGGCTGGCCTGACCGGCATGATCCTCGGCGGCCTGGTGCTGCTCGTGGCCATGACGGCGATCGTCCACTTCACGAACGTGCACTATGAGGCTGAGAAGCCGCCGGCCGCGGCGGCGCCGCAATAAACCGTTTGGAAGCATGGAAAGCTGGGCGGGCGCGAGAGCGTCCGCCTTTTTTGCATCTCGTCCACTCGAGCTCGCCGGCTTGGTTGCACGAATGGTCGCCTTCGAGTAACTTACTCGACAGTCAGTTATTCGCCACCCAGACTTTCACCCCGGGAACAACTCTACTGACGAGCCGTTTAGTTACTCTCGCACAACCACTAGAGCCCGATGTCTGAGTCCACCCAAAGTTCCGCACCCCGCTGGCGCCGCCTCCCCGGCGAGCGCCCGCGCCAGATCCTCGACGCAGCGCTCGAGGTCTTCGGCGAGCGCGGGCTCGCGGCCGCACGTCTCGAGGACATCGCCCGCACCGCCGGCGTCTCCAAAGGCACCATCTACCTCTACTTCCCCAACAAGGAAGCGCTCTTCTGCGAGATGATCCGCGAGATCCCATCGCGGCACATCGCGTCGGTCGAGGCGAGGATCACCGAGAGCGCCAGCGCACGCGAGCAGCTTCGCGAGTATCTGCACAATTCGTGGGACTACGTGCGCACGCCGTCGTTCGAGATTCTCTATCGACTCATCCTCAGCGAGCTGCACCACTTCCCCGATCTCTACGAGCAGTTCATCGAGGAAGTCCCCATGCGCTCCATGCGCATCCTCGGCGACATCGTGAAGCGCGGCATCGCCAGCGGCGAGTTCCGCGACATCGAACCGCTCGCCGCGGGACGCATGCTCCACTCCGTTCTCTTCATTCACGGCGTGTGGGCCGCCAAGCGCGCCAGCATCCCGTTCATGCGCGATCTGTCCGACAACCAGGTGCTCGATCAGCTCGTGGACTTCTGTCTGCACGCGATCGGCCAAGTTCCTCTGCCTACCGCTTCTCACGCGCACACATGACCACCAGCTCTCGCATTCTCTCGATGCTCCTTCTGCTCGCATCGGCTGCAACCGTTCGCGCGCAGGACTCGACGCAGGACACCGTCATCTCGCGCCCGATCACCCTCGGTGACGCGGCACGAATCGGCTCCCGTCAGAACGCCACCGCAATTCAGGCGCGCTTTCGCACCGAGCAGGCGAATGCGCGCATCACCCAGAGCCGCGCCGAGCTCCTGCCGTCGGCATCGGGGTACGCGGCGGAGAACGGGCGGTCGTTCAACACCGCGACCTTCGGCATCCCGTTCCCCGGGTTCGATCCACGCGGTCAGGTCATCGGTCCGGTAAACATCTTCGACGTGCGCGGCCGCGTCTCCGAGACCTTCCTCGACTTCGGCGCGTTCCAGCGTGTGAAGGCAGCGCGCACCACCGCGCGCGCATTCGACGCGACGGCCGAGAACGAGGCGGAGATTTCCGCGCAGAACGCGGCGAGTGCGTACCTGCGCGCGCAGCGCGCGGACGCTCAGCTCGGAGCGCGCCAGGCCGATTCCGTGCTCGCGGATTCGCTGTTCGGCATCGCGCGCGAGGAGCTGCGCGCCGGCGTGGGTGTGGCGCTCGACGTCACGCGCGCGCAGTCGCAGTTCGCGTCGGTGCGCGCGCAGCTAATCGTCGCGCGCAACGAGCGCGACCGCGCGCGCCTCGATCTCCTTCGCGCACTCGGCCAGCCGCTCACTGCAACCGTTTCACTTGCCGACAGCCTCACCAGACTCGAGCTGCGTGACACGACCATCGACGAGGGATCAGCCATCGAGACCGCCATGCGCGCGCGTCCCGATCTCCGCGCCGCAGACGAGCAGATTCGCGCGGCCGAGCAGCTGGTGAAGTCGATCAGGGCCGAGCGGCTGCCGTCGCTCTCGGCGTTCGGGGACTACGGGGCGATCGGTGATCAGCGACTGCTCGGCACCTACGACTGGGGCGTGCAGGTGTCCATTCCGATCTTCGATGGCTTTCGCCGCGAAGGGCGCATTCAGGAAGCGAAGGCGATGGCGAGCGAGATCGACGTGCGGCGGCGCGACCTGCGCCAGCAGGCGGCGATCGAGGTACGCGGCGCGCTGCTCGATCTCGCATCGGCGCGCCAGGCAGCCGATGCGGTGCGTGAGGCGCTGAGACTGGCGCAACAGGAAGTGGCGCAGGCACAGGAGCGCTTCCGCGCGGGTGTGGCGGGGAATGCCGACGTCATCACCGCCTCGCTCGCGCTCAACTCGGCACGCACGCAGGTGGTGGATGCGCTCGCGAGCTATCAGGGCGCGAAAGTGGCATTGGCACGCGCGGTCGGCTCCGTCACCGCGCTTCCGTAGTTCGGCAGAGTACACACACGGCATTACGAATCCGACACGAACGACAGTCAAACGACGCAGAGGAATAGCAACATGGGGACGACCACCGAGCAACAGAGCAAGCCAGCGCAAACGACTCCGACGCCGCCGCGCGAGCCCGTCGTCGTACAACCCGCGAAGAGCGGCGCGCGGAAGAAGATCCTCCTCGGCGTCGTCGCCATCGCGGTCGTGATCGCGCTTACCTGGGGAATCAAGAGATTCCTGTACTCGCGCGGACACGAGACGACGGACAACGCGCAGGTCGATGGACACATCGTCCCCGTGCTCGCGAGAGTCGGTGGCTACGTGACGGCGGTGCTCGTGCAGGACAACGATTCCGTCCGCAAAGGGCAGACGCTCGTTCGGATCGATAGCGCGGAGTACGCGGTGAAGGTCGCGCAGGCGCAGGCCGACCTCGCGGCCGCGCAGTCCACGGCCGGCGGCAGGCAGTTCACCGGGCAATCGCAGGCCGCGGTCGCGACCGCCTCCGGACAGCGTTCGGCTGCCAACGCGCAGATCCAGGCGGCGGTCGCGAACCAGCAGAAGGCGAACGCGGATCTCGCGCGCATGCGCGATCTCGTCTCGAAGCAGATCGTTTCCGCGCAGCAGCTCGATGCAGCACAGGCAGCGGCCGCATCGGCGGCGGCAGATGTGGAGTCGCTCCAGCGGCAGGCGTCCGCTGCGGGTGGCGCGGTACAGAACGCGCAGGCAGGAGTGCGGCTCGCGCAGGCGCGACTCCAGGCGCAGCAGGCTGCGCTCGACAACGCGCAGCTGCAGTTGAGCTACACGACCGTCACCGCGCCGGAGACGGGCACCATCTCGAAGAAGCAGGTCGAGCCAGGCCAGCTCGTGCAGACCGGTCAGACGATGATGTCGATCGTCGTCGACACGGGCACGTGGGTGACCGCGAACTTCAAGGAGACGCAGCTCAACAAGATGCGCGTGGGACAGCACGTGACCCTCGAGGTGGATGCGTATCCCGGGCAGGAGGCGGAGGGACAGGTGCAGAGCCTCAGCGGGGCGACCGGTGCCCGCTTCGCGCTGTTGCCACCGGACAATGCGACGGGCAACTTCACGAAGGTGGTGCAGCGCCTCCCGGTGCGCATCGCCATCACCAAAGGACTCGGACCCACTCGTCCTCTGCGTCCGGGTATGTCCGTCGTGGCCCACGTCGACACCAGGAACCAATGAGCACGGCCTCGATCGCGAGCACCGCACTTCCCTCGCGCAACGACGCGCTCGCGCTGATGCACGAGTACACGGCGAGCGAATCGCTTCGCGCGCACATGCTCTCGGTCGAGGCAGCGATGCGAGCGTACGCCGCACGCTTCGGTGAGGAGCAGGAGCGCTGGGGGCTCACGGGGCTGCTCCACGATTTCGACTACGAGCGCTTTCCGAACGATGCGCATTCGGCCACTGACGAGCACCCGGCTGAGGGCGTTCGTATTCTCCGCGAGAAGGGCTATCCGGAGGACATGCTGCAGGCGATCCTCGGCCACGCGACGTATTGCGGCGTGCCGCGCGAGACGCAGATGGCGAAGGCGCTCTTCGCAGTGGACGAGCTCACGGGATTGATCACCGCCTCGGCGCTCGTTCGCCCCTCCAGGAGTGTGCTGGATCTGGACGGGCGCTCTGTGCGCAAGAAGATGAAGGACAAGGGATTCGCTCGCGGCGTGAGCCGGGAGGACGTGGTTCAGGGCGCATCCGAGCTTGGAGTGGATCTGGATGTGCACATACAGTTCGTCATCGAGGCCATGCGACCCGTCGCCGATTCGATTGGGCTCGAGGGCTCCCCTGCCGCCGGCTGACGCCGGATGGACAACGCTCTTTCGATGCGGTGCGTATGATGGAGTCGCCACACTCATCAGACATGACCGCACTCCCGCTCCAGTTACTGGATCGACCGTTGTCCGCGCCCACGGCTGAGGCAGCTCAGCCCAGCGCGGAGCGTGCGCTGGTCGAGGAGGCGCAGAGCGGCAGCGAGACCGCATTTGCCACGCTCGTCCGCACACACATGCGCCGCGCGTATGCGGTCGCGCGAGCGATCTGCGCGACGCACGAGGACGCAGAGGATGCGGTGCAGGACGGTTTCCTTCACGCCTACCGTGCACTGGAGCGCTTTCGGCCGGAGCAGGCGTTCGCCGCATGGCTGAATCGGATCGTCGCGAACGCTGCACTGGACATCGGTCGTCGCAGGAAGGTGAGGGACGCGGACTCACTGCCGGAGACGCTCTCCGTGCCGCTGTTCGATCCATCTGAGCGCTCGGAGCTTCGCGGAAGACTGGGAACGGCGCTGGAGATTCTTCCCGGCCGGCAGCGGTCGGTGCTCGTGCTGCACGATGTCGAGGGCTACACCCACGGCGAGATTGGAACGATGCTCGGGATTCCTGAAGGGACGGCGCGATCGGACCTTCATCATGCGCGCGCGTCGCTGAGAGAGCGGCTTCGCGACCTCTGGAGTGAAAGATGAAGATGGAGCCGCGAATCGGTCCGGCCGGGCGAGACGATGAGTTGACCCGGGAGCTGCGACACTTCTACGCACCGCCCGGTGGCGAGGCATTCTGGAATGCGCTCGAGCGACGCATCCTCGCGCGCGTGACGGCGACGGAGGACGACAGTTGGTGGCGTCAGCTCTCGCGGTGGCGCCGCGGTCTCGCGCTGGCCGGCGCCGCCGCCATTCTGGTCGCCGGGCTCACGGCGCATTACTCGAATCACGAGCGGTCCGTTGCCGCGTACCGGGAGATCGAGGCGAGCAGGGTCGTTCCCGTGCAGGTGGCGAGCGAGACGGAGCGCGAGGCTTCGAGAGACGTGACGCTGCGCTACGTGGTCGGCCCATGAGCCGGAGCTGCCGATGAGGAAGTCGAAGTCGATGGCGGTGGGATTTCTTCTCGGTGCGTTGCTCTGCGGCGGCGCGCTCGGCTTTTCGCTCGATCGCGTGCTCACCAAGCCCGCGTGCGATGCGAACACCGATCGTCAGGCAGTGCGCGCATACATGGCGTCGAAGCTCCAGCTCACCCCGCTGCAGCGCGCGCAGGTGGACAGCCTGCTCGACAGACGGCATCGCGAGATCAGCCGGATCGTGGCGCCGGTTCGCCCGCAGCTCGATTCCGTACGCGAGGCGACGCGCGTGCAGATCAAGAAGCTGCTCGACGCCGGCCAGCAGCAGCGCTTCCAGGACTGGGTCGACGAGTCGAAGAAGGAAGAGGCCAAACAGCAATAGCTTCCGACACACGAAAAAGCCGGCCCGAAGCGTTTGCTCCGGGCCGGCCTTCGTTCAGCGGCTGCGGCTAGTACTTCTTCGCGCCGTCGTCGTCGAGACTCTCACCGACCTTACGCTCGGCCTTGCCGGCGTTCTTCTGGACATTCCCCTCGGCCTGCTGCGCACGTCCCTTGATGTGCTCGCTGCTGTTGTCCACAGCATCGCCGATGTCGCCGCGAACCTTTCCAACGGTCTCCTTCGCCTTTCCCTTGATCTCGTTGGCCAGGCCCTTGTCGGCCATGTCGTTGTTTTTGTCCATGCCGCACCTCATCTGAATCGGTAAGTCGTAACAGCCGGCTGCCTCACAATCGGCAGACCGTGTAACTGAGTTGGCAATCCGCGTGCCGAAAGTTGAGCGCGCCTGGCGGGATATAACTCGGCGCCATCAAGGAGGCTCGTCGGCGGCAGAGGACTCGCCAACAGCGCATTCCGTAGACAGCTTTCCGATGGCGCTCCGTCGCCCGCTAGACTACACCGGGCGCGCACTACGATCGCCAACCCTCCCTCGGCTCTCATGTCTCGCTTGCTGCACTCCCGCACGGCACAACTGAAAGTACTCGCATGCGCAGTATCGCTCCTGCTCCCCTCCGCGTGCGCGACGGGTCACCGTTCCGGTAGCAGCCAGACCGTCGGCGCGGAATCGGGCATTGACGACTACACGCAGCAGGCGCTCTTCAAGCGGTTCAGCGACATCGAGTTTCAGATGCAGCTCGGCGGCGAGATGCTCACGCGCAAGGTGCTGTACGCGGGCGCCGACGACATGATCATCCCGGCCTACGTGTTCATGCCGCGCGACACCACACGGAAGCATCCTGCCATCATCATGGTGCACGGTGGCGTGCACGGTGACTTCGACGAGCTCTACGTACCGCAGGTTCGCTCACTCGTCGCACGTGGCTACATAGTCGTCGCCCCCGAGTACCGCGGAAGCACGGGCTACGGCCGCGAGCACTACGACGCCATCGACTATGGCGGAAAGGAAGTCGAGGACTGCATTCGCGCGCGCGACTACCTCGCGGAGTATGTCCCCTGGGCGGATCTGGACCGATTGGGAATCGTGGGATGGAGTCATGGCGGCTTCATCACGCTCCACGCGATCTTCCGCCGGCCCGAGTTGTTCAAGGTCGCGGTCGCACACGTCCCGGTGGCCGATCTTCCGACGCGCATGAAGATGCATTCGGAGGCGTACCGTAAAACGTTTGCGGCGCAGAAGGCGTACGGCGGCACCTTCGAGCAGAATCCCAAGCCGTATCTCGAGCGCTCGCCGATGACGCACGCACGCGAGCTCAAGGTGCCGCTGCTCGTTCACGCGGCGGACAACGACCAGGACGTTTTCATTCCGGAGAATCACAATCTCCGCGACTCGATGCACGTCGCGGGGAAAGACACTGCCGGGCTCTACACGTATAAGGAGTGGCACAATCCACCGGGCGGGCACGAATTCTCGCGCGTGGATACCAGGCAGGGACACGAGAGCTGGACCGAGAGCATGGCGTTTCTCGACGCGCGACTGCACCCGGAGCGCTAAATCTCTCTCCCTCGTAGGTCTGCGCGCTTCTTGCACGCTCGCCGCCCGTGACCGCCACTTTCCCCGCCGCGCGCGAGCGCCCGATCGTCGAGCCGAATCCATCCGGAAAACGACTCGCCGTACTCTCATTGACGGCGCTTGGAGTCGTGTACGGAGACATCGGGACGAGTCCGCTCTACGCGATGAAGCAGTGCTTCAACGTCGAAACGGGTGGTACTCCCGGGGCGGCGGTGCCTCCTACACCCGACAATGTGTTCGGCGTGCTCTCGCTCATCGTGTGGGCGCTCACGATGATCGTCACCGTCAAATACATCTTCTTCATCATGCGCGCGGACAATGACGGGGAGGGTGGCATCCTCGCGCTCCTCGCGCTCATCCAGCAGCGGCTGCATCGCGACAACGATGCCGTGCGTTTGATGGTGCTGGGCGCGCTCGGGTTGTTTGGCGCGGCACTCCTGTATGGTGACGGGGTCATCACCCCCGCAGTGTCGGTACTGGGTGCCGTCGAGGGCATCGATGTCGCGACGCCGGCCCTGCGACATCTCGTGGTGCCGATCAGTGTGGTCGTACTATTCCTGCTTTTTCTCTTCCAGCGCGGGGGGACGACGAAGATCGGCCGAGTGTTCGGGCCGGTAATGCTGCTCTGGTTCGGAAGCATCGCACTGTTTGGTGTTCTCGAGATCGCGAAGGAGCCATCGATCCTCAAGGCAGTGAACCCGTGGTACGCCGTGCAGTTCTTCGGCAACCACGGCTGGCGCGGCATCTTCATCCTCGGCTCCGTCGTGCTGGCGGTCACCGGCGCGGAGGCGCTGTACGCGGACATGGGTCACTTCGGCCGCCTGCCGATTCGTCTGGCGTGGGCCGTGTACGTCTTTCCGTCGCTGCTGCTCAACTACTTCGGGCAGGGCGCGCTCCTGTTGCGCGACCCTACCGCCTCGTTCAATCCGTTCTATCGTCTCATTCCGGGCGCATTGATCTACCCGATGCTGGTGCTCGCGACCGCGGCAGCGGTGATCGCCTCGCAGGCGCTCATCTCCGGCGCGTTCTCGCTCACGCATCAGGCGATGCAGCTCGGCTACTCCCCCCGCCTCACGGTCACGCACACGTCGAAGCTGGAGGCCGGGCAGATCTTCATCCCGCAGGTGAATCGCGCGCTGATGGTCGGCAGCATCGCGCTCGTGCTCTTCTTCCGGTCGTCGAGCGCGCTCGCGTCGGCGTACGGCATCGCCGTCACGGGCACGATGGTGATCACGACCATCCTGTTCACGCAGATCGCGCGTCGTCACTGGGGCTGGTCGCGCCTCCAGGCGATCCTGTTCCTCGGCGTCTTCCTGCTCATCGACGGCGCCTTCCTGATCGCGAACGTGATCAAGATCGAGTCTGGTGGATGGTTCCCGCTCGCCGCAGCGCTCGCGGTGTACCTGATGATGACAACGTGGAACCACGGACGGCGCGCGCTTCATACGCTGCTCCGCGAGGGCAGTCTACCGATCTCGCTCTTCCTCGACGACGTGAAGCGCCGCCAGCCGCCGCGGGTGCCGGGCACTGCGGTGTTCATGACCTCCGACGAGAGCGGAGCACCCGTGGTGCTGCTTCACCATCTCAAGCACAACAAGGTGCTGCACGACCAGGTGATCCTGCTGTCGGTGGTCACCGATGATGTGCCCGAGGTGCCCGTGCCGGATCGCGTGAACGTCGAGCCGCTCGGCGAAGGATTCTATCGCGTGATCGCGCGCTACGGATTCATGCAGCAGCCGAATGTGCCTTCGATCTTCCCGCAGTGTGCGCCGCTCGGCGTGAAGCTGCGCCCCAACGACACATCGTACTTCCTCGGTCGCGAGCAGCTCATCCCGACCGGGCGCTCCAAGATGGCGAGATGGCGGAAGAAGCTCTTCGTCATCATGTCGCGGAACGCGCAGTCGGCCACGCAGTTCTTCGGGCTTCCGCCGAACCGCGTGGTGGAGCTCGGCGCGCAAATCGAGTTCTGATGCGCCTGCGCGCCATCGTGTGCGCGGCGGTTGCACTGGCTGCCACGTCGCGCGCCGCATTCGCGCAGCAGTCGGACAGATCGACCGCGCCCGGCGATCCGCATGCCGCGCAGCCCGAGCGGCCAACCGTCGCGACGCATGCTGGAACGGTCGCCCCGAAGTGGGTGGAGCTCGAGACTGGCGTAGAGCGCGACAACCGGCACGGCGCACACACGTTCTTCATGCCGACGGTGCTCAAGGTCGGCATCGCACCTCGCGTGCAGCTCGAGCTCGCGAGCTCGTTCGTGCACCTCTCGGGCGCGAGCCCCGACTACTCGGGCTTTGGAGATGCCAGCGCGGCGCTCAAGTGGCGCATGCTCGAGAAGGCACCCGTAGTTGGCGACTTCGCCATTCAGCCGTCGCTCAAGCTGCCGTCAGGATCCGCCCAACACGGCACGGGCACCGGCACCACGGATGTCGGGCTGCTGCTCATCTCGAGCCACGAATTCGGCGAGTACGCACTGGACATCAACGCGGGCTACACGCGCCGCGGTGGCGACGGCACGGAGGCGCCGCGCGATGCGACGCTGTGGACGGTATCGGCCGGCGGCCCGGTCTACCGATCTCTCGGCTGGGTGGCCGAGCTGTTCGGCTATCCAGGCACGACGGGTCCCGCGGGCAGCGCGGGTACGGTGTCGTTCCTCACCGGGCCGACCTTGGAGGTCGAGAAGTGGCTCGTGCTCGACCTCGGCGCGATCATCCCGATGGGTGGGCCGGCGCCGCATTCGTTCTACGCGGGACTCACCTGGAATATCGGGAGATTCTAGGACACGCCTTAGGGCTCTGCAGGCGCCTGGACGCGCGTGAACACGTATCCATCGCGAAACTGATACGACCTCTCGTCCGTGTCCCCGGCCGGCCGAACATCCTTGCGCCAGCTGTACAGATTCCGCCGCAGCGTAATCGTGAGGCGCACGTCCACGCGCTTGCCACCATCCATGCCCACCCCGGCCAGGTGCAGTACGCCACGCCCGGTTTTCCCGAATTCGTCGAGACCGGACACGTCGTAGCTCTGGGTACTCGACGTGTCCTTCGACGTCTGGCCGAAATCAGTGAGTGTCGCCTTGCTCGCGGCCGCGTCCAGCCGAAACGCCATTCGCTCACGCACGGTTTTATTAGGGCCATCATCGTAGACGTAGCTGAAGTCGAGTGATCGATGGTCGACCGACTCGGTGATCGCGAGCCACGTTGGTAGAAAGACTCGCTCGTTGCTGCTGTAGTCCCTGTACTCGAGCTGCCCGGCCCAATTGCCGACGAAGTTGGCATTGAGATCGGGGGGTGCCGCGGCGTCCTGCGCGCGCAGGGACGCGCTCGCGAGCGCGATCGTGATCAGCGGCACCAGGCGGATCCGAGTCCGAGAAAAAAAGTTGAAGGGCATTGGTTGTTTTGATGCTTCGAACGACGGAATCGTTTGAATTGTCTCGCTGTCTCTCGCCCGTCGCATCATCTCGGTCCCCAACTAGCTAAATTCCCCAAGCGCGTTGCCGTTCTTTCCCGCGCCGCGTGCACACCGAGCTGGCTGCAATCCCCACATACGCTGAATCAGCATGACGGCCACGAACACGGACAGACGCGCGCCCGATCTCGATACCTTCGAGCACCATTGGCAGGACGAGGCGGACGCCGCCTTTCTCTATCGTATCCTCGCCAAGGCGGAAGAGGATGCGTCGAAGAGCGACGTGTATCTGCGTCTCGCCGAGGTGGAGGACCGGCACCTCGAGATCTGGGGGAAGCTGCTCAGCGAAGGCGGTCGGCCGCCCAAGCCATTCAAGCCGAGCGGCCGCGCGCGGCTCTTCGCGCTGCTCGGAAAGTGGTTCGGCCCGAAGCTGCTGCTGCCCATGCTGCTTGCCGAGGAGGGGCGCGAGGTGCGTGGCTATCTCACGATGCATCGAGCCACGCCGGAGGGTGTCGCGGGACGCGGCGAGGCGCTGCTGCTCGCTCGCGAGTCCGCCGAGCACGCGAGCACGCTCGGCGAGATCTCGGGACGGGGCATCGAGCCCTGGCATCGCACGGAGAGCGGCGGCTTTCTCCGCAATGTCGTCTACGGTTTCAACGACGGACTGACCGCGAACTTCGGGCTCGTTGCCGGCATGATCGGCGCGAGCGCAGTGGCCGCGCACCAGACCATAGTGCTCGCGGGCGTCGCGGGACTGATCGCCGATGCACTGTCGATGGGCTCGAGCGGCTACCTGGCGGCAAAGAGCGAGCAGGAGGTCTATCAGAACGAGATCTCAATGGAGCGCACCGAGATCGAGCTGATGCCGGAGGTCGAGCGCGACGAGCTGGCGCTCATCTACGAGGCGAAGGGGATGCATCGCGATGCCGCGTACGCGCTCGCCACCGAGGTGATGGCCGATCCGCAGCGCATGCTCGAGGAGCAGGTGCAGGAGGAGCTCAAGATCGGCGACGCGCACAGCTCGCCGATGCGCGAAGCCTGGCTAACCGGGCTCGCGACGGCGGTCGGCGCGCTGATACCGGTTTTCCCCTTTTTCTTTCTCACGGGCACGGCGGCGATGGTCGCCTCGTTCGCCATCGCCATGGCATCGCACTTCCTCGTTGGTGCAGCGCGTTCGGTGTTCACCGGGCGCACGGTCTTCCGATCGGGGCTCGACATGTTCGTCGTCGGACTCGGAGTTGCGGTCGTGGGCTATTACGTGGGTGAATGGGTGGCGAAGCTGCTGTAATCGCCCTGCTGCACCGTCGTTCCGCGTGCTACGTTCTCCCACAACGTCGTATCACTCGAATCCGAGCTGCCCATGATCCGGTCCGCACCCCTCGCCTCGCTCGTCGCACTCGTCGTTGCATCGGCCTGCGCCAAACCGGCGGCGAACCCTGCTCCGAACGGAAATGCGAAAGGCGCACTGATCGTCGGCGCGCGGGTGATCGACGGCACCGGCGCACCGGCCCGCGTCACGAGCGTCCGGGTGCTCGCCGACCGGATCGCTGATATCGGGGATCTGCATCAGCGGCAGGGCGAGACAGTGGTGATCGGCACGGGGCTCGTGCTGGCGCCCGGCTTCATCGACACGCACAGCCACGCGGATGGCGCGCTGTTCACGCATCGCGACGCGCTCGCGGACGTGAGCCAGGGGATCACGACGGTCGTCGTGGGGCAGGACGGTGGATCGCCCTATCCGCTCGCTGACTTCTTCGCGCACGTACAGCGCGAGCCTTCGGCGCTGAATGTCGCTTCGTACGTCGGACACGGCACGGTGCGCGATCTCGTGCTGGGCAAGGACTACAAGCGCGTGGCGACGCCGGCCGAGGTGCTGAAGATGCAGGCACTCGTCGAACAGGAGATGCGAGCGGGCGCGCTCGGGCTTTCGAGCGGGCTCGAATACGATCCTGGCATCTACTCCGATCCGAGCGAGGTTCTGGCGCTCGCGAAAACTGCGGGCTCGATGGGCGGCCGCTACATCAGCCACGTGCGGAGCGAGGACTTTGCGTTCTGGAAGGCGCTCGACGAGCTGATCACGATCGGACGCGAGAACCACATGCCGGTGCAGGTGTCGCACATCAAGCTCGCGATGAAGGCGTCGTGGGGATTGGGCGACAGCCTGATCCACGTGCTCGATCGGGCGCGGGAGAGCGGCGTAAACGTGACTGCGGACATCTATCCGTACACGTACTGGCACTCCGGAATGTCGGTGCTCTTCCCGCATCGCGACTTCGACAACCGCAAATCCGCCGCGTTCGCGCTGGATCAGGTGGCGCCGCCGGAGGGGCTGCTCCTGGCCAATTATGGTCCGAAGCCCGAGTACAATGGGAAGACGCTGCGCGATGCGGCCGCGATGATGAACGTCGACGACACGACGGCGCTGATGCAGCTCTTGAAGGCATCGGAGGATGCGGCTGCTCGTGGCGACAGTGCGCACGCGGACAACTCGATCATCGCGACGAGCATGGACGAGCGCGACGTGTCGAAGCTGCTCGCGTGGCAGTACGCGAACTTCTGCACGGACGGCGAGCTCGATGGCAGCCACCCGCGCGGCTTCGGCTCGTTCCCTCGCATTCTTGGCCACTACGTGCGCGACCAGCACGTGATGCCGCTCGAGGAAGCGATCCGAAAGGCGACGTCGCTCGCGGCGGACAACGTCGGGATCAAGGACCGCGGCCGGATCACCGTCGGCAGCTACGCCGATCTGGTGCTTTTCGATCCGCAGACCATCATCGATCGGGCGACGCCGACGGAGCCGCACGCTGTGAGCACAGGCGTGCGCCGCGTGTGGGTGAACGGCGCACAGGTTTACGAGAACGAGCACACCACGGACGCGCGGCCCGGCCGCGTATTGAAGCGGGTAGTGACGCCGGCGACGAAGTAGACGCGCCGGGCGCGCTACACCACGATGTTCAGCAGCCGCCCCGGCACGAAGATGATCTTCCGCGGCTCACCGGTCAGGAAGCGCGCGATCCCCGCATCGGCGCGAGCGAGCGCAATTGCCGCCCCTTCGCCGATGTCGCGAGGGGCGTTGATCTTCCCGCGCACCTTTCCGTTCACCTGTACTACGAGCTCGATCTCCTCCTCCGTCGCGAGCGCAGGATCGTAACCCGGCCACCTCGACTCGAACACACCGCCCTCGTGAGCGAAGTGCTCCCATAGATCCTCGGCGATGTGCGGCGCGAACGGAGCGACCAGCTGCACCAACGGCTCCACCTCGGCACGATGCGCCACGCGCTCCGATGCACGGAGCACGTTCATGTACTCCATCATCGCGGCGATTGCCGTGTTGTAGCTCAGCTTCGCGGTATCCTCGCCGACCTTGCGGATGGTCTGGTGCAGCTTGCGCATCACGGTGGTGTCGGGCGCACCGTTCGTGTGGGCGTCGTGCGCGGTCTTCCAGAGCCGATCGAGGAAGCGCCGCACTCCCGAGATCCCCGCGTCGCGGAAATCTCCGCCCTCTTCGAACGGACCGAGGAACATGAGGTACGTACGGAAGGTGTCCGCGCCCCAGCGCTCGATGTAATCGTCCGGGTTCACCACGTTCCCCTTCGTCTTCGACATCTTCGCGCCCTCGCGGATGATCAGCCCGTGCGCGCGGAAGCGGGTGTACGGCTCCTCGAACGACAGATGCCCCATGTCGTGCAGCACCATCGTGATGAACCGCGAGTACAGCAGATGCAGCACCGCATGCTCGTTGCCGCCGATGTACGAATGCACGGGCAGCCACCTTCGCGTGATCTCCGCATCGAACGGCACGTCGTCTCGATCCGAGCTCGGATAGCGCAGGAAATACCACGAGCTGTCGAGGAAGGTGTCCGACACATCCGTCTCGCGCACGGCATGCTTACCGCACTTCGGACACGGTACGCGATACCACTCCTCGTGGCGCGCGAGCGGAGAGATCCCCGTGTCATCCGGACGGAAATCCTGGATCTCGGGGAGGATCACCGGGAGCTGATCCTCGGGAACCGGCTGCGCGCCACAATCGTCGCAATAAATGATCGGGATCGGCGGTCCCCAGTAACGCTGGCGCGAGATGGTCCAGTCGTGCAGGCGGAAGTTCACGACCGGCTTCGCCGACGCGAGCCCCACCAGCCACTCGGTGATGCGCGACTTCGCCTCCGCGGCCGGCACGTCGTCGAACATCCCCGAGTTCACCAGCCTGCCCGCACCCGTGTACGCCTCGGCTAGCGGTGCACTTGCATCCGCGTCATCCGGTGCGGCCACGCGGATGATCGGCAGCTCGTACGCCTGCGCAAAGGCGAAGTCGCGCTCGTCGTGCCCCGGAACGGCCATGATCGCGCCGGTGCCGTACTCCATCAGCACGTAGTCCGCGATCCAGATCGGAATGCGCTCTCCTGTCGCGGGATTCACCGCATAGGAGCCGGTGAACGCCCCCGTCTTCTCGGCGCTTTCGCCCATTTTTCTCGAAACGACATCCTGCCGCGACGTGCGCTCGCGATATGCCTCGACTTCAGCGCGCTGATTCGCGGTCGTGAGCGCACTCACCTGCGAATGCTCGGGCGCGAGCACCAGATACGTCGCGCCGAAGATCGTGTCCGGACGTGTCGTGAACACCACCAGCGGCAGCGCGTCGGACTCCGCGATCGCGAACGAGATCTCCGCGCCTTCGGACCGGCCCAGCCAGTTGCGCTGCGCACTTTTTGTGGACTCCGACCAGTCGATCCACTCCAGGTTGTGCAGCAGCCGCTCCGCGTAGTCCGTAATGCGGAAGAACCACTGCTCCAGCAGCCGCTGCTCGACGCGCGCGCCGCAGCGCTCGCACAGTCCGTTCTCGACCTGCTCGTTCGCGAGAACCGTCTTGTCGTTGGGACACCAGTTGACGGCCGCCTTCTTCTTGTAGGCCAGCCCCTGCTTGAACAGCTGCAGGAAGATCCACTGGGTCCACTTGTAGTACGTGGCATCGGTGGTCGACAGCTCGTGCTTCCAGTCCACCATGAGGCCTACGCGGCGCAGCTGACGCCGGAAGTTCTCGATGTTCTGGGGGATCAGGCGCATCGGGTGTCCCCCGACCTTCAGGGCGTAGTTCTCGGAGTGAATCCCGAACGCGTCGAAGCCTATCGGCTCGAAGACCGTGTTCCCCTGCAGCCGCTGAAATCGTCCATGGATGTCGGCACCCGTGAACGCGAAGACGTTCCCGACGTGCAGCCCTTCGGCCGACGGGTACGGGAACATCATCAGCTGGTAGAACGGGGACGCCGCCGCCTTCAGATCGGGCTCGTTGGTGCGACGCTCCTGCCAGCGGCGCTGCCATTTCAGCTCGAGAGCGGTCGGATCGTAGCTGGCCCCCACTTCGGGGACGGGATGCGAGATAGACACGGTGTTGTGGAATTGGATGCCGGCTCCCCACGGGAGCGGCGGGGCAATGATGAAATCTAGCGT
Source organism: Gemmatimonadota bacterium (assembly GCA_040006175.1). GTDB lineage: Bacteria > Gemmatimonadota > Gemmatimonadetes > Gemmatimonadales > Gemmatimonadaceae > FEN-1250. The sequence continues at coordinate 10,334 of JBDTXN010000013.1, read as the reverse complement.
TCCCCACATGCTGGACAAGCCGAAGGAGACCTCGCTGCACGATGCGCCCTGGCGCACCGCGCTGGCAGCGTGCGTGCCTGCGCTGCTTGCGATCGCGCTCGTCGCGTGGGCGGTGTGGCGTTGGACGAACAGCGCGCTCGCCGCACTCCCCGCCCTGCTGGCGGATGCGCATCACAACATCATCGGCGCGGCGGTCGGACTCGGGGCGATTCTCGCGCTCTCGGTGCTGTTCGTGGCCGCCATGGTCGCGCGCCGGGCGACAGATCCGATCACCGTGCTCGCACTCACGGCGGAGCGCGTGGCGGCCGGCGATCTCACCGTTGCGTTCGACGCGTCCGGAGACCACGACCAGGTGCATCGCCTGCACCGCGCGCTCGACGAGATGATCGGTGCGCTGCGACGTCTCGTGCACGCGATGCGCGCCGCGTCCGACGAGACCGCGACGATGTCCGCGCAGATCACCGCAGGCACCGAGCAGATGTCCGCCACGGCGTCGGAGTTCGCGCGCACGGCGGGTGAGCTGAGCCAGGAGGCATCGCGCATGTCCTCCGCGATCACGCTCACCGCTGCCGACTCCAACAAGCTCCTGCGCGTATCCGCACGCCTGGACGCCGACGCGCGCGATGGCGTCGCGCGCAACGACTCGCTGGCCGAGCTGGCGCGGAGCAGTCGCGCACGTCTGGACGACAGCACCACTGCGGTGACCGCACTCGCCGCGGCCGCCGAGTCCAGCGCGACCTCGGCGGAGGCGATGAGTCACGCAACGCAGGAGATCGGATCCTTCGTCACGCTCGTGCGACGTATCGCGCGGCGCGCGAAGTTGCTCTCGCTCAATGCCTCGATGGAGGCCGCGCGCGCGGGCGATCATGGCGAGGGATTCGCGGTCGTGGCGTCTGAGCTTCGCGCGCTGGCGACCACCGCATCCGAGGCGGCCGAGCGTACAGCGACGGCGGTTGCGCTGGTTCTCGAGCGTGCCGATGAAGCGCGCGAAAGCAGCCGCGAGACCGTCACGACGCTCGGCAACGTGCAGCGCGCGCAGCGTGAGGCGCACGGCAGCTTCTCTGGGATCGAGACGGCGCTCGAGGAGAGCATTGTGTGGCTGCGCACCATCGGCGGCGTAGCGGCGGAGTCCGGGACGCTGCTCGCGGGCAACAATGCGCGGCTGGCCGAGCTCGCGCGCGGCACGGAGTCGTTCGCGTCGGCGATGCAGCAGGTGGCGGCGGGCTCGCAGCAGCAGAGTGCCGGCGCGCAGGAGATCGCGGCGGCATCGGCGGCGCTGGCCGGCGCGTCGCAGGCGCTGCAGGCGCGCGTGTCGGCGTTTCGCGTAGGCGCGGGCTGACGGTGGCGCGTCCATCGTCGATTCTGCGCTGGCGGGTGCAGGCGGACGAGCACTTTCGCGCGATCCGCACGCTGCGCAACGAGCACGCGCGCCAGAAGCGACGGATCTGGCGCGAGCTGCGCCTCGTGGGGCTCGTCATCTACGCGCTCGTGGGGATCGCGCTGGTCGCGCGCCGCTGGCGCGAGCTGCATCACGCGCCGACCGCGTATCTGTGGGTGTTCGGCGTTCCTCTGGTCGCCGTCGGGTTGTTCGCCGCTACACGCCCTCTGGCGATGAAGCGCGCGGTGAAGCGACAGCTCGACGACGATCCCAGCACCCACCAGGAGCGCTGTTACACGCTCGACGCCGCTGGGCTGCGCATCGATGGCGAGAGCTTCCACGTGGAGCTGAACTGGGCGCAGCTGATCGTGGTGCGCGAGACGAACGAGTTCCTGCTCTTCGTGACGCGGAAGTCCGCGTTCTACCTGCCCAAGCGCGCGATCCAGTGGCCCGAGCGGCTCGAGGGAATTCGCGATCTTCTCGTCGAATATCTGGGTGATCGCGCGGACGTTCGCTGACGCGGCTCAGGGCTTCGCGAGACGGTTGTACTTGGCGAGCACCGCGCGCAACCGGTCGTGCGGAAGTGCGGTCACGCGCAGGTTGTCTGCGCCCTCCATCGTCCGCGCAGCGACGAGCGCGTTGACGATCGCCTCCTCCACGGATTGCGCCGTCGCTTCGAACAGCGGTGAGATCAGATCGTTCGAGAGCATCGATACGGACGACACGGAGTCGGGACGCAGGGTCGCGTTCGCGGTCGAGAACGCGACGAAAATGTCGCCCGAGCTGTTCGCGCCGATCCCTCCGTTGCGTCCAATGCCGAGCGACGCGCGCTTCGCGATGCGCTTGAGTTGGTGCGGCAGCAGCGGCGCATCCGTCGCAATGACGATGATGATCGAGCCCTCATCCCGGGTTGCGCCGTGCGGATTGGCGCAGCGCCCCCATCGTTCGCTCTTCGGCAGCGAATCGCGCGTGTCGTAGCATGGAAGGAGATCGGGAATCTCCTGCCCCACCGGCGTGCCCGCGATGCGAAGCAGCTTCCGCATTCCGTAGTTGCACTGCACGAGCACGCCCACCGTGTATCCGCCCTGCGCGGCCGGAAGCTTCCGCGATGCCGTGCCCGTTCCCCCTTTGAACTCACCGCAGATCATCCCCGTCCCGCCACCGACGTTTCCCTCGGGAACGGGCCCGCTGCGCGCACCATCCAGCACGGCGAACACGTGCTCCTTCGTCACGTGGAAGCCGGCCACATCGTTGAGCGAGTTGTCGAGCGTTTCACCGACGACGGGGAGCTCGTAGTCGAAGTTGCGCCCATTCGTGATCGACCACTCGAGCGTCGCGTCGCGCACGGTGCCGACGCTGAACGTGTTCGTGATGAGCACCGGTCCCTCGAGCATTCCGGACTCCTCGATCCACGTGGTGCCGGTCATCTCACCGTTGCCGTTGAGTGTGAACCACCCCGCGAACACCGTGTCCCCGCGTGCGTGCCCGCGCGGCAGGATCGCGGTGACGCCCGTGCGCACCGGTCCCTTCCCCACGACGCGTTTCCCGCTCCCGCTGATCAGCGTGACCTCCCCCACCTCGACGCCCGACACATCCGTGATGGCATTGTACTTCCCGGGAATACCTTCGAAGGGCACGCCGAGGTCGCGCGCGCGCGACTCGGATTGCGCGAGGGCGCCGGGCGCGACGAGCACAATGAGGAGGGCGCAGCGAAGGCGTCGCGACATATCGAGATCCGAGTGGAGGGTTGAGCGAAGCTACAGCGCGCCGCAGCCGATTCTCAAGTCGCCAGCTCGAGCAAGGCTTCGTCGAGCGCCCCGAGAAGCGCGCGCACCTCGCGCACCGTGTGGTCACCCATGTGCCCGATGCGGATCGTCCTCGCTACGAGCGCCCCGTATCCCGCACCCACCTCGAATCCGCGCTCGCGCAGCAGCGATGCCAGGCGCTCCGCATCGCCCTCTATAGTGACGCACGAAACCGTCGGCGCACGCACCGCCTCGCGCGCCAGGAGCCCCACCTCGAACCCCCTCGCGGCGGCATCCGCTGCCCACCCGTGGACGGCCGCCGCCATCGCCCTGTGCCGGGCAAAGCGCGTCGCGAGCCCCTCGATCGCCATCGCCTCCAGCTGTGCGTCGAGCGCGAAGAGCTGCGGAATCGCCGGCGTGCCGGCGGTTCCGCCCTTCCGCCAGTACTCGTCCATCCGCACCACGTCGAGATACATCCCGCGGTCCGGAAGCTCGCGCGCGCGGGCCATCGCGCGTGCCGAGCACGAGATGAACGAGAGCCCCGGCGGCAGTGCCAGGGCCTTCTGGGAGGCGGAGAACACAATGTCCATGCGCGCGTCATCCATCTCGACTTCGATGCCTCCCACTGACGACACCGCGTCGACGAGCAGCAGCACGTCATCGCGTCCCTCGAGCACGCGCCCGTACGACGCGACATCCGACATCGCACCCGTCGATGTCTCGACGTGCACCGCGGTGACCGCGTCGTATGCGCCGTGCTCCAGCGCATCGGACAGCTCCGCGGCGCTCACGGTATCGCCAAGAGGTGCAACGAGCCGCGTCACGCTGCGCCCGCATGCCTCGGCGATGCGCGCGAATCTCTCGCCGAAGTCGCCGGCCACGAGCGACAACACTCGCTGCCGTGTGCCGCATCGAATGGCCGACTCCATCATCCCCGTGGCCGCACCCGAGGCGACATACACGGGCTGTGCGGTGCCGAACAGCTGTGGCAGGGCCGCGTAAATGCGCGCGAGCAGCAGGCGCATCTCCGGGCTTCGATGCGCGATCATCGGCTGCGACATCGCGCGTAGAATGGCCGGGCGCACGGCAGTGGGCCCGGGAACGAAGAATCGCCCGCCTACACGATCCGGCCGCACACCACGTCTTCGGTGGAGACGATCCGTACGTCCTGCTCCTTCCAGCGTCGCACCAGCGCGTCCACGGACCCCGGCACGATCGGCTTCGTCGCATCGAGCACCAGATGGATCGTTGGAATTCCGAGATCGATCAGCCCATCGAGCGCATATCGCACGCAGAAGTCGAGCGTCACGCCGTAGAGCACGATCTCCGTCGGGTCCCACGCCTCGATCACCGTGCTCGTGTTCGGGTTCGAGAACACGTCGAAGCGATGCTTGCGCAAGAGCACATCGGACTCGTGCGAGGCCAGACGCCGCACCAGCACCTCGTGCGGAATCGGCTCGGGCTCGATCACCATCGGCGACTCGAGCTGCGTCTCGGCGATCTTCTCCGCGCCCGCGGTTCCCCGCATGCAGTGCGGCGGAAAGGTCTCACGAAAGTCCGGCGTCGACGAAATCTCGGGGTGCTCGAGCTCGTGATCGTCGGACGAGGCCACGATCTGAATCTCGTGCGTGTGCGCGTACCGCGTGAGCTGCTCGAGCTTCGGCTTGATGAGCTCCGCTCCCTTCACGTACAGCTTCCCGTCGGGATCCATGAAGTCGTGCTGCGTATCGACATCCCAGAAGATCACCGGATGCTTCATCTCTTTGCTCCGTCGCGGGTGCGTGGCGTGCGAGCAAAGTTAGTGACGAGCCGCTCCGGTCGGAAAAGCAAAACGGCGCGTGCGATGAACTCGCACGCGCCGTTCCGTTCATTCCGTGCTACCATGCCAGGGAGCGTCCTACTGTTGCGCCTTCCCGATCACGACGCGCCGATTCTGCTGGCGGCCGTCAGCCGTCGAGTTCGACGCGATCGGGTCTGCCTCCCCCTTGCTGTCGGCCGTCATGCGCGACGCATTGACACCCTTGGACGCGAGATAGTTTTTGACGCTCACAGCACGCGCCATCCCGAGCTTCAGGTTGTATGCGTCGCTGCCTACGCTGTCCGTGTAGCCCGTTATCGTGATGTTCAGCTCCCGGGCTGCCGGAGCGTTGAGCGCATGCGCGAGCGAGTCGAGCGTGACGCGCGCTGCCGGACGGAGCACCGACTTGCCGACATCGAAGTTCGCGTCGCGCAGCACGAGGATCACGTCTCGTCCCTTCACCGTTCTCGTCACGGTGTCGCTCGTGGTCACCTGCGTGCGAGTGTTCACCTGCATCGTGTCGACCTTCACCAGCGTATCGACCGTGTGCATGGTGACCGTCACGGTGTCATGCTGCACCACCGGCTTGGCCGCGACCACCATCGGTGCGGACTTGCGCGCACCCGGATAGAAGGAGACCCCGGTGAGTGCGCCCCATGATGGACGATGACTGCTCACCTGCACGTTTCCTTCAGTGCGGAGCGCTGCCCAGTTGGCGAGCTTGATCCGGAAGCCAACGCCGGTGTGCCCGGTCCAGTACTTCAGATTGTGCGTGCCCGGGACCACCGGAGCCGCGAAATGAAAGCTCTCGTGCCCGCCACCCAGTACGACGTAGGGGCGAAAGGTGTTGCCGGGAATTTGCAGCTGCAGCGCGAGCGTCGGGAGCAGCTCGTTTACCTGCCCCTGCGAAACGGCATTCAGCTGCGGGATCCACGCACCCACGAGCTCGGCGTTGAGCGAGACCACGCGCGAGAAGCGATAGCCCACTCCGACCGTTCCGCCACCGCCCCACTCGTGCTTGGCAGCCAGATCGTACGTGAGCTTACGAACCGTGGGATAGAGCCCGATCTCCCAATGTCCGGAGGAATCTGGAGCCGGAGCGTTGGCGAAGGTGCCTTGCGCGACCAGTGGAAAAGACACGAGCGCCAGGATGGACCCGGCAAACAGGATACTGCGCATGCAGCCTCTATGACGTTGGGAATGCACGCGAACGCGTGCACAGGGACGCAGGCTGATGCACCTGCCGTCGAGAGGATGACGCGCGGATGTTTCGGACGATACCAAAAACGACTCGACTGGCTCCAATCCGACGAATCTCGCCGATCGCGACTAGCCCTCGCTCGCGTGGCGCCTTTTCGCCCGCCGTGTCGCGAGGGCTGCCAGAGCCGCGGCGCCGTACACCCGAAGCGCCACCACCACTCCCACCGCGACCACTGCCGCCGTTGTGTACACGCGCCAGATAAGCAGCAGGCGCCGATGGTGCTCCCCGAGATTCCCGACGGCCCCTCCCACGAAGCTGAGATCGATCACCCCCGCACCCGAAGGCGTGGGCACGAGGATCTGCGCGTACAGCAGGGCAAAGGAGCCGAAGGTGAGAGGCCCCATCGGCGGCGGGAACGGCAGCGTGAGCGCGAGCACCGGGAGAATCGCCACTCGGGCGGCCAGCCCCAACAGCGTGAGCGGCACGCTGGCGAGCAATGGCCAGGCCGGCATCCGGCGTGCATACGCCCACGCGCGGCGCGTGTTCTTCCGGAGCGTGTGTGACGTCTTCGGCATCGCGCGGCGCAGGAAGATCCACGCGACGATGCCGGCGACGAGCAGCACCACGATGATAGGCCACGTGCGATGCGTCGTCTCCGCCAGCATCGGCCGCGCGTTGTGCCACCAGCGCGGTGCATAGATGAGCGCCAGCCACCCGGCCGCTGCGGCGGTCACGGGCGCGGTCACGAGCAGCTCGTATGTGATGGCGACGAACGCCGCTGTCACGGGCACACCTGCAAACGCCGCAGCCGCGAGCCGGGCGGGCTCGGCGCCGAGCCGGTTCGGCGTGATCGCGGCCGCGGCGTCGGCGACCGTCGTCATCACGAACGAATTGCGGAACGAGACGGGAATGCGCAGCCCCGCCAGCAACCACTGGAAGCGCAGCGCTCGTGTGACCAGATCGATCACCACCAACACACAACAGATGAGATGCGCTGCGAGGATGGACATCGCTGTCAGAATACTCCCGTCGCGCCCGTTGCCGCCAGTGAGCGACCCCGAATAGCTTCAATGCCGATGGCAACTCCGCGTCGCACCCGCCTCGATCCATCCGTCTTTCATCTTCCCGTCGAGCGAATGCGGGAGGGCTACTACTCCGACAAGTACTTCGTTCGTGCGCGCGAAATCCTCGTCGCGGATCATCACGCTGCGCGCGTCACCATGCAGGTGTTCGGAAAATCCCAGGCATACCTCGGCGGCATGGACGAGGCGATCGCGATCCTCAAGCTCTGCTCGGACGACTGGAATGCGCTCACCGTTCACGCGCTCTATGATGGAGAGCCGATCGAGCCCTGGGAAACGGTGATGACGATCGAGGGTCCATACGAGATGTTCGCCCACCTCGAGACCCTGTACCTTGGCGTGCTGGCGCGGCGAACGCGTGTGGGCACGAACACGAGACTCGTCGTGGACGCTGCACATCCGAAGACCGTGATGTTCTTCCCGGCACGCCACGATCACTGGCTCGTGCAGACCGGCGACGGCTACGCCGCGCACATCGCAGGTGCGATCGGCGTCTCCACCGATGCGCAGGCGAGCTGGTGGGGCTCCACCGGCATCGGCACCGTGCCGCACGCGCTGATCGCGGCGTATGGCGGCGACACCGTCCTCGCGACGCAGAAGTTCGCCGAGTACATCGATCCGACCGTCCAGATCATCACGCTCGTCGACTACGAGAACGATTGTGTGCGCACCAGCCTGGAAGTTGCCCGCGCCATGGCTGGACGGCTGCGGGCGGTACGGCTCGATACCTCTGAAAATCTGGTAGACAGCTCGATCATTCCGCAGATGGGCACATTCCGTCCTACGGGTGTCAACCCCCAGCTGGTGTGGAACGTGCGACGCGCGTTGGACGAGGCGACTTTCGCCGGGGTGCAGATCGTGGTCTCGGGTGGCTTCACTGTCGAAAAGATCCGCGCCTTCGAAGAGGCGGGCGTCCCGGTAGATTCATATGGGATTGGATCGTCGCTTTTTTCTGGGCGGTTCGACTTCACAGCAGACATCGTCTCCGTGAACGACGTACCGCAGTCGAAGGCTGGCCGGCGCGCCATCGTCAATCCGAGACTCGAGCTCGTAAAATGACTGCGCTAATTCGTCGCAATTGGCTCGAAAATTCCTGAAAAAAGCAGTGAATTACAGTCGGGATTCAGCTCGTCGCGTTTGCTTGTATTGTATCCGGCTTCGGCATATTTTCACTCCGTCGCTCATCAGGTGCGCTCCTTTTGCGCCCGCCCATAGACATAGCAAGGATTCGGGATGACCCGTGATCTCCGCATGCGCTGGCTAACGCCGGCACTCGCGCTGCTACTCGCCGTCGGGCTTTCTGCCTGCACGAGATACGCTCCGGATACCATCTTCGGCGCCCACTCGGAGTTCGGGCACGCGGTGGACCTGCTCACGCGCAAGCTGCTGTACATGGGCCTGGCCGTGTTCATTCTCGTGGAAACGCTCCTGGTCTACATCCTCATCAGGTTCCGCGATCGGGATGGCAACCGCGAAGCCAAGCAGTTCCACGGCAACTCCACGCTCGAGATCGGGTGGACGTTGATTCCGGCGGTCATTCTCGCCTTCATCGCGGTTCCCACGGTCAGGACGATCTTCAAGACGCAGGCGAACGCGCCGCCGGGCGCGTTGCAGGTCGAGGTGATCGGACATCAGTGGTGGTGGGAGTTCCGCTATCCGCAGTACGGCGTCGTCACGGCCAACGAGCTGTATCTCCCAGTCGGTCGCACGGCGAATTTCGCGCTCACCACGAAGGATGTGCTCCACTCCTTCTGGCCGCCGCAGCTCAACGGCAAGCGTGATCTGATTACGAACCACACGAATTACATCTGGTTCACGCCCGACTCGGCGTACGTCTGGAACGGCTTCTGCGCCGAGTTCTGCGGTGCGTCCCATGCGTTCATGCACTTCAAGGTGTTCACGGTCGCTCCGCGTGACTTCGACGCGTGGGTAGCGCATCAGAAGACGAATTCCCTGGGAAGTGCTCCGCCCCAGCAGGCTGCGATCGCGGCGGCGGCGGCGACGGGCACCACGACGCCCGGAAATGCCGCGCCACCGGCACCGGCGCCGCTTCCGACGCCAGTGATGAATGTCGCCGACACCGCTACCGCGACCTTCCCCCGCGAGAGGCTTCCCCGCTGGGTGATTCCAAAAACGAAGACGCCTGAGGACCTGACGTTCGATCCGAATGCGAGAGGCGACGTCACTCGGGGTGCGACGCTCTTCAAGGGCGCTCCGTGCATCGCGTGTCATGCGGTGAAGGGAGTTCCGACCGCCGGGGGCGTGCTCGGACCCAACCTTACGCACGTCGGCAGCCGGACGACCATCGCCGGTGGCATCTACCCGAACGACATCAAGCATCTCCAGCTCTGGATCAAGAATGCGCCGGCCATGAAGCCGGGCAGCTTGATGCCGCTCTTCGGCAAGGCCGAAAAGGGCGACACCCCGGGCGTCTACACCGACCAGCAGATCGCGGATCTCGCCGCGTACATCTCGTCACTGAAGTAATCGGAGATCGACATGGCTACGACCGTTTCACTGCCGGAAACTCCACACAGAGAGCTGACTCACAGGTACGAGTCGGGTGTCTGGAGCTGGCTGGCGACCACGGACCACAAGCGCATCGGCCAGCTTTATCTCTATACGTCGCTGCTGTGGTTCCTCGTCGGCGGCATCGAGGCGGCGATCATTCGCGCCCAGCTCTACAATCCGAACGAGCATCTCGTCACCGCGCAGACGTACAACGAGCTGTTCACGATGCACGGCACCACGATGATCTTCCTCGTCGTCATGCCGCTGTCCGCGGCATTCTTCAACTTCCTGATTCCGCTCCAGATCGGTGCGCGAGACGTCGCCTTCCCGCGGCTGAATGCGTTCAGCTACTGGGTGTTCCTCTTCGGCGGACTTTTTCTGAACGCGTCGTGGCTGCTGCACGCGGCCCCGAACGCCGGCTGGTTCGGCTACGCGCCGCTCACCACGCGCCCCTTCTCGCCCGGCCTCAACATCGACTTCTGGGTGCTCGGCCTCCAGATCCTCGGTATCTCGTCGCTCGCCGCCGGCTTCAACTTCATCACGACGATCATCAACATGCGCGCGCCCGGCATGCACTTCATGCGCATGCCGATCTTCTCGTGGATGGCGTTCATCACGC